>OMSJ01000021.1 GCA_900313705.1 uncultured Prevotellaceae bacterium
CCTTCTCTCCAGGATGGCATCGATGGCTTGCCGGTATGCGGCGGTCACGTTCTTGACGTAGCCTATGTCCTTCAGTCTTCCTTCTATCTTGAAGCTTCTTACGCCTGCATCCATCATCTCCTCGATGCGGTGGATGCGGTTCATGTCGCGAAGCGAAAGCAGGTACTTGTCCTTAATGAGTGTATGCCCTTCTGCATCCATCAGGGAAAATGGCAGGCGGCAGAACTGGGCGCACTCACCTCGATTGGCAGAACGACCGAAGCAGTACTCCGAGGCGTAGCACCTTCCGCTGTACGAAACGCAGAGCGCACCATGCACGAAGGCTTCGAGTGTCACGTCTGGCACAGCTTTGTGAATGCTGCTTATCTCTTCGAGCGTAAGTTCTCGGGCAAGGACTATCTGGTTGAACCCAAGTTCCTTAAGCTTTAGTACCTTCTCTGCTGTGCGGTTGTCCATCTGTGTGCTTGCATGGAGCGGGATGGGCGGCAGGTCGAGATTGAGCATTACCGGGTCTTGCACGATGAGTGCATCCACGCCGGCTTGGTAGAGGTCCCATGCCAGGCGGCGTGCTTCCTCGCGTTCGTTTTCGTAGAGAAGCGTGTTGATGGTGGCATAAATCTTTACTCCGAATCGGTGTGCGTAGTCGCAGAGCTTAGCGATGTCGTCGGTGGAGTTGCCTGCTGCTGCCCTTGCACCGAACCGTGCTGCGCCGATATAGACGGCGTCTGCTCCGTGGTCGATGGCTGCGATGCCGCACGCCAGGTCTCGTGCTGGAGAGAGGAGTTCGATGGGGCTGGGGCTGCTATTTGATTTCATTGATGTCGTAGGGCGTCTCCTGATAGACGTAATAGTTGAGCCAGTTCTGGAAGAGCAGGTTGCCGTGTCCACGCCAGGTGACGAGTGGTCCTTTCTCCGGGTCGTCGTCGCGATAGTAGTTGTAGGGCTTTTGTATGGGCAGTCCTTTCCCGAGGTCGCGCCTGTACTCTGTGTCGAGCGTCATGGGGGAATACTCGGAGTGTCCGGTGATGAATATCTCTCGTCCGTTTCTTGCCATGACCATCGATGCTCCGCTCAGCGGGCTTTCGGCAATAAGTGTCAGTTCAGGCACGGCGAGAATGTCGTCCTTGTGGATTTCCGTATGACGGCTGTGTGGCATGTAGAAGATGTCGTCGAAGCCTCGGAAGATGGGCAGGCGTGGCAGGAGCGGTATTTGTGGGAAGATGCCGAACATCTTCTGGGGCAGGGGATACTTGGGAACGCCGTAATAATAGTAGAGGCCGGCTTGGGCTGCCCAACATATATATAATGTGCTCGTGACGTGTGTCCGTGCCCATGCAAAAATGCTGCACAGCTCGTCCCAATAGTTCACATCCTCGAAGTCGAGGTGTTCTACTGGTGCTCCTGTGATGATGAAGCCGTCGAACTTCTCGTGCCGCATCTCCTCGAAGTCGCGGTAGAAGGCCCTCATGTGCTCGATGGGTGTGTTCTTGCTCGTGTGGGCCTTGACCTTCATGAGGTGTATCTCGAGCTGTAGCGGGCTGTTGGAGAGCAGGCGGATGAGGTCGGTCTCCGTGGTGATTTTCAGGGGCATGAGGTTGAGGATGGCGATGCGCAGGGGACGTATGTCCTGAGCGTTGGCGCGTTCGTCGCCCAGTACGAAGATGTTCTCTTCTCTGAGGAATTCTATGGCAGGAAGCCTGTCGGGTAGTCTTAAAGGCATCTGACTGGTCTATATTTAATGATGTGAAGTTTGCTTTATTTCCGCGCAAAGGTACGAAAAAAATGCGAAAGTTGTCATCATTAAATGCAAAAAATCGTTCTTCTCCATATTCCGAAGCGGAAATACGACAGGAGTTCTGCATGATGAAGATGCCGGCTTATGGGCCTCTGTTACTCTTCTTCCTGTCAAGTTATTTCGCATAATGGTCGTTTCTGAGCGCGTTTCTCGGTCCTCGAGGCACTTTTCTCCACAGAACACAAAAGATGCGCTTAAATCGAATGATACTTGTGTATCAGTATGTTACAGAGATGGCTTTTTGAGGAGGGTGTTAATAAAGAGGTAACTTTGCGTGGTTTGTTGCAAAACGAGGCATTGATTTTGGGAAAATCAGCCGCGTTTCTTCGGAAAACTTAGCGTGCCTCGACGGGCAAGTACGTGTACCTATTGCCATAAGTACGTGTACTTATTGCCTTAAGTACGTGTACCTATTTGCCCAACTAGGTGTGGTGTCTCTCCATGAACTGTTTTCCGTCCTCCGATGGTGTCAAAACTTTTCGCAAAGTTTCTGCTCTACTTGACAAACAAGAAAACGGGGTTCATCAACTACCCGGCTTCGCAGAGTCGAGTTACTCAATCTCGAATGCACCCGCATTTTTTTCCCTTTTCACCCTTCACGTTTCACTTTTTCTTCGTACCTTTGCAGCGAAATTCAGAGAATGAAACCAAAAAGTACAAGATAATGGACAGAAAACAGAGGTTTGTGCTTGTTGCAATCGCGGCTGTTGCAGTCCTCGTCATAGGGTTCCTCCTTTATACGATGAACCAGCAGAGGCTCGAAAGCCAGCAGATGCTCGAGCTGGCGGAAATGGACAAGCGCGAGATGGAGAACGAGTACGAGCAGTTCGCCTTGCAGTACAACGAGATGATGACGCAAATCAACAACGACTCATTGGTCGCCCAGCTTGAGCAGGAGCAGAAACGCACCGAGGAGCTGCTGGAGGAACTGCGGCGCGTCAAGAGCAGCGATGCAGCCGAAATCATGCGACTGAAGAAGGAGCTTGCCACGCTGCGCGAGGTCCTTCGCAACTACGTGATGCAGATTGACTCGCTCAACCGCATGAATGCAGCCCTTGCACAGGAGAACTCCAACCTGAAGACGCAGAACGCACAGGCTCAGCAGCACATATCCAACCTCTCCGTCGAGAACGAGACGCTCTCCGACAAGGTGGCCATCGCCAGCCAGCTCGACGCAACGGGCATCTATGCTGAGGGGCGCAATAAGAAGGGAAAGGTTGCGAAGAAGATAAAGGACGTCAAGAAGTTCGTCATCGGATTCAACATCTCCCGTAACGTCACCACAGCCACCGGCATCCGCAGCCTCTATGTTCGCATCACGACGCCGACGGGCGACGTCCTCTCCAAAGGCGGCACCTTTGCCTACGAGAACCGCCAGCTCGAGTATAGCATCCGCAAGGACATCGAATACACAGGCGAGGAGCAGAGCGTCGTGGTCTATTGGGACGTGGCCGAAGCGCTGAGCGCCGGAAACTACCGAGTTGACATCTTCGCCGACGGACAAAACATCGGTCGGACAAACTTCGCTTTCGACAAGTAGGTGAATTAAGAAGTTAAAGAAGTTAAAGTACGAGAGTTATGCTTCAGGAACACAATACAATAATATACGGCATCCAGAAGTATTGTCCTTTAACTCCAACAATAAAAATCTATGGGAAAAGGTAAGCTGGCTAAGTTCGCAGAGATGGCGCAGAACCCACTCGTCGTGGAGTGTCCGATGGCAGCCGTCATGCAGGACGAGTTCCCTTTGCGCGGACGATGGCACGAGGACTTCTTCCACAACCAGAACCCCATCGTCCTGGAACTGGGATGCGGCAGAGGAGAATATACCGTAGGCTTGGGAAAGCAGGTGCCAGACAAGAACTTCATCGGCGTTGACATCAAGGGAGCACGCATGTGGACAGGAGCCAAGGAAGCCTTGCAAACAGGCATGAAGAACGTCGGCTTCCTGCGTACCAACATCGAGTTCATACAGCGCTTCTTCGCCCCCGAGGAGGTCAGCGAGATATGGCTCACCTTCTCCGACCCACAAATGAAGAAGGTCACGAAGCGGCTCACCAGCACCTTCTTCCTGGAGCGATACAGGCAGTTCCTGCAGGACGGCGGGCTCATCCACCTGAAGACCGACTCGAACTTCCTCTATACCTACACCGAAGAGATGCTGAAAGCCAACGGCATAGAGCCTGAAGCAAAGACGAGGAACCTGTATGAAGACGCCTCACTAAGCGGAGACCTGGAGGAAGCAGCCCGCTCCATCCAGACTTACTACGAAAGCATGTGGCGGGCTCGTGGCATCGACATCAAGTACCTCTGCTTCCGACTGAGAAGCGCATCGGCACTCGAAGAACCCAACGTCGAGATACCCCTTGACGAGTATCGCTCCTACAGCCGCGAGAAACGCAGCGGAAGCGAAAAGCACGTATGAAAATTGAAATTTGAAAATTGAAAGTTGAAAATTGAAAGTTGAAAATATAGCATCGTACATACATCTATGCAAAGTATCAGGAACATAGCTATCATCGCCCATGTCGATCATGGCAAGACAACCCTTGTTGACAAAATGCTGCTGGCAGGCAACCTCTTCCGCGAGAACCAGCAGACTGGAGAGCTCATGCTCGACAATAACGAACTGGAACGAGAGCGCGGCATCACCATCCTCTCAAAGAACGTCAGCATCAACTACAAAGATACAAAGATAAACATCATCGACACTCCGGGTCACTCGGACTTCGGCGGCGAAGTGGAGCGCGTGCTCAACATGGCCGACGGATGCTTGCTCCTGGTCGATGCCTTCGAGGGACCGATGCCACAGACGCGCTTCGTCCTGCAAAAAGCACTTCAGATAGGCTTGAAACCTGTCGTCGTCATCAATAAGGTCGATAAGCCCAACTGCCGTCCGGAGGAAGTGTATGAAATGGTGTTCGACCTGATGTGCGACCTCGACGCTACGGAAGAGCAGCTCGACTTCCCCGTCATCTACGGCTCCGCCAAGCAGGGCTGGATGGCCGAAGACTGGCAGACACCCACGCAGGACATAACGTATCTGCTCGACTGCATACTGAAGTACATTCCTGAGCCAGAGATTCTCGAAGGCACACCACAGATGCTCATCACCAGCCTTGACTACAGTAACTACACAGGACGCATCGCCGTCGGTCGCGTACATCGCGGTACGCTTCGCGAAGGTATGAACATCACCATTGCCCATCGCAACGGACAGATGGAGAAGACAAAGATAAAGGAACTCCACACCTTCACCGGCATGGGACGTCAGAAGACGCAGGAAGTAGGGTCGGGCGACATCTGTGCCATCGTCGGATTGGAGCGTTTCGAGATAGGCGACACCATCTGCGACTTCGAGAACCCCGAACCGCTGCCACCCATCAGCATCGACGAACCCACGATGTCCATGCTCTTCACCATCAACGACTCGCCTTTCTTCGGCAAGGAAGGCAAGTACTGCACCAGCCGTCACATAGGCGAACGCCTCGAACGCGAACTGGAGAAGAACCTTGCCCTGCGAGTGGAGATGCCAGAAGGCTACACCGACCGCTGGATAGTATCAGGGCGTGGCGTCTTGCACCTCTCTGTCCTCATCGAGACCATGCGTCGCGAAGGCTACGAGTTGCAAGTGGGTCAGCCACAAGTCATATATAAATGGGGGCCAGGAGCAAGTGGTAAGGGGCAAGAGGATACCAGTGGCTCCAGCAAATCTCTTGCCCCCTGCCCCTCGCCCCTCGCCCCTGAAAGGTACGAACCCATCGAGGAAATGACTATCAATGTGCCGGAGGAGTTCGCATCGAAGATGATCGATATGGTGACGCGTCGCAAGGGCGAGATGACGAGTATGGAAAGTCAGGGTGAACGTGTCAACATCGAGTTCCTCATCCCCAGCCGAGGCATCATAGGCTTGCGTACGAATATGCTCACGGCAAGTCAGGGCGAAGCCATCATTGCCCATCGCTTCAAGGAATACCAACCATACAAGGGCGACATCAACCGCCGCGTCAACGGCTCGCTGATTGCCCTGGAGAGCGGCAATGCCTACGCTTATGCCATCGACCATCTGCAGGATAGAGGTCGCTTCTTCATCGAACCGCAAGACCAGGTATATGCAGGTCAGGTTGTGGGCGAGCATGTCCACGAAAACGATATTGTCATCAACGTCTGCAAGGCAAAGCAGCTCACCAACGTCCGCGCCAGCGGAACAGACGAGAAAGCACACATCATCCCGGCCACCATCTTCTCCCTCGAAGAAGCACTCGAGTACATCAAGGCCGACGAATACGTAGAAGTCACACCCAAGAGTATGCGAATGCGTAAAGTCATCCTCGACCACTTGGAGAGGAAGCGGGCGAACAAAGAGTAAAGACCCCCCCAACCACCTTTAGTGGGAGCCATTTTTATGTTACTACCATGAAGAAATATCTTTTTACATTCCTATTGTCTGTCAGCTCCTCTTTATGCTGCGGTGAAGTTCTCCCCCTAAAGGGGGCTGGGGGGTCCTGGGCTGGGGAAGCTTCTTCTCTTGTTGCCACCGATGGCTTGGGTAGAACTCTGCCCACCGCTGAGGAGTATCCTCTCAAGACAGATAAGCCACGAACCGTAGGCATCTTCTACATCACTTGGCACACCCAAAATCTTCACAACGGACAGCCTTACACCTACGACGTGACGAAGCTGCTCGAGGAGAATCCTATGCGTACGAAGGGCGAACCAGACTTTCCCTACGCCACCTATCATTGGGGCGAACCTGAATACGGCTACTTCCTCAGCCAGGACAAGTACGTCTGCTTCCACGACCTATCCATGCTGGCCGATGCAGGCGTCGATGTCCTCATCATGGATGTCACGAATGCCGTCTGCTATTGGGACGAATGGGAAGTGCTCTTCCAAACGATGCAGGAGATGAAAGCTCTCGGCAACAAAGTCCCTAAGTTCTGCTTCTGGGCCTTCAACGGAAATGTCATCGACGTCGTTCAGAGCCTCTACGAACGCTTCTACAAGACGCCTCGCTATGAGGACTGCTGGTTCTACTGGGACGGCAAGCCGCTGCTTCTCTACAACGCTACGCCTTCTGTTGATGCCAATCCCAATGGCGGGCAAAAAGGCAAGACAGACTACAGCGACGAGGTCAAGGAGTTCTTCACCCTTAGGAACATGTGGTGGGGCTACTCCCAATGGGCAGGTGCACCTTACGTCGGAGGCGAAGACAAGTGGAGCTTCGGCTACGAGATGAACGACAAGAAGGTGGCAGCCCTCAAGCCTGAAGAGCTTTGCGCAAAGCATCAAGGACGCCTCGAAGAGATGGCTGTCACGCCTGCCCAACACCCCATCAGCGTTACCGGAAAGAGTTGGCGACGCGAGACATTGGAGCCCGAGCTTGACGGGAAAGACATGCCAGGTCGAGCTTTCGTGCCATGGTTGGGAGAGGAAAAGGAGAATCCTACGCAGTACGGCATCTACTTCCAAGATAGATGGGACGAAGCCCTGCAGGTTGATCCTGACTTCATCTACCTTAATGACTGGAACGAATGGACTGCAGGCAAGTACCGGAACGGCAAAGACCCATCGGGGCAGGCCGACATGCACATCGACTTCCTTGGCAGGAAGGACAATCCCTTCTACTTCGTGGACCAGTACAATGCAGAGTTCAACCGCACCATCGCACCGATGAATGGTGGCTGGACGGACAACTACTACATGCAGATGGTGCAGAACATCCGTCGATACAAAGGCGTAGCCCCAATGCCTGTGCATCGCGGCTATCAGCACATCGTGCTCGACGGAAAGCTCGACGAGTGGCAGCCAGACAGCAGCTTCCTCGACACAAGAGGCGATGTCCTTCATCGTGACCACAACGGCTACGGCGACCTACACTACACCGACAATACAGGTCGCAACGACATTGTACGTTGCCTGGTTGCTGTCGATAAGAAGAACATCTACTTTGCAGCCGAGACAGCCCAGCCGCTTACGCCCAGCACAGACCGGAATTGGATGTTGCTCTACATCGACACCGACGAGGATGGAAAGTATGACATCGGAATCCAAGACTTAAGACTGGTAAGTCCGAAGTTCGAGAAAGACTGGGATGTTGCAGTAGGGGAGAAGTGCGTCGAGTTGGCCATTCCGCGCAAGTTGCTCGGCAAGACGGGAAAGCGTTTCAGCTTATCGTTCAAGTGGGCCGACAATCCCACCTACCCGGGCGACATCATCTCCGTCTCCACCACAGGCGACACGGCTCCCAACCGTCGCTTTGCCTATCGGTTCGTATGGGAACGCTGACGTTTCAGCCTTCCCGCATCCTTTTCACTTGTTCACTTCTTCTTTAGGAAGGAAATGGTTTAGCATCAGGCAGCCGACAATGGCGCTGGCGATGGTGCCGCATAGGATGCCCAGCTTTGCATCGTTGAGGTAGTCTGCATGGTCGGCTCCGGGATAGCTCAATGCTGCCATGAACATGCTGACCGTGAAACCGATGCCGCAAAGCATACAGACACTGGCGAAGGACTTCCAGCTGGCATTCTGAGGCAACTGTATGAAGCCCAGTTTGATGCCCAGCCATGAGAAACTGAAGACACCGCAGAACTTGCCGATAAGCAGACCCAGGAAGACTGCTAAACCCACACCGGAGAAGAGGCTCATCAGGCTCATGCCTTCAAAGTTCACACCAGCATTGGCAAAGGCAAAGAGCGGGATGATTTGATAGTTGACACCCATCTTCAGTATGTCCTCCATATCCTGTAACGGGCTGATGAGGTGGTCACTGGCAGACTCTACGCTCTTCAGCATGGCAATCTCCTCGTCTGAAAAGACAACAGGCTTGTTGCGGTCGGCAAAGGTGACGGTCGTTTCGGGGAAGTGCTCCAGCTTGTGACGGATACGCTCGAGCCAGAACTTCGTCCCGGTTGGAACGTTGGCTGGTATGCAGAACGCCACTATAACTCCAGCAATGGTGGCATGAATGCCGCTACCCAACATGCAGTACCATAGCAGGAAGCCAATGTCGAAATAGAATGCCTTGGTGCGAACGCCGCGCCAATTGCCGATGCAGAGCACAACGACAAGAATGGCGGCACCAAGCAGATACCAGAGGTTCAGATGTTCCGTGTAGCGGATGGCAATAACGATGATGCCGCCCAAGTCGTCAGCCACGGCAAGAGCAGCAAGGAATACCTTCAGGCTCACAGGGCAACGCTTGCTGAAGATGCTTAGGCAACCCAGCGAGAATGCGATGTCGGTAGCCATTGGGATAGCCATTCCGCGCTCCATGACTGGGTCTTTTGGACAAACCAGGAAGAAGACAATCACGGGTATTATCATGCCTCCGCAGGCTCCTATGATTGGTGCCAAGGCCTTTTTCATGCTTGACAGTTCCCCGCAAAGTAGTTCGCGCTTTATCTCAAGGCCGACGCTCAGGAAGAAGATAGCCATGAGGTAGTCGTTGATGAAAGCACCAAGAGACAAGGCGTGACCGTTGTGGCTGAAGAGGTTGAAGCTGCCGAGGCTCATGCTGACGGGCAGTTCCCAGAAGCTACGGTAGTAGTCACCCCAAGGGCTGTTGGCAATGATGAGTGCTGCCACTGTTGCTATCACAAGAAGCACGCTGCTGCTCACGTATTTGCGCAACATGCTTATGAAAGGATAATTGTTCTCCATCTCGTTATGTTCGGTTTACGATGTACTGTGTTAGTCGTTAGTTTTACGAATAGTAGTGCAAAGATACACAAAATTCTTAATTCATAACTCCAAATTCTCAATTTATTTGTACCTTTGTCGCGCAATTAAGTAAAAACAGACTAATGATGAGACAAATCTTTACCCTTTTGGCACTCTTTTGTGCCATCTTTTATGTAAAGGCAGACGGATTGACCTTGAAAGACCTTACCGGTGGGACTTATTCTGCTCGAGGCATCTATGGCGTTACACCTTTGCTTGACGGTGAGACGTACACCCAGCTTTCGCGCGACGGCAAGCAAATCATCAAGCACAGCTTCCGCACAGGTGAGGAGACTGGTGTGCTCTTTGACGTCAACAACATCAAGAACCGCGTGAAGCTGGACCGCATCGACGGCTATCAGATGAGTCCCGACGAGAAGAACATCTTGGTGCAGACCGAGACGAAAGGCATCTACCGTCACAGCAAGACGGCAGAGTACTATATATATAATGTAAGGAACCGGACGCTGGCTCACCTTAGTGAGGGCGGACCTCAGGAGCAGCCCCTCTGGAGCCGCGACGGTACGATGGTGGCCTTCGTTCGCGATGGAAACCTATTCCTCGTCAAGCTGCTTTTCAATAATAGCGAGAGCCAGATAACGAAGGACGGAGAGTTCAACAAGGTCATCAACGGCAAGCCTGACTGGGTGAACGAGGAGGAGTTCTCGTTTGCCCGTGCCTTCGACTTCAATGCCGACAACACGATGATTGCCTGGATTCGCTACGACGAGTCGGAAGTGCCGCTCTTCAGCTTTCCCTGGTACAAAGGGATGAGCCCGGAGAAGAAGGATTATGCCGAATATCCTGGCTCGTACGACTATAAGTATCCCATAGCAGGAGCAAGGAACAGTACGGTCAGCGTCCATAGCTTCGACATCAAGAGTCGTGCCATTCGCAAGATGCAGCTTCCCATCCCTGCCGATGGTTATGTGCCGCGTATCTTCTTTGCCGAGGACGATGCAGAGAAGTTGCTCGTCCTTACCCTCAACCGTCATCAGGACCAGCTCGACATCTACCTTGCTAATCCCAGGAGTACGGAGTGCCGCGTCATCGTCCGCGAACAGGCAGAATGCTATGTGCCTGAGGATGCACTCAAGGCTTTCAAGGTGACTCCGGGCGGATTTGTGCTGATGAGTGAACGGAGCGGCTATAAGCACCTCTACCTTTACGACCTGAACGGAACGCTCAAGCGCCAGCTTACCAGCGGTTCCTATGAAGTGAAAGCGCTTTATGGCTTCGACAGCAAGACGGGTAACACCTACTATGCCAGCAATCAGGAGAGCCCTCTCCGCCAGAGTGTCTATCGGAGCGATGCCAAAGGCAAGGTGACGCGTCTCAGCACTTCCTCAACGGGTTGGAACAATGCCATCTTCAGTACGGGCTTCCGCTACTACATGAACACTTGGAGCGACCTCAATACGCCCTCTGTCACGACCCTATGCGATGCTTCGGGCAAGACGCTCAAGACGCTTGAGGACAATGCTGCCCTCCGTCAGAAACTTGCAGGGCTGAGGCTTGGAGAGCGTAAGTTCTTCACCTTCACGACGGGAGATGGCGTCCAGCTCAACGGCTTTATGGTCTTGCCTGCAGACTTCAATGCGAACAGGAAGTATCCCGTCGTCATGCATCAGTACAGCGGTCCGGGCAGCCAGCAGGTGGTGGATAGCTGGAGCGCAGGCAACATGGGCGGTTGCCTGTACGAGCAGTACCTGGCTCAGGAAGGCTTCATCTGCGTCTGTGTGGACGGTCGTGGAACAGGCGGACGGGGTAGGGACTTCGAGCAATGCACCTATCTGAAGCTCGGACAGTTGGAAAGTCGCGACCAGGTAGAGACTGCCATTTGGCTTGGGCAGCAATCGTATGTTGACAAGAACCGCATCGCCATCTGGGGCTGGAGCTTTGGCGGCTTCAATACCTTGATGAGCATGAGCGAAGGCCGTCCCGTATTTGCCTCTGGCGTAGCGGTTGCGGCTCCCAGCAGTTGGCGCTATTATGATAGCGTCTATACGGAGCGATACATGCGTACGCCAAGTGAGAACGGTAGTGGCTACGATGTCTGTCCCGTCAGTCGTGCTTCGAAGCTCAGCGGCAAGCTGCTACTCATTCATGGCCTTGCCGATGATAATGTCCACTTCCGTAATGCTGCCGAATATACAGAGGCCCTCGTACAGGCCGACAAGGACTTCCGCGAGCTGACCTACACCAACCGCAACCACAGCATATACGGAGGCAATACCCGCAATCACCTCTTCCGCCAGATAACGCAGCACTTCAAGGAAACCCTGAAGTAAGGCAGTCCATCGGGTAGAAGGATGAGGGCAAAGCCCGGAGTCAGGAGCAGCCTGAAATGCTGCTGACCTTAAAAAACTTAAATAATTTTGGCTTTTTGCTTGCTTCTTCGTACCTTTGTACCCGAAAAAGCAAAAAAAGACCCCAGTCCGAATAGGTACACGTACTTTGCCGAATAAGTACACGTACTTATGGCAATAGGTACACGTACTTATGGCAATAGGTACACGTACTTAAGGCAATAAGTACACGTACTTATGAGAATAGGTACACGTACTTGCCGGAGGAGGTATGGATACAGTTGCCAGACGAAGTGTGAATACAGTTAATCGATAATAACTAAACTTTAATCTAATGAAACTAACAAAGGTGGTATTGTGCTTAGGATTGGCGTGCATAATTCTCGCAGGACCAGCCAATGCCAAGAGCCAGAAGGTCAAGCAGAAGCAGCTTTATATGATAGGTGTGGCTGTGTCGCACCTCGACTCGCTTGTCTTCATCTCGGACTTGCAACTCGTGAAGGACGTGACAGTCGAGAAAAAGACGAAGTTCCTGATGGACCGTCAGCTCTACTCCCTCCAACTGAAGAAGCACTTGGAGGCTGAATACCAGGGCGGGCCATACGTCTGCTCTGTCTTTTTCGGCACGAAGTTGAAGAAGATGGAGCGCCGTTACCTCTCCTTGCACAAGCGCTACTCCAAAGGAGGCGAACTGCGCATCGTACTGGTTGACCAGAGCCGCTTCCGCTTCAAGGCCGAGGAATACATCTCGCAGGAAGTGACACCCACAGCGAACACCACCCCAAAGAAGAAAAAGGACAAGAAGAAGTAAATGGAAACATACTATAGAATAGGCGGACATGCCATCGCAGTTAACTTCGTCGATGAAGGGAACGACGACAAACTCATCCCGTCGTTTGCACCCTTCCGCTTGACTGAGAAGCCCGACGACCTGCTGTTCACGATGACGGTTGACGACCATCTCGAATGGAAAGAGGATGGCGAGGAGATAGGAGTGTTCGACTGTGGCGGATGCAACCACGGAGTCTATCGGATGGCAAATGGCGGCTACCAGTATGCCGTTCACGACGTTCAGGACGTGCTTTGCAGCCGGATGCGCAGCAATATCGACTTTTCCGAATGCCAAGTATCACTCTTCGGCAAGACATGGGTACAGCGCAACTACGGGCTGAACAATGCCCTGATGATGGCTTACGCCTTTTCCGCCGCCTGCATGGGAACGATGCTGATGCACGCCTCTGTCATCCGTTGTGAAGGGAAAGGCTATCTGATGACGGCCCCCAGCGGTACGGGCAAGAGTACGCACACCCGCCTGTGGTACGACAACATCCCTGGTTGCGACCTCATGAACGACGACAATCCTGTGGTGCGTATCATCGATGGGAAGGCCATCGTCTTCGGAAGTCCCTGGAGCGGCAAAACGCCTTGTTACCGCAACATCCAGGCTCCCATCGGAGGCCTCGTGCGCATCCAGCAGCGTCCGGAGAACACCATCCGCAAGCTGCGTACCGTAGAAGCCTTCTGCAACTTGCTGCCTGCCATGAGCAACATGAAGTGGGACGAGCGGGTCTATAAAGGCGTATGCGACGGAATAAGCGAGCTCATCCGCATCGTAGGCATGTACGAACTCGGATGCCTGCCCAATGCCGAGGCAGCAATACTTTGTCACGATACAGTCGCAAGACAGGATTAGGGAGTGAGGATGAAAGAGTTAATAAAAAGCTTGACCCGTGTTGTGCTGACACCTTGGCGCAAACGCTATCGAAGGCGGAACGGCACGCTTACCAATCAGCACCGGCACGAACTGCCCAACGATGCCTGGCTGGGCGAGGTGTCGCAGATGCTGAGCGAAGGCAAACCCTATGCCATCTATGTCAAAGGCTACAGTATGCGCCCCTTCATCGAGCACATGCGCGACCGCGTTTTCCTGGAGAAGCACGACACATACAATGTGGGCGACGCCGTGCTGGCTCAAATAGCTCCGGGGCACTATGTGCTGCACCGCATCATCGAGAAGCACGGCAATGACCTTACGCTACAAGGCGACGGCAATCTCGAGCAAATCGAGTTGTGCAGGGAACAGGACGTGAGCGGAGTCGTCACTCAGTACATCCGCCCACATCGCATCATTCCCGCAGATGACCCAAAACTCATCCGTCGCATCAGGCTATGGCGAAAACTAAGACCAATAAGGCGTTATCTGCTCTTCGTCTATAAGGCAATGGTTTAATTTTTCGTTATTACGATATTACGTTATGACGTTATAACTCTAAATACACTATGAAAATCAAGAAAGGTTTCGAACTCCGCGAGGTGTGCGGAGAACACATCATCGTGGCTTACGGCAAAGAGAACATCGACTTCAACAAAGTCATCAGCCTCAACGAATCGGCTGCTTACCTTTGGAAAAACATCGTCGATAAGGACTTCACAGCCGACACACTGGCTTCCCTCCTGCAGCAGGAATACGAGGTTGACGCAGAGACTGCCAAGAAAGATGCACAGGCTCTGCTCGACGAATGGACAAACGTGGGATTGGTATGCTGATAGACTTCCTGCAGGACATGGGCGACACGCTGAGGTTGCCTGTCACGTTCGTCATCATCGAGTTCATTGGCACTTTTGCCTTTGCCATCTCAGGTGTACGCCTGTCCAGTACCAAGCACTTCGACATCTTCGGAGCTTGGATTGTCGGCATGGCGACAGCTATTGGCGGCGGAACGATTCGTGACCTCATGCTGGGGCTCAATCCTTTCTGGATGACAAACGGCAGCTACTTCATCTGCTGCGCCCTCGCTGTGCTGGCAGTCGGCATGTTCGGCAAGTACATCATTCACCATAACTACACCTGGTTCATCTTCGACACCATCGGACTGGCCCTCTTCAATGTGATAGGCATAGAGAAGACACTTGCCTTGGGGCATTCCTTCTGGGTCGCCATTACGATGGGAGCTGTCACCGGAGCAGGAGGCGGCATCATCCGCGATGTCCTGATGAACGACGTGCCCCTTATCTTCCGAAGCGAAATCTATGCCCTTGCCTGCGTAGCCGGAGGCATAGCATACGTTGTTTGCCTGCACATGGGGCTCAGCGTCGAGATAAGTGCCTTGCTGAGCGCGTTCAGCGTCATCCTCATTCGCATACTGGCCGTCAAGTTCCATTGGCAACTGCCTGTGCTGAAGGGCGAAGACGACTCGTCCAAGAGCGAGGGAAGCATCCTTCGAAGCATCGTCATCGGCTTCTTTATCCTTCACTCTTCGCTCTTCACTCTTCACGCTCAAGTTCAGCAAATCTTCGACCAGAACGTGCGGACACTTACCTTGACCGTCAACGATGACCCTACCTTGCCCCCTTATCTGCCTTTCGGAGGCAGGCAGCATCTCGTCATCGAGTGGGACGAGATGAGCCACAACTACAAGCGCTACGTCTATCACATCGACCATTGCGACTGGGATTGGCAACCTACCGATGGCATCTTTGAGAGTGACTTCCTTGAGGGGCTCAATGACCAACTCATAGAGGACTACGAGAAGAGCTTCAACACAACGCAAATCTATACGCACTACCGCCTGCGCATTCCCGACAAGCAGCTACGTCTCCGTCTGAGCGGCAACTACCGAGTGCGCATCTATGAAGAGGATGCTGACCGCGACGAGGACCTCCCTGTGCTCGAAGCACGCTTCTGCATCTTCGAGAACGCGGCAGGCATCGTAGCACAGTTGAGCAGCAACACCGACATAGACTTCAATCGCAGCCACCAGCAGATGACGCTTTCCGTAGGCTTTGGGACACTCCAGGTCTATGACCCTCAGAGAGAACTCAAGGTCATCGTGATGCAGAACAGGCGTTGGGATAGTCGCATAGAGAACCTTGTTCCCAATGTGCGTCGAGCCAATGGCATCGACTTCACCCACAACCGTCAGCTCATCTTCCCTGGCGGCAGCGAGTACCATCGCTTCGAGATACTCGATGTCCATCGGACAGCAACAGGCGTGGAACGCATCGAGTGGTTCGAACCATATTATCATGCCACGCTTTTCGCCGAGAAGCCAGTCCATGCCTATAGTTACATCGAGGACCAGAACGGCGTCTATGTCTTGCGAAGTTCCGACGACTATGACGATGCCACGACAGCAGAGTATATCGTGGTGCACTTCTTCCTGCAAAGCCCTCGCTTGCAAGGCGGCGATGTCTATGTAAGTGGATGGTGGAGTGGGCAGACCTTCAATCCTGATTGCAAGATGGAATATGACGACATCAACCAGGAGTATCATGCTGCCATTCTGCTGAAGCAAGGCTATTACAGCTATGAGTTCCTCCAGCAGGACGGGCTGACAGCTCGTACCATGGGCAGCTTCTATGAAACAGAGAATGAGTATCAAGTGCTGGTCTATTATCGTGGGCAAGGTGCTCGCTATGACCGACTGGTAGCATACAACACAATGCACAACGCAAGATAGGAGCCCCCTCTAGACCCTCTCTAACTCCCCCTCTAGGGGGAGAACTTCAATCTTCAATTTTCAATCTTCAATCCTCAATCTTCAATCCTCAATCTTCAATCTTCAATCCTCAATGTTAAATAAAAAGCCTCTTTCCTGGATTCCTTCACTTTATCTGGGCGAATCGTTGCCCTTCGCAGCAGTCATGCTCATGTCCCTTGTCCTTTATCAAGAGATGGGACTCACCGATACACAGATTACGCTCTATACGGGTTGGCTTGGATTGCCTTGGGTCATCAAGCCGCTGTGGAGCCCAATCATCGATGGCATCAAGACAAAACGTTGGTGGATACTTGCCATGCAATGCCTCATCGGAGCAGCTCTTGCCTTGCTTGCCTTCACGTTGCCCACCAACTTTTGGCTGCAAAGCTCGCTTGCCTTGTTCATGCTCATCGCTTTCGGTAGCGCTACGCACGACATCTCTGCCGACGGCTTCTACATCCTTGGACTCGACAACAAAGAACAGGAATTGTATGTGGGCCTTCGCAATACCTTCTACCGCATCGGCATGGTGCTTGGGCAGGGCGGTCTGGTGATGCTGGCAGGCCTGTTGCAGAAGAGCGGAGCCAATATCCCTATCTCGTGGAGCGTGACATTCCTTTCGGTAGCAGGACTGATGCTAATGCTCTGTGCTTACCACTGGAGGATGTTGCCCAAAGTCGAGGAGCAAGAGGCAAAGAGCAAAGAAGTAAGTATCTTAGAAGATTTCAAGCTGACCCTTCGTGTCTTCTTCACCAAACCCTATCTCATTACAGCTCTGCTCTTCATCCTGCTTTTCCGTTTGCCGGAAGGCTTGCTGACTAAAATTGTGCCACTCTTCCTGAAGCGCACGGTAGAGGAAGGCGGACTGGCACTGACCGATGTGCAGTACGGCTTTGTATATGGCACGCTGGGAGTCATCGGGCTGCTTGGAGGCGGCATCGTCGGCGGATGGCTTGTCTCGAAGTATGGGCTTAGGAAGATGCTGTGGCCTCTGGTGCTTTGCATCACCTTGCCCGATGTCGTCTATGTCTATTTGAGCATAGTCGGAACACAGAGCCTTTCGCTCATCGCTGCCTGCGTCTTCATCGAGCAGGTTGGCTACGGACTGGGCTTCACAGCTTATACGCTCTATCTGGTCAGCTTCTCGCATGGCGAGCGGAGCACATCAGTCTTTTCCTTCTGCACCGCATTCCAGTACCTTGGCGGCGTCATGCTACCCGGAATGGTGAGCGGATGGATGTCGGACCGCATGGGCTACAGCCAGTTCTTCATCGCAGTAATGGCCTTCTGCCTCGTCACATTCGCTGTAACAGCATTGGTGCACTTGCCTGAGGACGATTGAGGTTATGAGGTTATAAGGTTATAAGGTTATCGGGTTATGAAGATTTATGGTATGAAGATATTCCTGTTTATCTGTTCTCTTGCTTGTATCCTTCCTGCTTGTGCTCAAGGTCCTGTAAGCTATACGAGGCAGGACAGTCTCAGAGTTGTCGAGCTTCTGGAACTTGGAGCTAAGGAAATGGTGAATGGCAAATGGTCGAACAGTCAATGTCTTACCCTCTTCTATGCCCGTCAGCTCATGGGGCGACCGTATGTGGCTCACACTCTCGAGATTAAGGACAAAGAAGAGCATCTGGCTATCAATCTCCAAAGCCTCGATTGTACGACGCTCGTGGAGAACGTCTGTGCTCTGGCGCTCACAACCAGCCACGGCAGCAAACGCTGGCAGGACTTCCTCTCCTGGCTTCGGAAACTGCGTTACCACGAAGGGAAGATAAACGGATACAGCAGCCGCAATCACTACTTCAGCCAGTGGATTCAGTCTGGGACACAGCTGGGTTTGGTTCGCGAGATAGAGCCAGACCGCAGCATCTCAGTCCCCATGAAACTCAGCCTTACCTATATGAGCAGTCACCCCGACTCCTATCCCTTGCTCAAGGTCAGCATGGAGGAGCGTCGCCTTATAGCCGAGATGGAGAAGCGCGTATCGGGAGCCACCGTACGCTACATCCCGAAGGAAAGGGTAGGGGACAGCCGGAAAGTGCTCAGCGACATCCGCGATGGCGACATCATCGCCATTACCACCAGTAAGGCAGGTCTCGATGTCAGTCACGTCGGCTTTGCCGTCTGGGGCGAGGACGGGAAACTCCACCTGCTCAACGCCAGCAGCATCCACCGGAAAGTCATCCTCGAGCCCATGACGCTCTACGACTACATGCAGAAGCATCCCACCCAGACCGGCATCCGCGTCATCCGACTTCGTTGAAGCAGAGAGTCCTGTGCTTTGCAGATTGTGCAGAAAGTGTATGTCTGCTGCATGTGCAGAGAGGCTAAAATGTATGTAAATCCTCAAAATCGTGTAGGTTCTGTGTAGGCTTAGTGTATGCTTGTAAACTCACCAATCCTAATATCTTTGGGGATTTCAGGCAATTTGTGTAGGCATGTAGATTATTTTGAAAAATACCTGTGCCTAATTGCCCAACTAGGTACACCTATTTGCCCAAAGACCTATACCTTGTTTGAGAGTACACCTAAAACCATGATTTTTGTTAATAAGGGAAGCCTTTAAGCAGATTTAAGATAGGAAATGCCTAAAAACTCACATTTAATGTGTAACTTTGCATCGCCAAAGTTATCTGACCAGTTGTAAGGTCGGAGTAGAGGTATATATACAGATTAGTGTTTACTACGCTGATTTTGACACGTCTAAACTCGCAACTTAGATGAGGTCGCTGTAAAAGGCTGAGTCTATAGTCAAAAAGGCAATAGTGAATACTGCATTTGGGTATGATTGTTTTAACTGTATCTTATATATATATAAGTGTGGTATTCTATCATATTCAGTGTTAGTAATCGCATTGCTTGTCCTGACTAGAGAGGTAATGCGAGACCAAGACGTGTGGGATAAGTGATGTAATAAGCCCACACTTTTCGTATATATAACAGAACGAGAATGTTAACAGTTTGCCTGTTTGGGTTGGCAGGCAAATATAGAATCGTAAACTCTAAATAGTAAACTGATAATGGCAATATTTCATCTGATATTCGTTGGAATTATAGCGATGGCGGCAACATTCTTTTTCCGTCATGTGTTTAACAAAAAATATCCAGAAGTGGATTCCAGCAAGGTTATAGCCTTACCTGTTGCTCATATTGCAACTCTGGTATATTTCTTCTTTGCCTTCCTTTCAACGATGGCTCTCGGCATCGAAGCTACATATTTTGACAGGGAAGTAACTGATGCGGAAGATAATGCCGTAGCATTCTTTTCTATAGCCTGGATTCTGGGAGGTATTACCATGACCATTCTATCAATACTTTTAATATATAGAACATTTAACTTCCCTAAGAACAATGCACAAGAGATAAAAAATCTTGCTAAAGCTAATACGATTATCGCAGTAATCGTCAACATTGTACTTATATACAGTTCACTTACTATATCAAATATAGGTCTGACTATTTCTGCTATCGCTATTGTGGGGCTACTCATATACTTTCACAGCTCTTATGGAGCCGCAGTTGACAACATGTATAGTTCCAAGTACAATGAAAGTATTCAGAGTTTTGTAGTTAAAAACATTACGAGAATCGCAGAACAGACTGCACCCCAACACAGAACGACACACCAACCAAAATCTACAGAAGAGACTAAGCGTTGTCCGTATTGTGGAGAGGAAATACTTGCCGTCGCAAAGAAGTGCAAGTATTGCGGAGAATGGATTGAAAAAGAAGTACCAAAGGAATACGTTAGGTGTTCGGTATGTGGTGAGAAGGTAGAAAAGGGATTGGAAAAGTGTCCGATATGTAACGAACATCTTTACGCCTCACATATTGGTATTGAAACGATGGAGTCTTTTAAGCCTTGCATTATTTGTGGAGAGCAGATACTTACCATAGCTAAGAAATGTAAGCATTGTGGAGAATGGCAGAACCAACCGAAACCAAAGGAAATGATACCATGCCCAGTATGCGGAGAGAAAATAGAAAAAGGAACAAAGATTTGTCCCTTCTGTAAGGAACCAATAGAATAAATGAGATATGGATCAAACGAAGATATGCCCCTATTGTGGGGAAGAGATTCTTGCAGTAGCCAAGAAGTGTAAACACTGTGGAGAATGGCTTGATGGCTTACATTCAGACAGACATCAAGGTAAAGGTGTTCCTCAAAAGAATAACAAGAAAAAATTCTATTACAGCATCGCATTATTTGTAGGATTGTGTATTGTTGGTGGATGCTTCTTCCTTTTTTGTGGTGAAGGCAGAACTTCTCATGCACCAAATGATATAGTGTCAAAAGATTCGCTTCGTTTTGTTGCCCGACTTGATTCACTTAATGCGGAATTGCAAAAGGTTGATGAAAGAATTTCTTCTTTATCGAGCAATCACAGTTCTTTAGAGGACTTTGAACGTGAAGATGCTGCAAGAGAAGAAAAAGAGGATATTCTTGGTAAATTATATGCAGAGAAAAGCATGTTAGAGATAATACCGTCAATTCGAGAAAAAACAGGTATTGCTTCTGGCAAAATAGACAATGTAGATGAACAAGCATACCGTGGAATTATTGGGAAGTTATATGTAAAGGCTGGAGTTTTAGGACGAATGAAAGCACTAGCTGGAAAGATGAGTATAAATCCTTCTCATCCAAAATGCGAGACTCAGATTAGACAGTTCTTTGTACTCAACGACGATGTTGAGAACATGAATCTGGAATTATTATCTGCGGAAGAAATCACTAATGAACGCATACTTCGTATAAAGTGGCTTTACGACGGGTTAGGAACTGCTGCGAAAAAGGCAGGTGACATAGCAGACCTTAACTTTGTAAACTATGCCATTGAGCAAAAAAAATACTTGAAAGAAGAGTTCGGATTATAAAGCATGAAATATGGAAGAAACTAAAAAATGTCCTTATTGTGGTGAGGAGATATTAGCCGTGGCCAAGAAATGTAGGTACTGCTGCAACTGGATTGATGGAACCAATCAACCTGTTTCCAGACAATCCAATGGAAAAAGTGGAACTAAAATCACGATAATGGTCGTTGCTATCATTCTGATTGTGTTACTTGCATTACTTTTCCTCGCAGCACCTATGCTGTATAATTAAAATTCAAGATATGGAACAGACAAAGATATGCCCCTATTGTAGGGAAGAGATTCTTGCAGAAGCCAAGAAGTGTAAACACTGCGGAGAATGGCTTGATGGCTCACATTCAGACAGACATCAAGGTAAAGGTGTTCCTCAAAAGAATAAAAAGAAAAAACTCCATATAGCTTCGACCTCCCAAAGCAAAACATCTCTATCCTTCCAAACGTCTCGCTTTTGTGTGAATACGCGCGATTATGTGCGATAACGCACACACCCCTTTCTGCTATTTCGTGAACTTGGAATAATGTCAAACGCCAAAAATTACTTGAGGAATAGCAATTCTATTATAGACACTTTTTTAGATGATTTGTTCCTTTTTTTGTTATATAATGGGTTTACTTTAGACTAAATTTGCTTGAATTACATGCTAAACAATGCCGTTTTCATCAAATTACATTAACTAAGTGTCAAAATGACCTATAAGTCGAAAAAGCTGGAGCCACCAAAAACTATATCAACAACTGACGAAATGCCGAAACCATGATGACATCAGACTAACGGCTCGATAACTGCATCTATTTTATTTGCGGAACATTTTTATATTTCCACTTTTATTCGTAACTTTGTCCCCATGGAATGCAAATCAAGAAAGGAAATCCTCTGCATCAACGACCATGTTGCAGAGCTGAGCGAGGAACAGACAGGACAAACGCGAAGAGGCTTTGCGCTACAAACATCTGCAAGGGAGGCGTGAGTGTGCTGTGGGCTACACAGAGCTGCTGCGAGGGCTGCGCCTTCGCTTCGGCATCACCGACATGCCCTCCTTCGGATATGGCGAACACGGCAAGCCCTATCTGCCGGAGTATCCCGAAGTACATTTCAGCATCAGCCATTGCCGAGAGGCCGCTGGCTGTCTCCTCAGCGACCGACCATGCGGGCTGGACATTGAGCATATCCACAAGGCAAAAGAAAGCCTTGTCCGTTACACGATGAGCGAGCAGGAGACGGATGCCATCTTCTCGGCTCCCTGGCCCGACATTGCCTTCACCCGTCTTTGGACACAAAAAGAGGCAGTCTTGAAGCTCCTCGGCACAGGCATCACAGACGACCTGCGCCACGTCCTATCGTCAAGCGATATGGATGGCATCAGCCTCCATACAACAGAAAACCTCTTTCGAGGCTATGTCATTACGACGGCAACGCGAAACAAGTAAAAAGTACTACATAAGATGAAGAATAGTCTTGCATTCATAGCATCGATTTTAATGTCGCTGACTCTACAGGCACAAAAGGTTCCCAACACAGAAAAGAGTTGGGCCTGGCTTGGCTTCGAGCGTCCTTCGGGAGCAAACCCAATCGTCCGACCTGATACGACCAGCCGCTTCTTCTGCCCGATGTGGGGTAGGGTGGCACAATGGGAGAACAGCGAGACGTTCAACCCTGCTGCGACTGTCATCAACGGAGGCATAGCTCTTCTCTATCGCGCCGAAGACAACATAGCGCAAGGCATTGGCTCTCGCACATCCCGCATCGGTTATGCCTATAGCGAAGATGGCATTCACTTCCAGCATCATGGTGCTCCTGTCCTCTATCCCGGTGGAGACGAGTGGACGGACTTCGACGTCCCAGGCGGTTGCGAAGACCCGCGTGTCTGCATGACCGAAGACGGACTCTACGTAATGACCTATACGAGTTGGAACCATAAACTGGCCCGCCTGAGTGTTGCCACTTCGCGCGACCTTGTCCATTGGACGAAGCATGGTCCCGTCTTCTCCGATGACCACAAGAACCAGCTCAGTAAGGGCTTTTCGAAGTCTGGCTCTATCGTGACGGAGATAAAGAAAGGTCGGCAGGTCATCGCCAAGATAAATGGCAAGTATACGATGTACTGGGGCGAGAACTTCGTCAACATAGCGACCAGCGACGACCTCATTCATTGGACGCCGATGCTGGCTCCTGACGGCAAGCTGCTGCATGTCATGGATACCAGAGAAGGCTATTTCGACAGCCAACTTGTGGAATGCGGTCCGCCAGCAATCAAGACCAAGAAGGGCATCATGCTTTTCTACAATGGCAAGAACAGAGGTGGCAACGCTGGCGACCAGCGTTATGCGTCGGGAGCCTATTGTGCAGGTCAGGCTCTCTTTTCGCTGAAAGACCCTACAAAACTCCTCGACCGCCTGGACGAACCTTACTTCTATCCCGAGGATGACTTCGAGAAGAGCGGGCAGTATCCTTCCGGGACTGTCTTCACCGAGGGGCTTGTGCCATATAAGGGCAAGTGGTATCTCTTCTACGGATGTGCCGATTCGTATGTAGGGATGGCTATTTATGACCCTGCAAATGCCAAGAATCGTTAAAAACCAGTCGAGTTTGCGCTTTTTTCTTTATCTTCCCTTTGCAGTGTGCGCAAAAAATGATACCTTTGCGCCTTGATATGGGAAGAAATCGACTATTGTTCCAGCTCCTCGCCGCTTGCAGCTTGCTTCTTGTTTCGTGCGGCGAATATACTCGAGTGCTCAAGAGCGGTGACTACGAATACAAGTACGAGACCGCGAAGACGCTCTATATGTCGGGGCATTACCATCAGGCTTCGGAGCTCTTCGGCATGTTGCTGGCTCCGCTCAAGGGAACATCCTACGGCGAGGAAAGCCTCTTCATGCTGGCTGAGAGCAACATGAAGGCAAAGGACTATGAGTCGGCTGCCATGTTCTTCAAGAAATACTATCAGGCATATCCCAAGGGCCGCTATATGGACATGGCCCGCTACAACAGCGGCTATGCTCTCTATAAGCAGACGGTTGATGTTCGCCTCGACCAGACAAGCACTATGGAAGCCATCTCTGAGTTCCAGAGTTTCCTTGACTACTGCCCGAACACCAACCTGAAGGGGCAGGCCATGGAAATCATCTATGAGCTTCAGGACAAGCTTGTGAAGAAGGAGTACCTCTCGGCCAAGCTCTATTTCGACCTCGGCGCCTATGCCATGAACTCGGCCTACGGAGGCAACAACTATCAGGCTTGCGTTGTGACGGCCCAGAATGCACTGAAGGATTATCCCTATGCATCGGCAGAGTTGCGCGAAGACCTCTCCATCCTGACCCTTCGTGCCAAATACTACCTCGCCAGGCAGAGCGTAGAGGAAAAACGTCTGGAACGATTCCGTGATGCTGTTGACGAATACTATGCCTTCCAGAACGACTATCCTGAGAGCAAGTACCTGAAAGAGGCGAAGTCAATCTTCGATTACTCCGAGCGCGTCGTGGAGAGTAAGGGCCGACTGCCCGAAGGAGATGAATTAAGCAAGAAGAAAAAGAACGACAGTGCAAAAAAAGCCCTGAAAGAGCTGGATGGATTAGAAGGCGCTAAAAAGGAGGTGAATCGAATAGAAGAAGATGCATTCGTCGGAGGAATACTAAAGAGTGCTTTAGGAAAAGATAGAAAGAAATGAAACTAAGATAACACAAGTAAATCCTTAAATAGTAAATCCTTAAATAGTAAATATAAAAGATGGACTACAAGAAGACTACAGCCCCCAACGACACCGTGAACAGAGACCCCATGAGCCTCTGCGAAGAGACAGGCAACATCTACGAGAGCGTCGTTATCATCGGTAAACGTGCCAACCAGATTTCTGCCGACATCAAGCAGGAGCTGAGCAAGAAGCTCTCTGAGTTTGCCAGCACACAGGACAACCTGGATGAGGTGTTCGAGAATCGCGAACAGATAGAGATCAGCCGTTTCTACGAGAAGCTCCCCAAGGCTACCCTCATGGCGACACAGGAGTTCATCGACGGCAAAATCTACTATCGCAATCCCAGCAAGGACGCTACCTTGCTTGACTAACCGGCGCCCATCAAGATGATACAGCGCATACAGACCCTCTACCTGCTGGCAGCCTTTGCACTCTGCATCGGCTGCCTGTGCTCGCCCATAGCGCACTTCTTCGTCCAGGAGGCTTGCAGTCTCGGAGAGGAGGCCTATGGCCTTTGGGGAAGCTACGAAAGGGTGGACATGTATAACCTGTGGCTCGCTTCGGGAGGCAAGCACCTGTTCTATTTCTGTCCGGTGCTGATGGCCATCCTCGTCATTGCCACAGCCCTTGTCTTCATAGACATCTGGCTCTACAAGCGTCGGGCTCTGCAGATGCGCGTGGTCACGTTCAGCATGATACTGCTCGTGGCCTGGTATATTGCCTACGGCATCATTACGCTGAACCTGCTTAATACGGAGATGATGCTCTGGCGTCCTCACTGGACAACAGCTTTCCCCGCTGCAGCACTCATATTGCTTTATCTGGCTTTCCGTCGCATACTGAAGGACGAAATGCTGGTTCGTTCCCTCGACCGCCTGCGATAAGGTTCTTGGTTGCAGGTTGCAGCTCTTACCGAAAACTCTTTACACCATAAACTTAGTCTTAGTGGCATCTTGGCAGACATGCCGAGGGGCATCGAAATATGCTACATAAGTCGGTTGGCTAAGATACATGTGTCGTTGGCTGATTCCCCCCCTTAGGGGGAGGGAGAAAAGCCCTTCCCCTAAGGGGGGGAAGGGTTGGGAAGAGGGTCAGTTCAGCGGCGTAGCTCTTCGTGTCTTCGTGTCTTTGTGTTTGATTGTCCTTTGGCTTTTCATCGTTGACTTCGTCGAGCTAAAGCTTCTTCGCTTCGCTCAGGCGCAGGCGGAGCCGCCTGCGCCTGAGGCTTGCCGAAGAACTCACGTTATTTATGTACCTTAAACTTCGGCAGACGCTTGCGGAACAACTCCTCCACGGAGTATAAATGGAGTGATTTTGCAAGCACAAACTCAATAATCAGTCAGGAATGTTTTGCAGTTAACGGAAAAAGCATTATCTTTGCAGCAAATATATAGTAAATCATTAAATAGTAAATGTTATGGTGGACATCCAGTTAATCAAAGAATGTGAAGCCAAAGCTCAGGCTTGGCTCGATTCTCCCTACTACGACGCAGAGACTAAGGCCGAGATAAAGGCTATGTTAGAGAACGAGGACAAGACTGCCCTCATCGATGCCTTCTATCAGAACCTCGAGTTCGGTACAGGTGGACTGCGCGGCATCATGGGCGCAGGCACCAACCGTATGAACAAGTACATCGTCGGCATGGCTACGCAAGGCTTTGCCAACTACATCAACAAGGCTTTCCCGGGTCAGAAGGGCCTCAGCGTTGTTGTCGGTCACGACTGCCGCAACAATGGTCGCCTCTTTGCT
>OMSJ01000074.1 GCA_900313705.1 uncultured Prevotellaceae bacterium
AAAGCGATTGCCCTGAAGTTCGCCTCAGAAGGCGCTAACATAGCATTCACCGACCTCGTCCTCAACGACGAGATGGCAGCAGGACTCGAAGCTACGCGCAAAGAGATAGAAGCTGTCGGCGTCACCTGCCGTGCTTACGCAGGCAATGCTGCCGACTTCGCAGCCACAGAAGAGGTGGTGAAGCAAATCAAGGAAGACTTCGGAACAATCGACATCCTGGTCAACAACGCTGGCATCACGAAGGACGGACTCATGCTCCGCATGACCGAACAGCAGTGGGATGCCGTCATCAACGTCAACCTCAAGAGCACCTTCAACTTCACCCATGCCTGCGTGCCCGTCATGATGCGTCAGCGCGGCGGCAGCATCATCAACATGGCCAGCGTCGTCGGCGTACACGGCAACGCAGGTCAGGCCAACTACGCTGCCTCCAAGGCCGGCATGATAGCCCTTGCCAAGAGCATCGCTCAGGAGATGGGACCCAAAGGCATCCGCGCTAATGCCATCGCCCCAGGCTTCATCGAGACAGCCATGACCGCACAGCTCAGCGAAGAGATTCGCGAGGAATGGAAGAAGAAGATACCCCTGCGCCGAGGCGGACAGGTGGAGGACATCGCCAACGTGGCTACCTTCCTTGCCAGCGACATGAGCAGCTACGTCAGCGGACAAGTCATCCAGGTCGATGGCGGCATGAACATGTAGAAAAAAAGAATGATTCAAAATTCAAAATTATTAAATTCAAATAAAGGTTGCGCCTTTGACTCTAATAAATTTTGAATTTTGAATTTATAAATTTTGAATTCTGTTGAAAGTTCTCTACGAGGATAATCACCTGATAGCCGTATCGAAGAGAGTAGGGGATATCGTGCAGGGAGACAAGACCGGCGATGTCCCCTTGTCCGATATGGTGAAGGCTTACCTGAAGGAGAAGTACCACAAGCCCGGAGAGGTGTTCCTCGGAGTGGTGCACAGGCTGGACCGTCCCGTCAGCGGTGTGGTGCTCTTTGCCAGAACGAGCAAGGCCTTGCCCCGCCTCAACAAGATGTTTGCCGAGCACGAGTCGGTACGCAAGACCTACCTCGCCATCGTCGGCAATCGTCCGCCGCAGCCACAAGGGACACTCACCCATTGGCTGACGCGCAACGAGAAGCAGAACACGGCACGTGCCTACGACCGCGAAGTGCCTGGCAGCAAGAAGGCGGTGCTCGACTATCGCCTCCTGGCGCAGTCGGAACGATACTTCCTGCTGGAAGTAGAGCTGCATACAGGACGCCACCACCAGATACGCTGCCAGCTCGCCAAGATAGGCTGCCCCATCCGAGGCGACCTGAAGTACGGAGCACCACGCAGCAACCCCGACGGCGGCATCAGCCTACATGCATGGCGGCTACAGTTGGAACACCCCGTTGCCCACGTCCCCGTCAACATCGAAGCACCTGTGCCCGAAGAACGACTGTGGAAAGAACTTTGCGCTGAGATAGATAAAAAGACAGACAACAACTTAACACCCATTGAACCATGAAACAACTGATTGTAGTCCTACTGTCCATGATGCCTTTGCTGCTCTGTGCCAAGGGAGACAAGGACACCCGTCTGGTCGTCATCACCATCGACGGATTGCGCTGGCAGGAAGTCTTCGAAGGAGCCGAAGAGAACATCCTGACTGACAAAAAGCAAGTAAACGACACCGAACTGTACCGCAAGACCTACTGGCGGTCAACACCCGAGGAAAGGCGGCAGGCGCTGATGCCCTTCGTCTGGAACACCATCGCCAAGCAAGGCACCATCATCGGCAACCGCAACAAGAACAGCATGATGCAGCTTGCCAACAAGACCAACATCTCCTATCCCGGCTACAGCGAAATGATGACGGGAATGGTGGACGATGCCATCAAGGGTAACGACCCTGTCAACAATCCCCACCGCAACGTCCTGGAGGCTGCCAACGAGGACGCCCGCTACAAGGGCAGCGTCATGATGTACGGCTCGTGGAAGTCCACGCGCTTTGCCATCCACAACGAGCAGGCAGGCATCCCGGCCAGCGTGTCCTACGAGAAGCCTATCGCCAAGAAGCCTTCACCCCGCATCAAGCTGGCAGAAAGGATGCTCGAAGGAATGCCGCACTACTGGCGCTCGGAACACTTCGATGCCTTTACCTATGCCTTCGCCATCGAGACACTCCTCAGTGACCATCCCAAGGTGATGTGGATTTCCTTCGGCGACTGCGACGAGTGGGCACATGCCCGCAAGTACGACCTCTACCTCGATGCTGCCAAAGGCACCGATGCCTTCATCCGCGACATCTACGAAGCTCTGGAGGCCGACAAGTTCTACAAAGGCAAGACGACCTACCTCATCACCTGCGACCACGGACGCGGCTTCGGCAACGAGTGGGGCAGTCATGGCAGCAGCACCAAGGGCTCCGAGGCCACTTGGGTCATGCTCCTGGGCAAAGGCATCGAGGCAAAGGGTGAGACAAAGGAATGCGGTCCCTACTACACCAAGCAGATTGCCGCTACCATCGCCTCCATCCTCGGCATCGCCTTCACCCCCGACGACGGCACAAAGCTGCAGCCAATAGAATAGTCTTTTCTAGGAGAGAAACGCCATTTGTGCCTGTATAATTGCTTTTCTGAGCAAAATACTTGGAGATTGTTTACTAATTAGTTATCTTTGCAGGCGAAATCATCCAAGATGGCCAAAAGGGAATACATAAGAACGGTCGTTGCCTATGGGGAATACTTCAAGGACTTCAAAAGGACAGTCTCGCAGCAGGTAATCGATAAGTTCTATGAGATTTTCCTATACATTATGACATTGGAAGTTATTCCGAGTGTCTATTTCCGTTCTGTTGAGGGCGTGAAGGGGCTGTTTGAGATTCGTGTTGAAGAAGGTGGAAACATATACAGGGTGTTTTGTTGCTTAGACGAGGGTAATCTGGTAATTCTGTTCAATGCCTTTCATAAGAAAACACAGAAGACACCAAAGGGTGAGATAGAGAAGGCAAAACGAATAATGAAAGCGTATTTTGAAGAAAAGAAAGGAATATGAGTATGTCAAGCGAGGAAATGAAAAAGCTGCGCCTCACGCCTATCACGGACTATATCAAGGAGGATTATGGCGAAGAAGGAACACCATCAAGAACAGAGTTTGATGCGAGAGTGGATGCCTTTATCTTAGGTGAACGGCTCAAGGAAGAGCGTCTCAAGGCTGGTTTTACGCAGGAGCAGTTGGCGGAGCGTATTGGCACAAGGAAGAGTTATATCTCGCGAGTAGAGAATGGTCATGCAGATATACAGGTTTCCACCCTGTTCAAGATATTCAACGGGCTTGGCCGACGGCTGAGCTTGACAGTGCTATAGTTTTTTACTTTAGTGACAAAAACGAAGCAAATACTATTATCTACAACCAATATGAACCGCCTATGGCATAAATAAAGGAACTAAGACATAATAGACAGGAAGCGTTAGCTTTGATTCTTGCTTTCTCCGAATTCGCCAAATTAAAAGAAAGCACCAAGAGAAAAAGACTAATGCTCACGTCATTTCGATGTGGACTTTTACTCGTATATGGTGCAATGGTGTTTGGCGATACCAGGAGAAAGCGTAGACGAATGAAGTCACGTTTTTTTGTATTACAGAGAAGTGTCGAATAACAAACAATAACCATAACAAACAAAACAATGATGAAAGCTAAACATTTTATTCTTTTTATTATGGCTCTGATGAGCTATATGTCAGAGTCCGCATTAGCTTACGAACATATCTGGAGCGATGCTAATGGCATTCCATGGACTTTCAACATCTCGGGAAGCAATGCTACATTATTTGGCATTTATTATGAAGAAGATTGTGAATATGCGCCATGTATTAGAGGGACAATTCCACAAAACCTGATTATTCCATCTCAAGTCTATGTGGGCGGAACGCCCTATACAGTTACCGCTATCGGAGATGGTGCATTCTATGAGTGCTGGGACCTTGAAACAATTACCATCCCTGATGGGGTAACATCGATTGGATATGATGCTTTCTGGGGTTCTGGCATAACCACTATTGTAATTCCAGAAGGGGTTACAAACATTAAGAGTTATACCTTCTACAATTGTGAGCACCTCACATCCGTTACTATTCCAGGTAGTGTTACTTATATTGCTGGTATGGCTTTCGAAGGTTGCAACCTCAGCTCTGTAAATGTGCAAGCTTTAACACCTCCAGCCACTCAGAACAATCCTTATGGCACGTTTTATTCTTCTGGTTATTCAATTGCTACGCTATATGTACCATACGGCTGCAAGGCTGCATACGAAGCCGCGAATCAGTGGAAGGACTTCAAGGAGATTATAGAAATGAGTCAAGCCTCATCCTTCATTACCTTTGTTGATTCCAATGTTAAGAGCCTCTGTCTTGCAAATTGGGATACAAATGGCGATGGAAAATTGAGCATGGCAGAGGCGGCTGCTGTAACTACGATTGGGACTGTGTTCAAGAATAACACGTCTATAACTTCTTTTGATGAGTTGCAATATTTTACAAGCCTTACATCCATAGGGAATGAAGCTTTTTATGGCTGTACTAATCTCGCATCAGTTACTCTTCCCGATAACCTTACATCCATAGGAAATGAGGCTTTCAGAAGTTGCACCAAATTGACATCCATCACTTTGCCTGATGGGGTTTCTTCTATCGGATATGAGGCCTTTTATAACTGCAACAAACTAACATCTGTTAATATACCAGATGGAATTACTGCTATAGAACATTCTGTCTTTGAAGATTGCTGGATGCTATCTTCAATCACAATTCCTGATGGAGTTACTTCCATCGGAGCAGATGCTTTTTGGAATTGCTTCTTACTCACTTCCATTTCCATTCCTGATGGTGTCACTTCCATTGGGAGTAGTGCATTCTATCAGTGTACGGCTCTTACCTCCATCAATATACCAGATGGAATTACTTCCATAGAACACCATACTTTTTATGGGTGCGAACATCTTACTTCTGTTAATTTGCCTGACAAGGTTACATCCATTGGAGAATATGCTTTTGGTTATTGTAACCGACTCGCTTCTATAAATATTCCAGAAAAAGTCACTGCAATTGGAGGCGGTGCTTTCAATGGTCCTTCCGCCCTCACAATAGTAAAAGTGGATGTTGATACCCCCTTAAGTATAAATGAAGATTGTTTCTCTAATCGTACAAACGCCACACTTTATGTTCCATCTGGGTATAAAGCAGCATACGAGGCAGCGGACTACTGGAATGAGTTTAAGGAGATTATTGAAACCAATACCGTTAATGTTGGTAGCACCGGCTTTGCAACCTATTGTTCTCCCAATGCCTTGGACTTCTCTGGCGTTTCAGGTATCAAGGCTTACGTTGCCAGTGATTTTGACTCAGGAACAAACACATTGACGCTGACTCGAGTGACAGAGGTGCCTGCGGGGGAGGGACTCTACATCGTTGGCACTGCTGGTAGCTATGAAATTCCAGAAACCACAACAGATGCGGTTTACTCCAATCTGCTGAAAGGCGTGACTCGGGCAACTACCGTTTCTCCGACAGATGGTTCTAACACGAACTTCATTCTTTCTAACGGCTCTCGTGGTGTAGGCTTCTATACACTATCTGCAGAAGGTGAGCTGGCAGGAGGAAAGGCTTACTTGCAACTGCCCACGGCAAGTGTGGCTGGTGTGAAAGCCCTGAACCTTGTTTTCGATGATGATGCAACAGGTATAGACTTCAATCCTGTCCTCTCGAAAGAAGAGAGAGTTATATACAATATCGCAGGTCAGCGGGTTAGCAAGGCTCAAAAGGGATTGTATATTATTGACGGCGAAAAGGTATTCATCAAATAAATACACAGAATTATGAAAACTATATATGAAGCCCCAAAGATGATACAGGTACGACTCCAGACGAGGCACCTCTTTTCAACATCCACATTAAACGCACAAGTTTACACAGACGAATCCCAGGATGTAGGCGGTGCTCTGACAAAAGAGAACCGTAGCATATGGGATGATGAGTGGTAAGTGAATGACAATGGATTGACAATATGTCAGAATAACAAAGAAAGTCTCGCTGTCCTTCAGTAGGATGACGAGGCTTTCTTGTATTTGTATGGGATTGCAAATCCCTATATTCAGTAATACGTTATTTCGGGAAAGCAGAGGAAGTGCTATATCCCCATCACCTTCAGGATGAGTGGGGCAAGCAGAGCTGTGAGCAAGCCGTTGAGGATGAGGCCCAGGGAGGCATAGGCTCCGTAGGTGTCGCCCTTCTCCATGGCTCGCGATGTACCCACGGCGTGGGAAGCTGTGCCGATGCTGAGGCCTTGTGAATAGGGATTCTTGATGTGCCACACCTCCAGCACCTTGAAGCCGAAGATGGCACCGAACAGCCCGACGGAAACAACGATGGCCATGGGCGTCGTCACGGATTTGGGTGCAAGCGAAATGATGGTCTCTCGGGATGCGCCCATCGTCTGTGCAATAACCACCACGCTGGCTACACCGACGATGCAGCCTGCCAGTTGCGAAAGGAAGATGGGCAGGAACTGTCGGCGAATCTGCCCAAGATGCTGATAGAGTGGCACACCGAGTGCAACGATGGCAGGCTTGAGCCAGAACTCGATGTAGTTTCCAGCATGGGCATACGTTCCGTAGCTGACACCTGTGACCTTCAGTAGCAGAATCAGCGCGACAATAGTCAGAAGGATGGGGTTAAGGACAATCCACCCCGTCCATTTCTGTAGCTGACGTGCAGCATAATAGATGCCGAAGGTCAGCGTAAGCAGTATGATGTTATTCTGCAGCAGCTCCATGTCCTTTACCTTTTTAACCTTTCACCTTTTTACCTTTTCAACCTTTCACCTTTTTACCTTTTCAACCTTTCACCTTTTCAACCTTTGGTGTGTCCATCCCGTGACGATAAGGACCAGAATGGTGCTGACGACTGTTGCCACCACAATAGGTATAAACTCAGCCTTGATGATGTCGAGGTAGAGCATCAGGGCAACGCCTGGTGGCACGAAGAAGAACCCCATGTTGGAAATGAGGAAGTCCGACATACCCTTTACCCATTCCTCCTTGACGACCTTCGTTTGCAACAAGGCAGCCAAAAGGAGCATACCGATGATGCTGCTCGGTATGGCGATGCCCGTCAGCCAAACAATCAGTTCGCCGACGGCAAGGCAGCCGAAGATGATGAAGCACTGTCGTATCATAATACGTTCCGTTAACTTGCCAACAAAGGTACGATTATATGAGCTAAATTGCAAGTTAGCTTGCTGAATTTCGGGCATGGATGTCTAAAACCGAAGCAAGGATGCAATTTTGCTTCACCTGTTTAAGTAATTATGTCTTTATTCGTGTTGACTCGCTGCGATATTCGACGCTGCTGGATTGCAAATCCGTCAGGATGGAAAAACTTTCAACTCTAAACTTTGAACTTTGAACTATTTGTCGTACCTTTGCACCCGCAAAAATTTAAAAGGAAGACCCCCTACCCCCTCTTTGGGGGAGTAAATGGTAAATGATAAATGATTAAACCGTAAATAAACTGATGAAGATTACATTTGAAAACGTCGATAAGGTGAGCGCATTGCTTACCGTGAACATCGAGAAGAGCGACTACGAAGACAAAGTAAAGAAAGCACTCAAGGACTTCAGCCACAAGGCTAGCCTGCCTGGGTTCCGTCCCGGCAAAGTGCCCGCATCGCTCATCCAGAAGCGCTTCGGCACAGAACTCAAGGCAGAGGAAATCAATAAGCTCCTCAGCGAAGAAGTCAACAAGTACATCCGCGAGAACAAGGTGAATATGCTGGCAGAGCCTCTGCCCAACGAAGAGAAGACTCCCGCAATGGACTTCGAGACGCAGGATGCCTTCACGTTTGCCTTCGACATTGCCCTTGCTCCTGAGTTCGACGCCAAGCTCACCAAGAAGGACAAGCTCACCTACTACGACATCAAGGTAGATGACGCCCTCGTTGACCAGCAGGTGCAGAGCTACTGCAACAGAGGCGGACAGCACGTCAAGGCTGAGAGCTACGAGCCACGCGACATGGTGAAGGGCACCCTCACTCAGCTCAACACGAAGAACAACACCCTCGAGGGCGGCATCACCGTAGAAGATGCAGTCATGCTTCCCGAGTACATGAAGAACGACAAGGAGAAGGCTAAGTTCGAGGGCGCTAAGCTGGGCGACGTCATCACCTTCAACCCAGCCAAGGCCTACGACAACGCCACTGAGCTCGCCAGCCTGCTCCACATCAGCAAGGAGGAGGCAGAAGGAATGAAGTCCAACTTCAACTTCCAGATATCCGAGATTTCGCGCTTCGAGCCTGCCAAGCTCAGTCAGGAGCTTTTCGACCAGATGCTCGGCAAGGACGTCGTGAAGAGCGAGGCAGAGTTCCGTCAGTTCATTGCCAACGACATCAAGCGCAACTTCAGCAGCGAAGCAGAATATCAGTTCATGCAGGACGTCCGTAGCTACGTGCTGGGACGCATCGGCGAGGTAGAGTTCCCCGAAGCTATCCTGAAGCGCTTTATGAAGCTCCGCAACGCAGACAAGGGCGAAGAGTACGTAGAAGAGAACTTCAAGCAGAGCTTGCCCGAGCTGCTCTGGCATCTTGCCAAGGAACAACTCTGCGACCAGCTCGAGGTGAAGGTAGAGCACGAAGATGTGCTGGAGACCGCAAAGGCCTTCACACGCCTCCAGTTCGCACAGTACGGCATGATAAACCTGCCCGAAGAGTCCATCACCAACTATGCTGCTGAGATGCTCAAGAACGAGCAGCAGGCACAAGGCCTCGTGGAGCGCACAGTCGAGAACAAACTGGCTGCAAAGGTAAAGGAAACCGTGACCCTGAAGACAAAGGAAGTCACGATGGAAGAGTTTCGCAAGCTCGCAGAGAAGAAGTAATCAGTCAGATTTAGAGGTTAGTGGTTAGAGGTTAGTGGTTAGAGGTTAGTGGTTAGAGGTTAGTAGTTAGAGGTTAGGGGTTAGAGAATACTTCTGGCCCCTGTCTCTGCATCCAAGACAATCCTCTAACCCCTAACCCCTAACCTCTAACCCCCAACCCCCAACCCCTAACCCCTAACCCCTAACCTCTAACCTCTAACCCCTAACCTCTTATTATATATTATATATAATGTATAGCATGGAGAACGAATTTCGCAAGTACGCTACCCGTCACTTGGGTATGAACAGCATGGTGCTGGACGACGTCATCAGCATGCAGAACCGCGACATCAATCGCGCCTTGGGTGCTAAAGCAACATCGAGTCACTACCTCAACCCCTACATTCTGGAAGAGCGCCAGCTGAACGTCACGCAGATGGACGTCTTCAGCCGCCTGATGATGGACCGCATCATCTTCCTCGGCACAGAGATTGACGACTATACCGCCAACACCCTGCAGGCACAGCTGCTCTTCCTCGACAGTGCCGACCCTGGCAAGGACATCAGCATCTACATCAACAGCCCTGGTGGTAGCGTGTATGCAGGTCTCGGCATCTACGACACCATGCAGTTTGTATCCAGCGACGTGGCTACCATCTGCACAGGCATGGCTGCCAGCATGGCTGCCGTACTCCTCGTAGCAGGCAAGGAAGGCAAGCGCAGCGGCTTGAAGCACAGCCGCGTCATGATACATCAGCCCATGGGCGGTGCACAGGGACAGGCCAGCGACATCGAGATAACGGCACGCGAGATACAGAAGCTCAAGAAGGAGCTCTACACCATCATTGCCGAACACTCGCATACCGACTTCGACAAGGTATGGGCAGACAGCGACCGCGACTACTGGATGACGGCGCAGGAAGCTCAGGAGTATGGCATGATAGACCGCGTGATGACCAGAAAGATGGACTAAGATTAGGAAACAGGGATGGCAGGAAAGCATAAGAACCGCTGCTCCTTCTGCGGACGCAGTGAAGACGAAGTGGCATTGATGTTGACGGGCTTGAACGGCTTCATCTGCGACGAGTGTGTCCGTCAGGCAGAGCATATTGTGAGCGAAAGCCTGGGCAGCGAGGTACGCCTGAAGAAAGACAACGCTACAGGCATCGACATGACCGACATCCCTAAGCCGCGCGACATCAAGGCATTCCTCGACCAATACGTCATCGGTCAGGACAGTGCAAAGCGCTACCTGTCGGTTGCAGTCTATAACCATTACAAGCGTCTGGCACAGCATCGAGACGACGAAGTGGAGATAGAGAAGAGCAACATCATCATGGTCGGCGCTACGGGCACAGGCAAGACCCTGCTGGCACGCACCATCGCCAAGCTCCTCAACGTACCCTTCACCATCGTCGATGCCACCATCTTCACCGAGGCAGGCTATGTGGGCGAAGACGTAGAGAGCATCCTGACGCGACTGCTGCAGGTGGCCGACTACGACGTCCCTGCCACGGAGCGCGGCATCGTCTTCATCGACGAGATAGACAAGATAGCCCGCAAGCAGGACAACCCCAGCATCACTCGCGACGTCAGCGGCGAAGGCGTACAGCAGGGACTGCTCAAGCTGCTTGAAGGTTCTATAGTGAACGTGCCGCCTAAAGGTGGTCGCAAGCATCCCGACCAGGACTACATACACGTCGATACGCGCAACATCCTCTTCATCTGCGGTGGAGCCTTTGATGGCATCGAGCGCAAGATAGCGCAGCGTCTCAATACCCACGTGGTGGGCTACGACAGCGTGCAGAACCAGCAGCGCATCGACACCAAGGACCTCATGAAGTACATCGTGCCTCAGGACCTGAAGAGCTTCGGCCTTATCCCCGAAATCATCGGACGTCTGCCGGTGCTCACCTACCTCAACCCCCTCGACCGCGAAGCCCTGCACCGCATACTGACTGAGCCCAAGAACTCCCTCGTCAAGCAGCAGATAAAGCTCTTCGAAATGGACGGCATCAAGCTGACCTTCGAGGAGGAAGCCCTCGACTACATCGTCGATAAAGCCATGGAGTACAAGCTTGGCGCACGTGGCCTGCGCAGCATCATGGAGACCATCATGATAGAGGCACAGTTCAATGCCCCGTCGGACCAGGTGAAGACCCTCACCATTACCCGTCAGTATGCCGAGCAGCAAATCAGGAAGAGTGAAAAAATGAAAGAATGAGACAAGGAAAAAGACGCGTGTTCTTGCCTTTTTCATTCCTTCATTTTTTTATTCTTTCATTTTTATCTATAATTATTTGGTGGTTTGGGCAAATAATTGTATCTTTGTCTTTAGCTTCATTTCAAAACCACCTAAATGAACGATATTAACCTGACAGACCAGCTGAAGCATTACTTCGGCTTTGATTCCTTTAAGGGTGATCAGGAACGTATCATCCGCAACCTGCTCGACGGCAAGGATACCTTCGTGCTTATGCCAACCGGCGGAGGCAAGTCCCTCTGCTACCAGCTGCCGGCGCTGATAAGCGAAGGTACGGCCATCGTCGTGTCTCCCCTCATTGCCCTTATGAAGAATCAGGTGGATGCCATACGACAGCTCACCGACGACGACGGCATAGCGCACTATCTCAATTCTTCCCTCACGAAGACACAGATTGACACCGTGAAGCAGGACATCAGCGATGGACGCACGAAGCTCCTGTATGTAGCACCCGAGTCGCTCAACAAGGAGGAGAACATACGCTTCCTCTCCAAGACGAAGATATCCTTCTATGCCGTCGATGAGGCACATTGCATCTCCGAGTGGGGACACGACTTCCGCCCAGAGTACCGCAACATACGCCCCCTGGCCGAGCAGATAGGACGGGCCCCAATCATAGCCCTGACAGCCACCGCCACGGACAAGGTGCGTACCGACATCAAGAAGAACCTCGGCATACCCGATGCCACAGAGTTCCGCAGCTCCTTCAACCGACCCAACCTCTACTATGAGATACGTCCCAAGACGAAGGACGTCGATAAGGACATCACACGCTTCGTGCTCCAGAACAAAGGCAAGAGCGGCATCATCTACTGCTTGAGCCGACGCCGCGTTGAGGAACTGGCAGAGATGCTCCGCACCAACAACATCGCAGCCCGAGCATACCACGCCGGCATGGAGACAGCCGAGAGAGCCGAGACACAGGACGACTTCCTCATGGAGCGCATAGACGTCATCGTTGCCACCATAGCCTTCGGTATGGGCATCGACAAACCCGACGTGCGCTACGTCATCCACTACGACATACCCAAGAGCCTCGAAGGCTACTATCAGGAGACAGGACGAGCCGGACGCGACGGCGGCGAAGGCATCTGCCTCACCTTCTTCTCGCCCCACGACCTCCGAAAGCTCGAGAAGTTCATGCAAGGCAAACCCGTAGCAGAACAGGACATCGGGCGGCAGCTCCTACAGGAGACAGCAGCATACGCCGAGACATCCATCTGCCGACGGAAGTTCCTCCTCCATTACTTCGGAGAAGAATACGAACCCGACAACTGCGGCAAGTGTGACAACTGCCTCCATCCGCGCGAAAGAGTAGAAGCAAGCGACGAACTGCTCCTCGTCCTCCGCGTCATCAACGCCATCAAGGAAGGCTTCAAGACACAGCACGTCATCGACATCCTCGTAGGCAACGAGACCGACGACGTCATAGCACATCGCCACGAGATGCTCAACTGCTTCGCCTGCGGCGACGACCACGAAGCGCCATTCTGGAACGCTGTCATACGGCAGGCCATGATATCCGGCTACATAGAAAAAGGCATAGAGAACTACGGACTGCTCAGCATCACAGAAGAAGGAAGAGCCTACATGAAGGAACCCGAGGAGTTCTACATCACAGAAGACCGCGAATTCGACGACTTCAACGACGTGGCAGGCGAAGGCACCTCAGTACTCGACGAGACACTCTTCGCCATGCTCAAGGACCTCCGGCGCGACGTTGCACGACGCAAGAACCTCCCACCATACGTCATCTTCCAGGATCCTTCGCTCGAGGATATGGCAACATCCTATCCCACAAGCATCGAGGAACTCAAGAAGATAAAAGGCGTAGGCGAAGGCAAGGCAAACCGCTACGGGGCCGAGTTCTGCCAGCTCATCGCACGCTACTGCGAAGAGAACGAAATAGACCGCTTCGAAGACTTCCGCATACGCTCCGTCGGCAACAAGAGCGCCGACAAACTCAGCATCGTCCATGCCATAGACCGACAAGTGGACCTCGAGGAAATAGCCAAGACAAAAGGCGTCACCCTCGACGAACTCCTCGACATCATCTATTCCATCGTCAATAGCGGAACCCGCCTCAATGTGGACTACTACATCCGCGAAGTCATGGACCCCGACCACATGCAGGACATCTACGACTACTTCCGCGAAGCAGAAGACAACAACATCGACGATGCCCTCGATGAGTTCGCCGACGACGAAGACGAGTACACCGAAGAAGAGATAAAGCTCGTCCGCATCAAGTTCCTCGCCGAGAACGGCCATTGATGTCCGTCAGAAGCACTTGATTCCCAAACAGCATAACAAGTCCCTGTACTTACCGCCATAAGTACAGGGACTTTTGACGATAAGTACACGTACTTATGGAGACAAGTACAGGGACTTATGGCGGTAAGTACGTGGACTTATGACAGAGACTGACTTTTGTTTCCTTTTCGATAATCTTTTAGAGATTGCTTGGGGCTTGGAAATGCCATGATGGGCAAAAAGCCTGTAGGGCTTCGCCCCCAGTTACATCAAAGTGAAGCCTTTCAGGCTTAAGATGAAAACTGACTTTACTAAGTAGTAAAGCAGTCAGCAGATTTCCCCGGACAGCAAAAAATCTTTATTATCTTTCGGTGCTACGATAGTGGATAATCATATTATAAAAGAAGAGCCTTTCGCAATCGATGACAACGAAAGGCTCTTCTTATAGTTTGACTTTTGAGCTTATTTCAGCACGCCGAGTTCTTTGCCGACCTTGATGAAGGCGGCGATGCACTTGTCGAGGTGCTCGCGCTTGTGGCCGGCGGTGAGCTGGACGCGGATGCGGGCTTCGCCCTTCGGTACGACGGGATAGTAGAAGCCGGTGACGTAGATGCCTTCTTCCTGCATCTTGGCGGCGAAGACTTGCGAGAGCTTTGCGTCGTAGAGCATGACGGCGCAGATGGCGCTCTGTGTGGGCTTGATGTCGAAGCCGGCGGCTATCATCTTGTCGCGGAAGTAGCTGACGTTCTCCACGAGGCGGTCGTGCAGCTCGTTAGATTCCTTGAGCATCTTGAAGACTTCGAGCGATGCGCCGATGATGCAGGGTGCCAGTGAGTTGGAGAAGAGGTAGGGACGTGAGCGCTGGCGCAGCATGTCGATGATTTCCTTGCGACCTGTGGTGAAGCCGCCCAGTGCGCCGCCGAAGGCTTTGCCAAGGGTGCCGGTATAGATATCGACACGTCCGTAGGTGCCTGTCAGTTCGCTGACGCCGTGACCCGTCTTGCCTACGACACCTGCCGAATGGCTTTCATCGACCATGACGAGAGCGTCGTACTTCTCTGCGAGGTCACATATCTTGTCCATCGGTGCGACGTTGCCGTCCATCGAGAAGACGCCGTCGGTGACGATGATGCGGAAGCGCTGTGCCTGTGCCTCTTGTAGGCACTTCTCCAGTTCCTCCATGTTGGCGTTGGCGTAGCGGTAGCGCTTTGCCTTGCAGAGGCGCACGCCGTCGATGATGGAGGCGTGGTTGAGGGCATCGCTGATGATGGCATCCTCTTCGGTGAAGAGTGGTTCGAAGACGCCGCCGTTGGCATCAAAGCAAGCGGCATAGAGGATGGTGTCCTCCGTCTTGAAGTAGTCGCTGATGGCTGCTTCGAGCTGCTTGTGGATGTCCTGCGTGCCGCAGATGAAGCGTACGCTCGACATGCCGAAGCCGCGTTCTGCCATCATCTTGGTTGCTCCCTCGATGAGGCGGGGATGGTCGGAGAGTCCGAGGTAGTTGTTGGCGCAGAAGTTGAGGACTTCCTTGCCTTTCACTTGGATGGCTGCCTTCTGAGGGCTTTCTATGAGGCGCTCCTCTTTGTAGAGTCCTGCTTCGCGAATCTCAGCGAGCGTCTGGCTGAGATGCTGTTTCATCTTTCCGTACATTTTTGTTTAGGTTTTAAGGTTAAGTCGTTATATCGTTATATCGTTATTACGTTATTATGTTATATCGTTGTTGTGACATTATTATATTATGTCGATGTGCATTTTCATGTAATTACATTGCAAAATTACAAAAAAAACTTCATTCTTCATCCTTCGTACTTCATTTTTTTGTAACTTTGCATTCGTAAATGACAAAACAATCAAAACACGAATGAAAAACATCCTTATTATTGGCTCAACAGGACAGATTGGTTCTGAGCTGACCATGCACCTTAGAAATCTTTACGGTAACGAGCACGTTGTGGCAGGCTACATCCCTGGCGCAGAGCCGAAGGGCGAGCTGCTGGAGAGCGGTCCATGTGCCCTTGCCGATGTCGTCAATGCCGAGAGCATTGCGGAGGCAGTGAAGAAGCATAACATCGATACCATCTACAACCTTGCGGCTTTGCTCTCCGTCGTGGCGGAGTCGAAGCCCCGTCTGGCTTGGAAGATAGGCATCGACGGTCTATGGAACATCCTGGAGATTGCCCGCGAGAACAAGTGTGCCGTCTTCACGCCCAGCTCTATCGGCTCGTTTGGACTTGAGACGCCCCACGACATGACGCCGCAGGACACCGTGCAGCGTCCGCGCACCATCTATGGTGTGTCGAAGGTGACGACCGAACTGCTCTCCGACTGGTTCTTCCATAAGTACGGTGTCGATACACGCTCCGTCCGCTTCCCGGGCATCATCTCCTACGTGACACCTCCAGGCGGCGGCACTACTGACTATGCTGTGGATATCTATTATTACGCTGTTCGTGGTGAGCGCTTTACCTGCCCCATCAAGGCCGGTACACGCATGGACATGATGTACATGCCCGATGCGCTCCATGCCGCTACGATGCTCATGGAGGCTGACCCAAGTCGCCTTGTCCACCGCAACGGCTTCAACATCGCTGCCATGAGCTTCGACCCGGAGACCATCTACGCAGCCATCAAGAAGCACAAGCCCGACTTTGAGATGGTCTATGACGTTGACCCGCTGAAGCAATCCATCGCCGAGTCATGGCCCGACATGATGGACGACAGTTGCGCCCGCCGCGAGTGGGACTGGGAACACAAGTTCGGCCTCGAGGAGATGACGAAGGACATGCTCGAGAAATTAACAAAGAAGCTGCTCTAAGGAGTCATACTAGTAGTATTTTATAGTGGAGAGTCCGATGCAAATGCGTCTGGCTCTTTTGTTTACCTGTCCTTTTGCCCTGTTTCTCGTGAATAGGAACCAGAATTCTCGCGCCTATTCTATTGCATGTACATGTATGTGCAATTGCACGTACATGTATATGCAATTGCACATACATGTACATGCAACGAATTAGGCGAGCTATGTTGGCTGGCGCGACAGGTCGGACAAAGAAAATCCGCGTGCCTCGATGGGTGTCGTAGCACGCGGATAGTGTGGATTAATGCGGGGATGAACCGTCAGTTCACTTCAATCAGCACTTCGGAGAGGGTGGGGTGGATGTGGACGGTCTCGCGCAACTGGCGGAGCGTAGCGCCGAGTGTGATGAAGGCCGTCACCTCCTGCACGATGTCGGCTGCATGTGCGCCGAAGACGTGAGCGCTGAGCAGCTTGCCTTCTTCCGGTTCGCAGCAGAGCTTGACCATTCCCTCTGTCTCGTTCATCGCCAAAGCCTTGCCGTTGGCACGGTAGAAGCTCTTGTGGCACTCGAAGGGCGTGCCTTGTTCCTTCAGCTGGTCCTCCGTGGGTCCGACGCAGGCGGCTTCAGGCTCGGTGAAGATGGCAGCAGGCATCACCTCGAAGCGAATCTTGTCCTCAATGCCGAGGATGCGGTTCACAACATGTATGCCCTGCATCTCCGCAGCATGAGCCAGCATTTGGCGTCCGTTGACGTCGCCGATGGCAAAGATAGAAGACCCCTCTAAATCTCCCCTTAAAGGGGAGACTTTCTGACCCGTGTCCTCTCCCGTTAAGGGGAGGTTTTCTTCGCTTGTTTTCTCCCCCTTTAAGGGGGAGTTAGAGAGGGTCTTGGCCTTGAAGTGCTCATCGACAGGGATGGTGCCGTTGGGAGCGAGGGCGATGCCTGCTGCTTCGAGGTTCAGGCCCTCTGTGTTGGCCTTGCGACCCGTTGCTATCAGGATGAAGTCGGCCTCTACGCTCACCTCCTTGCCTTTTTGCTCGAACAGGACAGTCGAGCCGTCGATGCTCTTCACACCAGCTCCCATGTAGAAGGTGATGCCGCGCTTCTCCAGGAGCTTGCGCAAGCGCTTGGCAATGTCGCTGTCCACCATGGGCAGACACTCCTTGAGGTACTCCACGACGGTCACTTCGCTTCCGAACTTCTGGAAGACGCTTGCGAACTCCATGCCGATGACGCCAGCGCCGATGATGCAAAGGCGCTTGGGCAGTTCTTTGAGGGCGAGCAACTCGGTGGAAGACCCTACGTTCTGTCTGTCGGCACCCGGGATGGGCAGCATCTTTGCGCTGCTACCTGTGGCGACGATGATGTTAGCCCCTCTCCAAACCTCCCCCGAAGGGGAGGCTTCAATGGTGCCAGCATCAATGAACTTCGCCTTCTCGCGTACCAAAGTGATGTTGGGATGGGAAAGCAGCGTCTCTACTCCGCCACGCAGCGCCTCCACCACTTGCGGCTGACGCTCTACGGCTTCGCCAAAAGTGGCAGAGTGTACGTAGGTCTTCGTCGGGATGCAGCCCACGTTGAGGCAGGTGCCGCCGACGTTGACGTCCTCGAAGATAACGACCTTCAGTCCGTGCTTCGCTGCATAGACGGCAGCCTTGTAACCGCCAGGGCCGGCACCGATGATGATTAAATCAGTTTCTTTCATGGAACATTAAGCATAATGATAATCCACAAAAAGGCTCTATCGAAATAAGTACGTGTACTTGTCGCCATAAGTACGTGTACTTATTGCCATAACTACGTGTACTTATCGCCATAAGTACGTGTACTTATTTACACCCTTCCCAGAGAGGAGGACAAGAGGCGCTTCTTGTGGATTATCATATTAATCGTTGAACATCTGTTTAGTAGTTTAGCAGTTAAGTAGTTAAGCCAAATGTCTTGGCTGCAAACCTCTAACGGCAGAAGGTATTGGCTTAACTACTCAGCGCGAAAGCGCATTAACTACTTAACTATTCTGTTTTTGCCTTCCAGTAGGTTGTCACAGGTTGCTTGGCAGCCAGGACGTCGTCCACACGGCCGATTGGCGTGTTGTGCGGTGCTGTCTTCACCAGTTCGGGGTCTGTCTTGGCTTCCTCCGCAATCTTGTGCATCACGTCGATGAAGGCGTTGATGGTCTCCTTGCTCTCGTTCTCGGTGGGCTCTATCATGAGGCTCTCATGGAAGAGCAACGGGAAGTAGATGGTGGGAGCGTGATAACCATAGTCGAGCAAGCGCTTGGCCACGTCCATTGTCGTCACGCCGGTGCTCTTGTCAACGAGGCCGTCGAAGACCACTTCGTGCTTGCACAGGCCCTTGATGGGGAGGAGATAGCTGTCGCGAAGGCGTTCCTTGATGTAGTTCGCGTTGAGCGTTGCCAAGGGGCCGACCTGCTTGATGTTCTCGCTGCCGAGTGACAGGATGTAGGTGTAAGCCTTCAGCATCACGCCGAAGTTGCCGAAGAAGTTGCCGACGCTGCCGAGAGAAGGGTGAGGAGGGAAGAGTGAAGAATCAGAATCAGAGTTACTTTCATTCTTCGTTCTTAACTCTTCGTTATTAGCTCCCCAGTCGATGATGAAGCCTTCCCATTCGGTCGGACCGTCTTCGGGGAGGTCGTAGTTCACGACAACCTTTTTGACGCGAGGCGTCGGGAGGAACTGTTCCAAGCCCTTGCGTACACCGACGGGGCCGCTGCCTGGGCCACCGCCGCCATGAGGCGTGGAGAACGTCTTGTGCAGGTTGATGTGCATCACGTCGAAGCCCATGTCGCCGGGACGGCATTCGCCGAGCAGGGCGTTGAGGTTCGCGCCGTCGTAGTACATCAGGCCGCCTGCCTTGTGTACCATTTCGGTAATCTCCAGCACACGCGGCTCGAAGATGCCCAGCGTGTTGGGGTTGGTCATCATCATGGCTGCGATGTTCGGACCTTCTAGTTGAACTAGTCTCTCTAGGTCTTCTAGGTCAACGGTTCCGTTGGCGTTGCTCTTCACCTCGACGACCTCCAGGCCGCAGACTGCTGCAGAGGCGGGGTTGGTGCCGTGTGCCGAGTCGGGAATGAGCACCTTTGTGCGGACGTCACCTCGGCTTTCGTGATAAGCGCGGATGACCATCAAGCCAGTCAGCTCGCCGTGTGCGCCGGCACAGGGATTCAGCGTGAACTCGCTCAGTCCGGCAAGCTCGGCAAGCGACTCTTGCAGGTTGTAATACACCTCCAGCGCGCCTTGGCAGGTCACGGCGGGTTGCAGGGGATGCAGTCCGGCGAAAGCCTTCATGCCGGCTATCTCTTCGTTGATGACGGGGTTGTACTTCATCGTGCATGAGCCGAGCGGATAGAAGCCGTCGTTCACGCCGAAGTTGTTGTGGCTGAGATTCGTGTAGTGACGCACCACGGTCAGCTCGTCGCACTCGGGCAAGCGGGCTGCTTCCTTGCGGCGAAGAGCCTCGGGAAGTTCCGCCGTTGTGTGCGTGCGGTCATAGTCCTGCGGAAGGGAGTAACCCTTGCGTCCTTTCTTCGACAACTCGAAGATAAGGTTTCCATATAATGTCCTGTTCATTGTCTTGATAATTAGAAATTGTGAAAATAAGAGAATGTGAAAAGCCTATGGTCTCCCTTTTCTTATTTTCTAAATCTCTTATTTTCTCATTCTCCCATAATTTCGACGAGCTCGTCGATTTCCTCTGTTGAGCGCTGCTCCGTGACGGCCAGCATGAGCGTCTTCTCGCCGACCTGAACGCCAGCGAGGAAGCCGTTGGCGGTGCATTCGTCGTGGAGCGCTTCGAGGTCTCCCTCGTAATCGACGCAGAACTCATTGAAGAAGGGCTGTCCCGGGAAAGTATCCTTGAACTTGCCCGTCGCGATGAGTTTGTCGCGGAGACTGTGTGCGCCGGCATAGCTCATCTCTGCCACTTCGCGAAGTCCCTCTTTGCCCATGAGACTGAGGTATATTGTGACGTAGAGCGCCATGAGGCTCTGGTTGGAACAGATGTTGGAGGTTGCCTTCTGGCGGCGTATGTGCTGCTCGCGAGCCTGCAGCGTCAGGACGAAAGCCCTTTGGCCGCGATTGTCGAGGGTCTGTCCCACGATGCGTCCCGGCAGCTTTCGCATCAGCTTTTCCGTGCAGGCCATGTAGCCCACGCCAGGGCCTCCGAAGGTCATGGGAATGCCGAGGCTCTGGCCTTCGCCTACAGCCACGTCGGCTCCCCACTCGGCTGGCGTCTTCAGGATAGCCAGGTCGCTGGGGTTGGCGTTCACTACGAAGATGCCTTTCTGCTCGTGAAGGGCGTCGGCAATGCCTGTGTAGTCCTCGACGATGCCGTAGTAGTTGGGCTGCTGCACGATGAGTCCTGCCACGCCGCCCTCAGCAAGTTCCTTGTCGAGAGCCTTGCGGTCGAGGACACCATTGGCGGCAGGCACGAGCTTGATGGGGAAGCCGTGGAAGTGCGCATAGGTCTCGACGACGCGGCGCACCTTTGGGTCCACCGTCTCGCTCATCAAGACGCAGTTTGCCTTCTTGGCGTTGCCCCAAGCCATCATGGCAGCTTCCGCCGTAGCGGTTGCGCCGTCGTACATCGAGGCGTTGGCAATGTCCATGCCCGTCAGCTCTGCAATCATCGACTGATACTCGAAGATGTAGTGGAGCGTGCCCTGCGATATTTCGGCCTGATAAGGCGTGTAGGACGTCAGGAACTCCGAGCGTTGGATGAGGTTCTGCACTACGCTTGGCGCATAGTGGTCGTAGCATCCTGCACCGGCAAAGCAAATGAGTTGCTTTGTGCTCTCAGGTGCAGTCAGTTGTTCGAAGAAGAGTCGCAGATCAGTCTCCGAGAGAGCCTCCGGCAGTTCGTAGTCTCTCTTGAAGCGTGCAGCCTCAGGAATGTCGGCAAAGAGGTCGTGAACCGTCTTCGCGCCGGCAGCCTTCAGCATCTCCTGCAAGTCCTCCTCGGTATGTGGAAAGTACTTGTACATGACGTGATAACTTATTCTATTATTCGTTATGACGTGATAACGTAATGTCGTTATGACGAGACATCATATTGGTTTACTCAGCGCAGAAGGCTTCGTAAGCAGCCTTGTCCATGAGGTTGTCGAGTTCCGAGGGGTCGGAGAGCTGCACCTTGATGATCCAGTTGGCAAAGGCGTCTTCGTTCAGAAGCTCGGGCTTGTCCTCGAGGGCCTCGTTGACTTCGACAACGGTGCCGCTGACGGGAGAGATGAGGTCGCTTGCTGCCTTGACGCTCTCCACGGCGCCAAACTCTTCGCCGGCTGTTACTTCGTCGTCAACCTCGGGCATATCGACGTAAACCACATTGCCGAGTGCGTGCTGAGCATAGTCAGAGATACCAATGTAACCGAATTCGCCTTCAACGCGAATGTACTCGTGTGACTCGCTGTAGCGGAGTCCTTCTTCAAATTTAGCCATAATAGAAAAATGTGAAATTGTGATAATAAGAAAATAAGAAAAGGAAGGGTGACTATTCGTCCTTGCTCTCTCTAACTTTCTTAATTATCTTGATTAATGTACCTATAATTATATTTAAGTCGTTTTTAAGTGAATCGTATTCTTTTTGTCCGATGGTTTCCGATAAGAATAACAAGTCAATCCAGTAGTCAGTCTCACCTGCTTCTTTTAGTGCAATGTTCAGTTTCATGGCGAAGTCTGCCTTTGTCTGGGCATATTTGCTTTCTGCGATGTTTGCTCCAATACTTGTCCCAGACCTGTATATCTGTTTAGAGATAACATATTCCTGTCGCTCTTCACGAAGAAACTTGTGCAACTTGATGATGCGCAAAGCAAAGTTCTTGCTGAGTTCTGCAAGCAGGTTGTTCTTGATCACTTTTCTTATTTTCTTATTTTCTACATTTCTTCATTTCTTATAGTGTTTATCGTAAAATTTCTTCTTAACCACTTTGCCTTCGAACACTTTCTTGCGGATTTGGACAGAGAGCGGGGTGTCGAGCTTGGCGTACTCGCTCTTGACGAGGGCCATGCAGACGCTCTTGTCAACGCTGAGGCAATGATAGCCGGTTGTCACTTCGCCCACCTGCTCGCCTTCCATGTTGAGGACGGGGTAGCCGTGACGGGGGATGGCTTTGTCTGCGAGCTCGATGCCGACGAGCTTCTGGGCAACGCCGTTGGCTTTCTGCTCAACGAGGGCTTCCTTGCCGATGAACTCAGGCTTGTCGAGCTTGCAGAACATCGACAGACCAGCCATGACGGGGGAGATGTCTGCGCTGAGCTCGTCGCCATAAAGTGGCAGACCGACCTCGAAGCGCAAGGTGTCGCGACAACCTAAGCCGCAGGGCTTGCAGCGTCCGCTCTCGATGAGCTTGTCCCAACACTTTTGCGTGAACTCGTGAGAGCCGTAGATTTCGAAGCCGTCCTCGCCTGTGTAACCCGTGCGAGACACGATGACAGACCCTTCCAAACCTCCCCTTAAAGGGGAGGCTTCCTTGCATGAGTCCTCTCCCTTTAAGGGAGAGTTAGAGAGGGTCTTAGCCGTGTAGAACTTCAGCTCGCTGCAGGGAATGCCGAGCACCTCTTCAACGACTGCTTCGGCTTCGGGACCTTGCACGGCAAGCTGCCCGTACTGGTCGCTCTGATGGTCGAGCTTGATGTCGAAGCCTTCGGTGTGTCCCTTCATCCAAGCCACATCCTTGTCGATGTTTGCCGCGTTGATGACGAGGAAGAAGTCGTTCTCACCCATCTTATAGACGAGCAGGTCGTCCACCGTTCCACCGTTCGGATAGAGCATCATACCATAATATATCTGCCCGATGGGTGCTCCAGCCACATCATTCGTGAAGATGTGCTGAACGTAACGCTCAGCGTCGGGACCCGTGATGCGCACTTCGCCCATGTGACTCACGTCGAACACGCCGCAATGCTGGCGTACGGCATTGTGCTCGTCGGTGATGTTGGTGTACTGGATGGGCATGATGAAGCCGCCGAAGGGTGACATGAGTGCGCCCAATGCCACGTGGCGGTCATAGAGACAAGTTTGTTTTTCCATAGATAAATTCAGGGTTTAGATATGTTTCTCGTTCAATGGTTTCGATGTTTCTGACGTCCTCCTCGGTGAGCCGGAGCGTGTCGGAGCAAAGCCTCTCTACTGCGAAGCGCTTGAACTCCTCGATGCTGAGGTCGGTGTGCTCCTTGAGGAGCGTGATGCGCTGCCGCACGCTTTCTACGCCGTGCTTCGTAAGCTTCTGCTTGGGCGGCGTGATGGCCTGGAGCATGTGCTGCATGTCGGTGTCGAAGAGCATGGTGCCGTGGACGATGCTTCGCCCGGGCATGTGGTAGAAGGCATTGCCCGATACCTTCCGTCCGCCGATGAGCACGTCGTTGTTCTCCGTTGATGTCGCGTCCAACCCAAGTTCGCGAAGCATTCCGCAGACCATTTGCATGTACTCGCGGAACGTGGTCTGCACCTCGTCGGAGCACGTGATGTAGCTCATCATAACGTTGCTCTTGTCGGCATAGACGCAGCCGCCGCCGCTCTTGCGCCTGTAGAACTCGATGCCGTGCTCACGGCAGTAGTCGAGGTTCACCTCGTTCTCGATGACCTGATGCCTGCCGAAGATGACCGTCGGCTCCACTTGCCAGAGGAAGAAGGCCCCCTCCCCGCTCCCCCTTTGGGGGAGTGCTTTGGAGCGGCGAGGCCGCGGGGATGAGGCACTCCCCCAAAGGGGGAGCGGGGAGGGGGCTGCCGCATATTCCTCCATCGCCAGGTAGAAGGAGAGGCGCCTTGTCTCGTCTGTGGGTAGAGTCAAGTGGGTCATTGCGACTACAAAGATACTTCTTTTTCTTGGAAGGACAAATAATAAGGTGAAAAATTTTTGCTACTCTTTCGAACTCCTGAATGAACTTCTCTTGGGGAATGCTTTCGCGGTGCATCGCTTTGTACTGCTTCATCAGGCGCAGGAGGTCAGCCCATGTGCCGTCCTTGAGCGACTCGGCCTTGTGGCGCACACAGTGCAGGTAGAGGGGTTGCATACGGACGCGGTCCACACGTTCGCGAATCTCGTCGTTCTCTGCCATCTTCATTGCCTCGCTGAGAATGTCGAAGGCCTTCTGCGTAAACTCGTCGCTGTATATCTCGTGGTTCTCACGGATGTAGATGCCGTAGTGTACGTCGGGCTTCACAAGGCTTTGGCACAAGTCATAATAGTCCTTGATGCGAGGTGCTGCCTTGCCGTAGAAGCCATTGATGAAGATGTTGACCAGCGAATCGACATCCTGCTCAGGGTTCCATAGGAGCTGGTTCACGGTCCAGGCCTTCATCTCGTCAAACTCAGCTCCGGCGGACTGGTACTGTGCCTCTTCGAAGATGCCGATGGCTTTGTTCTCGCCAAAGACCTTGATGTTGGGCCCAAGCACTTGGAAGTTAGGCCAGGGAGCCATGTACTGAGCGTAATCGACGATGTAGTCCCAAATGAACAGGTGCGGTGCAAGTTCAGCCCAGCCTTTCAGGTCGCGCATGAACTTCTCGTTCTGCGGACAGCCGGCATCCAGCGGATGGGCAAAGCAGCACTCTATGCTGCAGAGGCGGATGACGACGTTCTCGCGGGGCTTGATGCCAGTAGGCGGCTGGCGCGAGTATTGGTAGGCAAAGGTGCCGACGTACTTGTCGGGAAACTCGTCACGCACGGCATCGGCCACCTGATTGACGAACCAGACGATGATGCCCGCATGTCCGCCGTACTGCTCTTCGATGGCTTTGCACTGCTCGCACTGGCAGAACAGGAAGTTGTCGTTCTGCGAGAGGCTGTAGATGCGGTGCTCAGGATGATTGCGCATGTATTGTGCCAGGCGTGTCTTGCACAGCTCCAGCACTTCGGGGTTAGACAGGCAGAGCTGCCCGTAGCCGCCGTAGCGCTTGCCGTCGCGCAGGCAGAAGTACTCGGGATGCGTCTCGAAGAACTCTTTCGTTGGGACGAAATGCCCCATCGTGTGAGCTCCCCAGTAAGCCTCGATGTTGCCGTATGCGTTGGTGTTGGGGCTCCATTTCATGTTCTCGCGAGTATGGGCGCTCCATTCGGGCACGTTGGAAGCGACGAAGTAGTTGCTGTAGCGATAGCCGATGAATGGACTTTCGGAGTGGTCGAGCCGAGGCAGTTTCCAGCGTTTGAGCTTAGGCACGATGGTGCATTTCGGCGTGAGCCAGTGGATGCCAAGCTCGCGCTCGAGGAAGGTGAAGACGCCGTACATCGTGCCGCGCTGCGAACCTCCCCAGATGAGCAGGTCCCTTCCGACAGTCTTGTAGGTGAAGCTCTCGTCGTCGGCTTTAGGCTGCTTGGCTTCGGTAGTGAGTTGCAGTCTGGCATTGTAGCCCACGACGATGCGAGGCTCTGCATTCATGTCGTTTGTGATGGGCAGGCGGGCGCCGCTTATCTGTTCGATGTACTGCTGCAGCTCTTTGGCTGCGGTCTGTTCCGAAGTGGAGGCACCGGCTGAGATGACTATCTTGTAGTCGCTTTTGCCGTTGCGGAAAAGCCAGTCGGCAGCCTTGGCGCTGACTGTCGGCAACAGCAGACAGACCGTCAGCAGCAGACAGGAAAAGAAGGGATGAAGGTGTCTCATAGCTGTTGTTAGTTAGTGTTTGCGCCGTAAAGTTACGACTTTTATCGTAAAACTCAAAATAAAAAGCAGGCTAATAGCTTTTGGCCATTAGCCTGCCTCGTGTATCTGGAGCCCTTTAGCGTCCGCTTAACTGCTGACAGCCAAACGAATAAATGCTCCTGGCTTCCCCAGAGTAGAAACTAATCTTCCCAGTTGTCTTCCCATAGGCTGCGTTCTTTCACGCGGCCTTCTGTGTCGCCCGCGCCTCCCCTATGGAAAAAAGTACGTGTACTTGTCGCCAGAAGTACGTGTACTTATTGCCGGAAGTACGTGTACTTATCCCCATAAGTACGTGTACTTATCTGACCCATAAAAAAGGCTAACAGCTTCTCAGCCATTAGCCTATCTCCGTACTCCGAGCCGGGGTCGAACCGGCACAGGTTTCCCTATCGGTGTTTGAGACCGACGCGTCTACCGATTCCGCCATCGGAGCTTAAGACGGGTGCAAAGGTACAACAAAAAGTGAAAAGTGAAAAGTGAAAAGTGAAAAATTATTGGGTTTAGTGCCCTTTTTGTGCTTTTTCTCTAAACTCTAAACTCTAAACTCTAAACTTTTTATAAATTTGTGCGTACAAAACCATGAATCATGAAGCTTCCCCTCTCCCTGTTCGGCATGTTGCCGCTCTCCGTTTTCGCTAAGACATCATACCATAATATTATATATATAATGTGTGACGACATGGGCTACGGCGATTTGGGCTGCTATGGTCAGCAGCTCATCCAGACGCCCTGCATCGACCGCATGGCTGCGGAAGGGATGCGCTTCACCGATGCCTATGCCGGATGTCCGGTCAGCGCGCCGAGTCGCTGCTCGTTCATGACGGGGCAGCACACAGGTCACGCCAAGATACGTGGCAACCGCGAGTACTGGGGGCGCTCGGTGCTCAGGCAGAACATGTTCGGGGAGAATGACGACTACTACGTCATCGGACAGGAACCTTACGACATGACGCACCCCATCATCCCCGAGCTCTTCAAGGCCAAGGGCTACCGGACCGGCATGTTCGGCAAGTGGGCCGGAGGCTACTGGAACTTCGACTACCCCGACACCTATGCCCGCCTGCCCGACGGCAACACGGACACCAGCCGGAGCCGCGAAAGTTCGTCGTGTTCCCTGCCCAACCTCAGGGGCATCGACTGCTTCTATGGTCCTGTCTGTCAGTTTCAGGCACACACGTACTATCCCAACTTCCTGAACCGTTACGACCCCGAAGGCCGAGGCGACAAGCATCTGGTGGCAGAAGTCTTGGAAGAGAACATTAAGTATTCTGGCGTGAATTCTGGCAGCACGGATTATGAAAAGCGCCCTCAATACTCAGCCGACCTCATCCATCGCTATGCACTCGAATGGCTCGACCGCCAGACGAAGGATGAGCCTTTCCTTGGCATCTTCACCTATACCCTCCCTCATGCCGAGCTCTGGCAACCCAATGACTCGATTGTCGAGCACTACCATCGGCTCTTCCCTGCCGAGGAGGAACGCTCGTATAGGACTGATCCCTGGAGCTGGTACTATGGCGGCAACGACAAACATGCGCAGTTTGCGGCGATGATTACGCGCTTGGATGCTTACGTTGGTGAGATACTGGAGAAGCTCAAAGCCAAGGGACTCGACAAGAACACCCTCGTCATCTTCACCAGCGACAACGGCCCGCACGAAGAGGGTGGGGCAGACCCGGCTTTCTTCGGACGTGACGGCAAGTTGCGCGGCATCAAGCGAAGCACCTACGAAGGCGGCATCCGCATCCCCTTCATCTGCTGGGGAGCAGGCATCCCACGAGGCACAGTCAGCCATCATCAGCTTGCCTTCTACGACCTCATGCCCACCTTCATGGAGTACAGCGGCGCGTTCACGAAGAGGGAGATAGCAGCGCACAGCCTCCAGACCCTCTCTGACTCCCCCTTAAAGGGCGAGAACTCCCTCCCTTTAAGGGAGGGTAGGGAAGGGTCTTTTGATGGCATCTCCTTCTGCCCAACCATGCTCGGTAAGGATAGGAAACAAAAGAAACACGAGTTCCTTTACTGGGAGATGAGCGACGGCGGCACACAGGTCATCGGCGTAAGGCAGGGCGACTGGAAGCTTGTCGTCAGCCAGGGCAAGACGTTCCTCTACGACCTCAAGACCGACATCCATGAGGACAACGACCTCAAGGACAAGTATCCCGACAAGCTTGCCGAACTCATCGGCATCGTTCATCGGGAACACACCGACAGCCCGCTCTTCCCCATCACCTTGCCATAGAGTTCGAAAGCTGCCGACACGTTGTGCCATGGAATTAGCTTAGCCTAATCCTTTGCATTTACATGTATGTGCAATTGCAGCTACATGTAAATGCAATTGCACATACATGTAGCTGCAAAGAACTAGCTAAGGCAAAGGCGGGAACACCAAATGATGTCCCCGCCTTTCTTTCCTTTAATCTTTAATCCCTAATCTTTAATCCCAGATTAGGAAGTTACTTTCCGAGGTCGATGCGTGCGCACCAGCCACCGTTGCGAACCATGTGGATGGGCTGGACGGTGGTGTTGCTGACCCTGCTCTGCTTGCGGATGTAGTCCATCGCAATCTTGTCGGCGTTGATGCCGTCGGCAAAGTATGTCATGCGGCACTCCTTGCCTGCGGGCAGGAAGTCAAGCTTCAGGTCGATGTTGCGCTCGGTGCTGTTGGTGATGCCACCGATGAACCACTGGTCGCCTTTGCGCTTGGCTACCACGCAATACTGTCCGGCTTCAGCCTGAAGGACGCGTGTCTCATCCCAGTTGACAGGGACGCTGGTGAGGAAGTCGCGGCAGTCGGGCCATTGGTCGTAGCGGCAGGGATTGTCCATGAGCATTTGCAGGTTGCTTTCGGCAAGCACGAAGATGGCCAGGTTGAAGGCCTTTGTGCCAACGCCTGCACAGATGGGGCGGTTGCCGTGGTGGCGTTCCGGCTGGTAGTTGAGCATGGAGCCGGGCGTGTAGTCCATAGGTCCGACGGCATTACGGATGAAGGGAAGCCATACGGTATTGTCAGGTTTGCAGCTTCCGTTGTACTCCATGCCGCGTACACCTTCGTAGGTCAGCACGTTGGGGTACTTGTAGTCCAGGCCGCTGGGGTGGAAGGCGCCGTGGAAATCGACGAAGATGTGATGCTTGGCAGCTTCTTTGGCCACGCGCTCGTAGAAGTTAATCATCCATTGGTCCTGACGGTCCATGAAGTCAATCTTCGTGCCCTTGATGCCCCATTCCTCAAACTTCTCGAAGAGGTCCATGTGGTGCTCCACGGTGAGCCACGGGAGCCAAAGGATGACGCCTACGCCCTTGCTCTTGCCGTAAGCGATGATCTCTGGCAGATGCACTTCGGGGTTGGTCTCGAAGGGGTTGCGTGTGTTGCGTGCCCAGCCTTCGTCGATGAGGATGTAGCCCACGCCGTTGCGGGCTGCGAAGTCGATGAAGTACTTGTATGTGTCGAGGTTGATGCCCGACTTGAACGTCACGTCCGGGCCGTAGGGGATGCCGTTGAGCCAGTCCCAGCAAGTCTGTCCGACCTTAATCCAGTCGGTCTCGCCGATGGCGTTGGCGGGAGCAAGGCGCACAGGCATGGTGCTCTCTACGAGCTGGCCGTCGGTCTGCGTGATGAGCATGTAGCGCCAAGGGAACGTGCGGGTGCCCTGTGTCTTGGCCACATAGTCGGCTTCCTTGAGAATCTTATGCTTGCGGTCGCCGTCGTCCTCGTATTCAGTCGGGCACTTGGGCTGGATGATAGAGAAAGCGTTGCTGCCCTCGCCGACGGACTTGAGGAAGACGCCGGCGTAGTCGAACAGGTCGAACTCGGAGATGAGGACCTTCTGCTTCTCGCCCATGACGAGGATGGGCAGCTCGCTCATCTTGTCGTCGGCCTTCCATTCGTTGCTCTGTACTACGGAATAGTTCTCTTCGCAGCTTGTCTTGAAGCCGCCGGGTTGCTGCAGGACGAGCTTTGCAGGTGTGGCAAGCTGCCAGGTTCCGTCCTCGCTCATCACCTCGATGTCGCCCTTCAGGGCTGTGACGAAGCGGTAGGCCACGCCGTCGTTATAGACGCGCCACTCCACCTTGTAGCCACCGCCGAAGGTGAGGGTGAGCTGTTCTCCACCTTGCTGAACTTGAGGGGATGGATGGGTGTGACGGTCTCGTTGACCTTCGTCACCTTGCTGCCCTTGAGGGCGGGCTTCTCGCCAAGGGTGCGGTCTCTGAGCGTCATACCGATGTGGGACTGCTTGAACAGCAGTTCGCCGTGGCTCTCTACGTCGTAGTAGATACGGTCGCTGACGGTAACTGTCACCTGAACCTGTCCGTCGGGACTGGTGGCTTTAACTTGTTTCTGCGCAAAGGCGGCAAAGCTCGAAAGGAGCAGTACCGCAAGGAAAAGTGGCTTTTTCATGTTCTCGGTTTAGGTTAATGGTTATCTTATAAGATGTGGTTTAAGGCAAAAACGTGGATAGTTGGTCAACTAGGTGTGTTAAGTTTGCCAACTACCCACGTTGAGTCAGTCAATTAGGCGTGCCTATTTCTTCGAGGCATCCTTTTCAATCTCGAGGAGCTCAACGGTGAAGATGAGGCAGGAGAAGGGAGGAATCTTAGCCTGTTCGCGGTCCTTGTATGCCAGTTCTTGAGGCACATAGAGCATCCACTTGCTTCCGACGGGCATCATGCAGAGGGCCTCTGTCCATCCGGAAATGACTCCAGCCACGGGGAAGGTGACAGGCTTGCCACGCTTGTAGGAGCTGTCGAACTCGGTGCCGTCGATGAGGTGACCTTCGTAGTTGACCTTCACCTTCGACTCTTTTGTGGGCACTTCGCCGGTACCTGCGGTCAGGATCTTGTACTGGAGGCCGCTTGGTGTGACCTTCACACTGTCCTTCTTGGCGTTGGCCTTGAGGAACTCCTCACCTGCGATGCGGTTGGCGCCGTACTTCTTCTCCATGTTGACCTTGTGGTAGTATTCCATCTGCTTCTTCACGAGTGCCTGAGTGCTGTCCATCGAAATGGTGTTGTTCACGCCCTCGAAGCCTTCGCGGAAGCCCTTCACGAAGAGTTCCTTGTTCAGGATGTCGGTACTGTCGTTCACTTGCTTGGAGGCTCCGGGATAAACCTGCTGCTCCACTTGCTGACGAATCTCGATGCCGGCCAGACGAGCCTTCTCGCGTTTGTCTGCTTCGGTGAGCGTCAGTTGCTCAAAGCCTTTCAGGAAGTCGGCAACGTAGGTTGTGTCAATACCCATGCGCTGAACCAGGAAGCCCTTCAGACCATTGGAGTTGGCGCGGCCAAAGAAGTAGCTGAAGGTGTCGATGCTCACGGTATCGACCACTTCAACGGGTTCCTTTGATTTCTTCTTCTTTGTGTTCTTCTTTGCAGCACTCATGCCCAGAGAAATGCAGGCACAGAGTGCAAACAGGATAAACTTCTTCATTGCTCTTTTATTTCAGGGAGTTAAAGAAGTTAAAGAAGTTATTGTTCGCTACGCTCACTATGGAGTTAAAGGACAATACCTTTTTGATGCTGATTTAGTTTAAGATGCAAAAACTATCGTCCTTTAACTTCTTTAACTTCTTTAACTTCTTTAACTTCCTCTAACTACTAACCTCTTGAATTATTCGATGCCCAGCAGTTCAATCTTGAAGATAAGGCAAGAGTAGGGAAGAATCTTGCCGGCTTCACGCTCTCCGTAAGCCTGCTCCTGAGGAATGTAAACTCTCCATGTTGAGCCGACAGGCATGTTTGTCAGAGCCTTTGTCCAGCCGGGGATGACTTGCTTAACCATGAACTTGGCGGGCTCGTTACGTTGGTAGCTGCTGTCGAAGATGGTGTCGTTGAGGAGCTTGCCCTCGTAGTTGACACTTACGCGGCTGGTGTCGGCAGGGATGGCGCCTGTGCCTTCGGTCAGCACCTCGTAGTAGATGCCGTCGCCCAGCTCCTTGATGCCTTCCTTCTTGGCTACCTCAGCCATGTAGTCCTCGCATTGCTTCTTCCAGTCGCCATACTTCTCAGCCATCACTCTTGCCTTGACGCTCTGCATGAGGCTCTGTGCAGTCTGTGAAGCCTCGTCGATGGTCATCAGGCCGTTCTTGCCTGTGGTGCCGGAGATGAAGCCTGCCATGAAGTTCTTCAGGCTGATGGTGCGAGTGCTGTCGTCGCCGAAGATCTCATAGTTGATGCCCTTGACCATCTGCTGGCTTACCTGCTGGCCAATCTGGATGCCTGCATAGTAGGCAGCCTTCTTCTTGTTGTCACCAGCGTTGGCGCCTTCGTTCAGGCCTTTGATGAACTCGTCGATGTAGGTGGTATCTACGTCCATTCGCATAGTCAGGTAGTCCTTCAGGCCCTGTGTCTGTGCCAAGCCAATAGCATAGCTCAGAGTGTCAACGTCGTCTTTCAGGTTAGCTTTGGGAGTGCCGTTTGTGCAGCTTCCCATGATAGCAGCCACTGCTACGGCTGCGAGAAAAGAAAACTTCTTCATGTTGTTTGTTGAATTTTGAATTTATTAATTTTGAATTTTGAATTAGTCACAGTACCTTGATGAGCTCCACGTCGAAGATGAGGGTGCTGAATGGCGGTATGCTTGCGCCGGCGCCCTGTTCTCCATAAGCCAGGAGATAAGGAATCGTGAAGCGGAACTTAGCGCCCTCCTTCATCAGCTGTACACCTTCCGTCCAGCCCGGGATGACCTGGTTCAAGCCGAAGTCGGCAGGTTCGCCGCGCTTGTAACTGCTGTCGAATACTGTTCCGTCGAGCAGACGACCTTCGTAGTGGCAGCGGACTGTGTCGGTAGCCTTCGGGCTCTTGCCTTTGCCTTCCTGCAGCACCTCATATTGGAGGCCGCTCTTCGTAACGACGACGCCCTGCCTCTTGGCGTTAGCGTCCAGGTAGGCTTTGCCCTCGGCGATGTGTGCCTGAGCTTCTTCCTTCTGCTTACGGGTGAAGTATTCCTGTAGCATCATCTGTGCCTCGCGGCTGGAGAAAGCGGTCTCCTTGCCCTCTATCACGTCGCTGATGCTTTTCGTAAAGTCTTCGATACTGAAGTTCTCGATGTTCATGCTCTTTATCTGTTGACCGATACCAAGGCCCAGAGCATAGCTTATCTTGTCCATCATAATGATTTACTATTTGACGATTTACTATTTACTATTACTAGTGATGCAATAATTTTAGATTAAACTTCATATATCCCTTTATTAATAAGGGTTTCAGGGCGTTCTTTGATTTTTTGATTTGAAAATGACAGA
>OMSJ01000153.1 GCA_900313705.1 uncultured Prevotellaceae bacterium
CTGCAACGAAGGCTCAGAAGGTGACTGTCGTGGACGACGGCACCTCCACCAACGAGACGCGCCTCGGAGCCGTGCGCGACATACAGTTTGCCATCGACCAGCTCCATCTCGACGACGACATGCTGGTCATCGCCGGCGACAACCTGCTTGACTTCAGCCTGCAGCAGTTCGTCCGCTATGCCCACGAGAAGCAGACCTCCTGCATCATGCGTTTCTGGGAGAAAGACGAACAGCGACTGCTGAAGTGCGGCGTCGTCACCATCGATGAGAACGACCGCATCCTGCGCATGACCGAGAAGTCCCCTACGCCCGAGACGCATTGGTGCTGCCCGCCTTTCTACTACTACACGCGGCAGGACGCACGCCTCGTTGAGAAAGGCATCCAGGAGGGCTGCGGCGTAGATGCCCCCGGCAGCTACATCGCCTGGCTCTGTACGCAGACACCAGTCCACGCCATGGAGATGCCCGGACGTCGCTACGACATCGGCAACCTGCAGAGCTATGAGCAGGTGCAGCACGACTATCAAGGCATCACAGTCTGACGCATATCCCGGAAACGCTCCGTGTTGTTACAAAAGCGAGCGCATATTATAGATAAATGTAAATGCTGTTCATACACGGACAAACAGGGAAAAAGAGGCATGTTTACCGCGCTTTGGACAGGTGACCGATTGGGCTAGAACAAAATAACAGCATTTTCCAGTCCATTTACTTGCAGGTTTCGCAGAAATGACGTACCTTTGCACGCAGAAAGATATAGGTGAGGAGCTCTGAAGGTTCCTCACTTTTCTTTAATAAACCTAAAAACGCTAAAACACATGATCAGCAAAAGTGCAGTGCAGCAAGCAGTAGAAGAATGGCTTGAGGGCAAAGAGTATTTCCTTGTCGATATCAGCATCAGCCCCGACGACCGCATCGTGGTGGAGATAGACCAAGCGCCGGACTGGGACAGCCCTTCCGCGTACGTCGCCAGTACGAGATACACGTAGGGAAGGAAGTAGAGACCCAGTTGCACGACGGCCACAAGTATCACGGCACACTGCTCAGCGTCAGCGACGAAGGCTTCCAACTCGGCATCCTCCAAAAAGTGAAAGAGGAAGGCAAGAAGCGACCCGTCATCAAGGAAGTGCCGACAGACTTCCGCTTCGACGATGTGGCATACACAAAGTACCTGATAAAGGTGAAGTAGAGGTAGGAGGTTAGTGGTTAGAGGTTAGAGGTAAGAGAATACCTCTGGACTCTAATCCACATCCCAAAACTAACCACTAACCACTAACCCCTAACCCCCAACCCCTAACCCCCAACCACAAGAAACTAAATTAAACAAGATATAATGGCTAAGACAACAAAATCAAAAGAGGCGATAAACATGATTGAGGTTTTCGCCGACTTCAAGGAAAAGAACAACATCGACCGGGCGACGCTGGTAAGCGTGCTCGAAGAATGCTTCCGCAGCGTCATCGCCAAGATGTACGGCTCCGACGAGAACTACGACATCATCGTCAACCCCGACAAGGGCGACTTCGAAATCTACCACAACCGCGTCGTCGTGCCTGACGGCGAAGTGACCGACGAGAACAAGGAAATATCCCTGAGCGAAGCACAGAAAATAGAAGACGACTATGAGATAGGCGAAGAAGTCAGCCAGCGCGTTGACATGTCCGAGTTCGGACGCCGCGCCATCCTGCAACTGCGCCAGACACTGGCAAGCCGCATCATGGAGCTGGAGTACGACTCCCTCTACAACCAGTACAAGGACCGCGAGGGCGAAGTCATCAGCGCCGAAGTCTATCAGACCTGGAAGCGCGAGACCCTCCTCATGGACGAGGAAGGTAACGAGCTGCTCCTGCCACGTCAGGAGATGATACCGGGCGACTTCTTCCGCAAGGGCGAAACCACACGCGCCGTCATCCTGCGCGTCGAGAACACTGGCGGCAAGCCACGCATCATCCTGAGCCGCACTGCACCCGAGTTCCTGCAACGTATGCTCGAAGCCGAAGTGCCAGAGATACAGGACGGACTCATCACCATCCATAAGATATCACGCATCCCAGGCGAGCGCGCCAAGATAGCCGTCGAGAGCTACGACGACCGCATCGACCCCGTAGGAGCATGCGTCGGCGTCAAAGGTAGCAGACTGCGCGGCATCGTACACGAACTCAGAGGCGAGAACATCGACGTCGTGACATGGACATCCAACATCCAGCTCATGATTACTCGTGCCCTCAACCCCGCACGTGTCAACAGCGTCGTACTCAACGAAGAAGAGCACAAGGCAGAGGTCTTCCTCGACCCAGATCAGGTATCACTTGCCATCGGTAAGGGCGGACTCAACATCAAGCTGGCCAGCATGCTCGTCGGCTACACCATCGACGTCTTCCGCGAAGTTGATAACAACGCAGCAGACGAAGACGACGTCAGCCTCGACGAATTCACCGACGCCATCGAGCCCTGGATCATCGACGAGCTCAAGAAGATCGGCTTTGAGACAGCACGCGGCGTACTCGGCGCACAGAGAGAGATGATTATCCAGAACGCAGACCTCGAAGAAGAAACCGTAGATGAAGTGCTGCGCATCCTCCAAGCCGAGTTCGAATAACTCTCAGCATGAAGACATCAGAGCGGTAGCAAATCCTTAATCCTTAATCCTTCATTCTTCATTCAAAGCTTATATATGAGCATCAGATTAAACAAAGTAACCAAAGAATTCAATATCGGACTCCAGACGGCTGTTGAATTTCTCCAAAAGAAAGGCTTCAATGAGGTTGAGGCCAACCCCAACTACAAAATCACTGAGGAGCAGTATGCCGCCCTGCAAGGCGAGTTCAGTTCCGACAAGGGACTGCGCAAAGAGGCTACACAGCTCATTCAGCAGCACATCGGCCAGACAAAGGAGCGCAAGGAAACACCCAAGCCAAAGCCCGTAGAGGAAGTGCAGATAGAAGCACCCAAGGTTGCCGGGCCCAAGATATTAGGCCGCATCGACCTGGGAGAGCAGCACGCCGAAACACCCAAGGCTGAGAAGGCACCTGCAGCAAAGCCCAAGAAGAAAGCTGTCGTGGAGGAGAAGAAACCTGAACCGAAACCTGTAGCTAAGGAGAAGGTTAAGACAGAGCCGGCTCCAGCACCTGCGCCAAAGGAAGAAGAGTTGCCCGTAGCTCCTGCTCCGAAGGAAGAACCTGTAGCTCCCGCCCCAAAGGAAGAACCTGTAGCTCCCGCTCCAAAGGAAGAACCTGCAGCTCCTGCTCCAAACGATGAGCATGTTGTTTCTGCCCCGAAGGAAGAGCCCGAGGCACCCGCTTCGGAGGAAAAGCAGGAGGAAGAAATCTTCCGCCTCAAGCCGGCAGCAGGCTCCGTTCCCAGCCTGACCATCAAGGGCAAGATTGACCTGGACAGCCTGAACCAGACCACACGTCCGAAGAAGAAGACACACGAGGAGCGCCGCCGCGAACGTGCTGCACAAGAAGGACAGGGAGGAGACCGCAAGAAGCGCGTCCGCCTTGGCAAGGAGCGCGTCGATGTCAATGCCGTTGCCAATCAGCAGCAACAGCCTGGCAAGAAGAAAGGCGGCAACGCCGGCCAGCAACAGCAGCAGCAACAGCAACAGAATGCAGCCGGCAAGAGCAAGAACAAGAAGCAGAAGAACCAGCCCAAGCAAACACCTCTGCAGCCCGAGGTAAGCGACGAGGAAGTAGCAAAGCAGGTTCGCGAGACGCTTGCCCGCCTCACCAGCAAAGGCACGAAGATGGGCAAGGGTGCCAAGTATCGCCGCGAGAAGCGCGAAGCCATCCGCCAGGGCATGGAGGAGGAAATGGCAAACGAGGCAGCAGAGAGCAAGGTACTCAAGCTGACCGAGTTCGTGACGGCCAACGAACTCGCTACGATGATGAACGTGCCCGTCACGAAGATCATTGCCACCTGCATGAGCATCGGCATCATGGTCAGCATCAACCAGCGTATGGATGCCGAGACCATCAACCTCGTAGCAGAAGAGTTCGGCTTCACCACAGAATACGTCAGTGCTGAGGTCAGCGCAGCAGTCAGCGAAGAGGAGGACGACGAGCAGGACCTCGTGCCACGCGCTCCCATCGTCACCGTCATGGGTCACGTCGATCATGGTAAGACATCGTTGCTCGACTACATCCGCCAGACCAACGTCATAGCCGGCGAGGCAGGCGGCATCACGCAGCACATCGGTGCCTACAACGTGACGCTCGACGACGGACGCCACGTCACTTTCCTCGATACGCCAGGTCACGAAGCCTTCACCGCCATGCGTGCCCGTGGTGCTCAGGTCACCGACATTGCCATCATCATCGTGGCTGCCGACGACGAC
>OMSJ01000091.1 GCA_900313705.1 uncultured Prevotellaceae bacterium
CGGGCATGGCCCAGATGCGCATCGCCATAGACGGTCGGGCCGCAGACGTACATGCCGACGCGCCCGGGAGTGAGCGGCTTGAAGAGTTCCTTCTGCCGGCTCAGGGTATTATAAATAAGGAGTGGTTGTTCCATGAAAGAAGTGAAAAGTGAATAGTGAAAAGTGAAAAATCAAAGTTACCGTCGCCCAATGCTCAATGCTCAATGGTCAATGGTCAATGGTCAATGCTCAATGGTCAATGGACTCTCCGTACTCCAGCTCTCCATCGACCACCCAGCGGAGGTCTTCGGGACTGAAGTCGCCTATCTTGTCCTTTTTGGCTTGCTTGGCGACGTACTTTGCCACTTCCTCCACATCGATGTCGATGTCTTCGTCGCCTGGGTGCTTGTCGAGGAGTTCGACATAGTACTCACCGATGACGTCGATGAAGTAGTAGAGCTCTTCCTCGGTAAACTTGTCCTTGAGCTCCTGCGGCAGGTAGTTCTGAATGTACTCGACCGTCAGGCGGTCGTCCTCAGCATCTTGGATGAGGTCTTCTTCGAAAGTTGCCATGCTTTTTATGATTATACATTATGAATTAAAGATTAAGGTTTGGTTGTCATTATCGACCGAAACAGTATCAGCTTTAATCTGTAATCCTTAATCTTTAATCCCTGAATTTTATAACATTGCCTTTATTTTCTCTTCAAGGGCAGGCTTCGGCAGAAGTCCTACGCTACGGTCCACTTCCTTGCCGTCCTTCAGGAAGACAACGGTGGGAATGTTGCGGACACCGAAGCGCATGGCGAGTTCCTCGTCTTCCTCCACGTCGCATTTGCCTACGATGGCCATGCCGTCATACTCCTTTGCCAGTTCCTCGATGATGGGAGCCAGGCGCTTGCAAGGGCCGCACCATGTTGCCCAAAAGTCCAATACGATAGGTTTGCCGGTTGCTACCAAGGCTTCGAAATTGCCAGTGTTGATTGTCTGTGCCATAATGATTTGTTTTTTCTGATTATTCTGATTATTCTGAATACTCTGATTATTCCGATTGTTCTGATTGTTCTGATTAGCTGTTTATACTGTAGGACAGCGCTTCGCTGTTCTCGATGTCGTCCAGGAACTGCCGGTTCACCTTAACCTTGCGGGAACGGGAAGTCATGTGGAGCTGGTTGTGAGGGTTGGTGGCATCGACGAAGACCACCTGCAGAACCGCCTTACCGGGATTCTCCTCTGCATAGGCAGTGAGCATCTCCACGTCGTCCTTGCTCAAGGCATTCGTGTTGACGGTGACCGTGATGCGCTCTATCAGGTTGTCGCTGACGTCAGCCAGCCAGTCGATGCGTCCGATGCGCAGCTCGTACTCTCCCGGACGGAAGCGATGCTCTTCTACCGTGCCCGTGATGAGCACCGAGCGGTCCACACTCAAGTAGGCTCCCCACTGCACCCAACTCTCGCCGAAGAGCGCTATCTCGCCCGTGCCGCTGAAGTCCTCGATGGTGGCAACACCGAAAGGCTTGCCGTTCTTCGTCGTGCCAGAACGAACCGACGTGACGATACCACCCAGGCGGACACTCTTACCGGCAAAGGCTGTAAGGTACTCCATCTCTTCCATCTTCAGGTTGCAGACGTTCTGCAGGATGACGTAGTACTCGTCGAGCGGATGCGCCGAGAGGTAGATGCCCACCAGCGAGCGCTCCTTGTTCAGCCGCTCCAGCATAGACCACTCCTCTGCTTCCGGCACGATGGGCTTGTGGAGCTCAACGGCATCCATGCCAAAGAGCGAGAACTGTGCCTCCATCTGTGCCTGCTGATACTGCGAGCCGTAGCGCATAAGCTGGTCAAGGAAGACATTGCCCTTGACGTCTGCTGCCAGGAATTGCTCGCGACGGATATTGCCTGCAATGTTATCGAGGGCTCCGCTCAAGGCGAGGCACTCCAATCCGTTGCGCTTGACGGACGACATGTTGACACGCTCAGCGAAGTCGAAGATGTCCTTGAACGGACCATTCTTCACCCTCTCGTCCACGATGGCCTGCACCGCTGCTTCGCCAAGACCCTTGATGGCCATCAGACCATAGCGTATCTGCTGACGGTCGTTGACACCGAAATCGCGATGCGACTCGTTGACGTCAGGGCCAAGCACCTCCAACCTCATCGCGTGGCATTCGGCAAGCAGCTTCGTCACTTCCTTCACGTCGTCCTTGCCTCGCGTCAGCAAGGCTGCCATGAACTCCGCCGGATAGTGCGCCTTCATGTAGGCCGTCTGGTAGGCCACCCAAGAGTAGCAGGCAGCGTGCGACTTGTTGAAGGCATACTTAGCAAACTCTTCCCATTCGCCCCATATCTTCTCGAGTATCTTCGGGTCGTGTCCGTTGCGTGTGCCGCCCTCGATGAACTTAGGCTTCATCTCCTTGATGAGGCTTTCTATTTTCTTGCCCATCGCTTTGCGCAAGGCGTCGCTCTCGCCACGAGTGAAGCCAGCCAACTTGCGCGACAGCAGCATGACCTGCTCCTGATAAACGGTGATGCCGTAGGTGTCGCGCAGGTACTCTTCGCAAGCCGGGAGGTCGTAGGTGATAGGCTCCTGTCCGTTCTTGCGGCGGATGAACTGCGGTATCTTGTCCATCGGGCCGGGACGATAGAGGGCATTCATGGCGATGAGGTCCTCGAAGACCGTCGGGTGCAGCTCCTTCAGGTACTTCCTCATGCCAGCCGACTCGAACTGGAAGGTGCCGACGGTGCGGCCTTCCTGATAGAGCTTGTATGTCAACTCGTCGTCGATGGGAATGTTGTCAATGTCGATGTCGATGCCATGTGCTTCCTTGACGATGCGGCAGGCTTCCTTGAGCTGCGACAAGGTCTTGAGGCCGAGGAAGTCCATCTTGATGAGGCCGGTGCTCTCGATGACATGGCCGTCGTACTGCGTGACGGCAGTCTTGCGGTCGGGGAAGTCCGGATCGTCTGCCGTAGAGACAGGGACGTGGTCGCTAATGGGGTCGCGGCAGATGATGAAGCCGCAGGCATGGATGCCTGTGTTGCGCACCGTTCCCTCGAGCTTAAGGGCATACTTGATGGTGTCTGCCTCTATATTATTCTTCGAGAAGCGAGCCGCCTTCAGCTCCGGCGTTGCCTCTATGTAGTTCTCCAGGGTAGGCTTCTTGCCGTCCGGCAGGCGGTCCGGCATTGCCTTGCACCAGGCGTTGACGGTAGCCAGAGGCACTTTCTCCACACGTCCGACATCCTTGAGGCTGCTCTTGGCTGCCATAGCTCCATAGGTGATGATGTGGGCACAGTTCTCTGCGCCGTACTTGTCCATGACCCATTGCAAGACCTTTCCTCTGCCGTCGTCGTCGAAGTCGGTATCTATATCGGGCAGGGAGATGCGGTCCGGATTGAGGAAACGCTCGAACAGGAGGTCGTACTTGAGCGGGTCGAGGCGTGTGATGCCGAGGCAATAAGCCACTACGGAGCCTGCTGCCGAGCCTCGTCCGGGTCCTACCCAAACGCCGAGCTCATTGCGGGCACTGTTGATGAAGTCCTGCACGATGAGGAAGTAACCGGGGAAGCCCATCGTCTTCATGATGTGGAGCTCGAAGCGGATGCGGTCATCGACTTCTTTCGAGAGGGGAGTTCCATAGAGGCGTTCTGCTCCTTCATAGGCGAGCTTGGCCAGATAGTCAGCCTCGAACTTGATGCGGTAGAGCTTGTCGATGCCACCGAGCTTCTCTATCTTCTTCTCGCCTTCTTCACGGGGCAGGGGGTTCTCGCCGTTCTCGTCGCTGGTAAACTCGCGGAAGAGGTCTTCCTCCGTGAAGCGCTGCCGCCACATTTCCTCTGTGCCAAACTCTTCGGGAATGGGGAAGAAAGGCATGATAGGGTTGGACTCCAGGTCGTAGGTCTCTACCTTGTCGAGAATCTCACATGTATTGTCCAGTGCTTCGGGAATGTCCTCGAAGACAGCGTTCATTTCGGCCTTTGTCTTGAACCACTCCTGCTTGCTGTATCGCATACGGCTCGGGTCGTTCAGGTCCTTGCCGGTGGAGAGGCAGAGGAGCAGGTCGTGTGCTTCGGCATCGTCCTCGTCGAGGAAGTGCGAGTCGTTGGAGCAGATGAGCTTCACGCCGTACTTGCGTGCCAGTTCGATGAGGACAGGGTTCACGCGCTTCTGCACTTCGTAGGTCTCGCGGTTGGCAGCTTGTGTGGGGTTCTTCACCTCGTGGCGTTGCAGCTCCAGGTAGTAGTCGTCGCCCCAGATGTCGTGGAACCAGCGGACTGTTTCTTCTGCACCTTCCATGTCGCCCCGTGCTATCTTCTTGGGCACTTCACCGCCGATGCAGGCCGAGCAGATGATGAGTCCCTCGTGGTACTGGGCCAGGTCCTTGTGGTCGGTACGGGGTCGCATATAGAAGCCATCTACCCATGAGCGCGACACCAGCTTGATGAGGTTGTGATAGCCGGTCAGGTTCTTTGCAAGCACGATGAGGTGCCAGCCTGACTGGTTCTCCTTGCCGCCTTCGTGCACGTTCTTGTCTCCGCCGCGAGCCACATACATCTCGCAGCCGAAGATGGGCTTGAAAGGCTCCAGCCCTTCCTTCTTCCTGTCCTTGTTGACCTTCTTGCAATAGTCGTACAGTTCCTTGACGCCGAACATGTTGCCGTGGTCGGTGAGCGCCATGCCGCGCATACCGTCGCCGATAGCCTTGTCCACCATCTTCTTGATGGAGGCCTGTCCGTCAAGCAGCGAGTACTGTGAGTGAACGTGTAAGTGTACGAAGTCGTGTATCATTGGACGCTAACCGTTGAACATTGAACATTAAGCATTGATGCCCTTAAGCTACTAACTGCAAATAGAGGTGACAAAGATACGAAAAAAAGGAGAATGATGAATAAAGAATGAAGAATTATTATCCTTATCCTTATTTTTTTCACTTATCACTTTCTTCTTTTCATTTTTTCTTCGTACCTTTGAGGCGCACTATGCCAAAAACTATGGGCAAAAGACTTAGAAAACTAAAGAAAATACGCCTTCACCACGAAGGAAAAGCGACACTTCTCTGGAGCGCCATCTCTCTGGTTGTGCTCAACTTCGCCATACTACACATCTTCGATTCGCGCCTCCCTTTCGACATCTGCATTGCGGTGAGCGCCGTCATATATGCCATCCTGCTGAACTTCTTTCAGTGCCCCATCCGCACCTTCGAGAATGACACGGACGGCATCGTCGTGGCACCTGCCGACGGCAAGGTAGTCGTGGTGGAGGAGACGGAGGAGAACGAGTACTTCCACGACCGTCGCGTCATGGTAAGCATCTTTATGAGCCTCTTCAACGTACACGCCAACTGGATTCCTGTCGATGGGACGGTGAAGCACGTGAACCACTTCGACGGCAACTTCCACCGTGCCTGGCTGCCTAAGGCCAGCGACGAGAACGAGCACAGCCTGGTGGTCATCGAGACACCCGACGGCACGGAGATCCTGGCACGGCAGGTGGCAGGAGCTATGGCACGCCGCATCGTCACCTACCCCAGCGAAGGCGAGGACTGCTATATCGATGAGCATCTAGGCTTCATCAAGTTCGGTTCCCGCGTTGACCTGTATCTTCCTTTGGGAACAGAGGTCTGCGTACAGCTTGGCCAGAAGACTGTCGGCAATGAGACTATAATCGCCAAACTGCCATGAAAAAACACATTCCCAATAGCTTGACTTGCTGCAACCTCATCTGCGGTTGCATGGCAACAGGTGCTGCTTTCTACGGCAACTACCAGTATGCCGTGCTGATGATTGTCATAGGTGCGGTCTTTGACTTCTTCGACGGCATGGCGGCACGTGCTCTCGGTGTCTCTTCGCCCATCGGCAAGGAGCTTGACTCGCTGGCCGACATCGTCACTTTCGGCGTGGCTCCGAGTGCCATCATCTTCTACCTCTTCCACGAGGTGCACTATCCCGAGATGCTTGCGTCGGCAGACTTCTCACTTTTCACTTTTCACTTTTCACTTGTAAAGCTGCTGCCTTATACGGCTTTCCTCATAGCTGCCTTCTCTGCCTTGCGTCTTGCGAAGTTCAACCTCGACGAGCGTCAGCACTATGGGTTCATCGGGCTGCCCACGCCTGCCAATGCCCTCTTCTGGGGTAGCCTCGTGCTGGGCGAGCACGCCTTTCTGGTCTCGATGAAGTTCAATGCCGTCTTCCTCTTCCTCTTCATGCTGCTCTTCTGCATGTTGCTGATTTGCGAAGTGCCCATGCTGGCCTTGAAGTTCAAGAACTTCAGTTGGGCGGACAACAAGCAGAAGTACATCTTCCTCATCGGCTGCCTGCCTCTCTTGCTGCTTGGCACCAGTGCCCTTGCCGCTATTATAATATGGTATGTAGCGGTGTCGATTGCTTTCCCTAAGTTTATCCGTTCCTAACGATTCGTGTGACATTGCCAGTACCACCGTGGGAAAACTCCAGTACCACCGTGGTAGTACTGGAGTTTTCCCACGGTGGTACTGGCAACGGACCATTAGTTTATTTGTTACGCGAGCATTCCTTTCTTCTACCTTTTGGCGTTCTCCTTGATGAGACCGTGGCGGTAGGCATAGAGAAGCTGACGTAGTTCGTTGATTTGCTCCTGTATCTGATGACCTTTGTCGGTATCGCGGACACGGATACGACGCCCCATCATCTCCACGATTTGCGTGCTGCTCTTGATGTCGGTGCCTTTGGCAACGGCTTCCTGTGTGCTGGTGAAAGGCTCGTGCTGTATGAGCTGGAAGCCTCGGCTGTGATAGACGAGGGTGTAGCCTGCGATGCCCGTGGTGTGGTGGTAGGCTTTGGCAAAGCCGCCGTCGATGACCATAAGCATCCCGTCTGCCTTGATGGGGTTCTCGCCCTGACTGGCATGGATGGGGACGTGGCCGTTGATGATGTGACGCGACCCACCGCCTCCCTCCAAGGGAAGTGAGGACACGCCGAAGCTGTCGAGGATGCGGGTGCAGACAGCAGGGTCCTCGCGGAGCAGGTAGTAAGCACCCTTCTCCTCGTGGTGCGTGGCAGGGTCGGCAAGGAAGTAACGCTCGAAGGTCGTCATGCGGCTCTTGTCGAACAGCGGACTGTCGGGGCCGCACCATAGGTACCAGAAGAAGTCACGAAGCCTCACCCTACCCCTCTCCTGGGGAGAAGGCGAGAAGGCGACACGCATCTTCATCTCGATTTTCTGCATGAGTTCGCGTCCGGAGTAAGCTTTGCCGTCGAGCATCACCTGCCGCAGACTGCCGTCGGCATTGAGGGGGACAGAGGCATGGAAGAGGAGGTTGCTGTTGCAGACGGCAAACATCGAGCCGTGGCGGAACAGGCAGCGGATGTGTTTCTGCAGCTTCTCGGAGATGCGGAAGCTGTGGTGCAGGCTCTTCATCAGCTCTTCCTCTTCCGGCGTCAGTCGATAGGGATTGTTGGGGTCAAGCGTGGGGAAGGACGTGTCGAGCAGAGGATAGTCCTTTCCGTCGAAGCGGTAAGTGCCTTTGTCGAGGTTGATGTTCTCGAGCGTGCCGCGACGGTCGAGGTTCCACTCCGGATGCTGCCTGACGAGCTGCCCTTCGAGCTTGAACTGGATGACGGAGATGGCCTTGTGCATCTGTGCGATGAGGCGCAGTCGCTTCTGGTCGTTAGGCCGTCTGGTGGTCTGTTCGTCAGGGAGATTCGGTACGATGGGCTGGAAGCACAGGCAGGGGTCTTCGGCATACGTCTCCATGGCAAAGGTGGCCAGTGGCAAGAGGTTGATGCCATAGCCTTCCTCGAGGGTCGTCATGTTGGCGAAGCGCAGCGAGAGGCGCAGCACGATGGCGATGCAGGCGTCGCATCCGGCAGCGGCCCCCATCCAGAGCGCATCATGGTTGCCCCACTGGATGTCGAAGTTCTCTCGCGTCAGCAGATAGTCCATGATGATGTGTGCACCTGGTCCGCGGTCGAAGATGTCGCCGAGGATGTGGAGCTGGTCGATGCTCAACTTATGGATGACGTTGCAGATGGCCACGATGAAGTTCCGTGCCTGCCCCGTCTGCACGATGGTCTCCACGATGCGGCGGACGTAAGCCTCCTTGTCGTCGTCGCTGGGGTTCTCGTGAAGCAGTTCCTCTATGATGTAGGCGAACTGCGGGGGAAGGGCCTTGCGGACCTTGCTGCGAGTGTATTTGCTGCTGACAGAGCGGCAGACCTGTATGAGCTGCAGGAGCGTGCGGGCATAGAAGTCGGAGAGGTCCTCGTCGGTACCTTCCTCTATCATCTCCAATCGCTTCTCAGGATAATAGATAAGGGTACAGAGGTCGCGCATGACGTTTGCGGGCAGCGAATCGTCGAAGAGGTCGTGCACCTTTCGCTTGATGTTTCCGCTGGCGTTGCGCAGGATGTGGAGGAAGGCTTCGTGCTCGCCGTGTATGTCGGCCACGAAGTGCTCTGTGCCTTTGGGCAGGCTGAGGATGGCCTCGAGGTTGATGATTTCGGTGCTTGCACTCTCGCTATTGGGGAACGTCTGCGAGAGGAGCTGCAGCAGACGCATATCGGATTTGGTGTTCATGGTAGGGCTTATGGGGCTTATAGGACTTATGAGGCTTATGAGGCTTATGGGGCTTATGAGGCTTATAGGGCTTATGAGGCTTATGGGGCTTATAGGGCTTATGGGTGATTAGCTTGCTATTCTTTCCTGCAGCCGCAGGGTGAGGTCGATGAAGTCCGCGACGCTGAGTTGCTCGGGGCGCTTCTGCATGAAGGGGAGACCCTCTAAATCTCCCTTAAAGGGAGACTTGCCGTCCGGGTCTGAAAGCGCCTGCAGGAGAGGCTGTATGTTGTTGCGCAGCATCTTGCGCCTTTGGTTGAAGGTGGTCTTCACGAGCCGGCGGAAGAGCTTCTCGTCGCAGCCCAGGTCGGTAGTCTTGTTGCGGGTGAGGCGGATGACGGCGCTCTTCACCTTTGGCGGCGGGTTGAAGACGCCGGGCTCTACGGTGAAGAGATACTCCACATCGTACCAAGCCTGAACGAGGACGCTCAGTATGCCGTAGGTCTTGCTGCCCGGACCTGCTGCCATGCGCTCCGCCACCTCCTTCTGTATCATGCCTGTGCAGCAGGGAATCAGTTCCTTGTAGTCGAGCATCTTGAAGAAGATCTGGCTGGAGATGTTG
>OMSJ01000038.1 GCA_900313705.1 uncultured Prevotellaceae bacterium
CTTTCGGCTACAAAGTTAGGAATTTATTCAACACGTGTCAAGTAATCGGCAAATTATTTAATCGAAACGGGTGCTGACCTTAGGAGAAATTGACGCCCCGACAGCACATGTCGGTCTGGTTGACGCGTTGCATTCGTCGCCACTACACGTAGTGGAGTTTGATTGTTCATGTACTTGCAATTGCATATACATGAACATGCAATTGCAAGTACATGAACAATCAAACTACTAAGCCTGTTGCGTTGGGCAACAAAAAAAGGAGCGGCGCCCCGAAAGGCACTGCTCCTTTGATTAGGATGCGAGTTGCGTTATGAAACCTCGATGGCCTTGCTGAGTTTCTTCTCTTCCTTCGCCATCTTCGGCATCGTGATGGTCAGGATGCCGTCCTCAACCTTAGCGGAAATCTTGTCGCGCTCCACGTCGTCGGGCAGCGTGTAGTTCTGTTCGTAGTTCGAGTAGGAGAATTCGCGCCTCAAGTAGTGGTGGTGCTTGTCCTCGTGCTTGTGTTCGCACTTGTTCTCGATGGCGATGGCCAGGTTACCGTCCTCGTTGATGTTGATTCGGCAGTACTCCTTCTTGATGCCGGGAGCTGCAAGTTCCATCGTGTAGGCGTTTTCACTCTCCTTGACGTTGACTGCCGGTGCCGTGCTGCCGGTTCGTGGCATAAGGTCGTTGTTCAGGAAATCTTCAAACAATGTTGGCATCCAATTGTTTCTAAACATTACTGGTAACATAATCATGTCCTCCTATTTTAGTTTATTGGTTATTAAGTTTATTAGTTTCTTTGTTGCCTCTGCTTTCGCTTCAGCTTTCACAAACCTATTGAACAAGAGCCGTGCCAGTTTATGAAATTGGCAAGTTTGTGGACAAAGGAGGACAAACTGGCAGAAAATATGAAATGTAGAGATGTAGATAATAAGAAAGGAATCTTCTTATTTTCTTATTTTCCCATTTTCTTATTCTCTAATTGCTTTCCTGCCAAAGAAGAAACGCGAGATGCGGGTGAGGTCCATCAGCCAGGCTATCAGCAGGCTCCCCGTCACACAAAATGCGAGGGAGACCAGAAGGAAGATGAGGCCCGTCGGGTCGAACTGGAGATAGGGGACAAGCCGCTTGCAGAGGACGGTAAAGATGGGCGAGAAGACGTAGAGCATCAGGCTGTTGCGGCCCAGGAAAAGGAGCATGGTGCGAGGGGCAGGGGGCAAGTGCTTATAGATGGACAGCAGGGTGGAGATGGCGAAATAAGCAATCAGGACACCGTTCAGGCTGGCTTGATTGGGTCTCTCTGATAGGCAGGCAAGCAAGATGAAAAAGATGATTGAGAGGCTCGATGGGCGGAAGAACGCGACGAAGTTCATGCCGCTCTGACGAAGTATGGCTCCCGCAAGGAAGTACATGGCTGAGGAAAACGACAGGATGCCTAAGACGTGGGACAGAACATAATAGGCGATGCCAATTAGGATGAAGCGCGTCCAGACCCACCTCTCAGACCCACCCAACCCCTCACTTAAAGGGAGGGCTTCCTTTGCAGCAGGACTCTCCCCCCTTAAGGGGGAGCTGGAGAGGGTCCAATAGTACACGGCTCCGCAGAGGATGATTGCGTGCAGGTACCAATACGGACCGAGAGGATGCAGGAAAAGGTGTTTGAGGTAAACCCAGGGAGTAAGAAGGGGGATGTGTTCATTGATGGGAAGAATGGAAGCCATGTAGATGTATCCGCTCTCCATGACGACATACGGCACAGCCAGCCACAGGAGCGTCCGCAGGAATTGGCGAGGCTCCTTGCTGATGTTCATCAGGTAACCCGAGATGAGCAGGAAGCCAGGCATGTGGAAGCAATAGACCACCTGCTTGATGTCGGGGTGAAGTTGCTCGAACCAGACCAAATGGAAACTGATGACGAGCAAGATGAGGACGCCCTTCACGTAGTCGAGTTCCTGTATCCGCTTATTCATTCACTAACTCTCATTTAACCCTTTCAATGGGGACGGTGGCAAATGCTTCATTCTTAAAGCCCGTCGATGGCTTTCTGTACGGAAGCGGGAAGGGGAGGAATGTTGTGCTTCTGCTCGAACTGCTTGATGTTCTGCAGGGTCATCTTCATCTTGTTCTGCTTCTTGCGCAGCTTCAGCTCCTCCTTCGTCACGTATGCCCGCTCGATGGTATAGACCTGCATCCCGTTGATGCCGTGGACAGTCTTGCCGTCCTCCTCTACGTCGTAGTTAGTCAGGTCCTCCATCATCACGAAGTCCTCGGGACCGTAGTTGCCGTTCTCATCTATCTGATATACGCTGTAGTCTGTCTCTGTGCGGTTCTTCTTCTTCTCGTCCCTCTTTTTCTTCTTAGCCAGTTCCTTGTCCATGCCTTTCGCTTCCATGTAGTGCATGAAGAGCTTATGGAAGTCGTAGGAGAAGCGTCGCAGTCCGGAATCCTTGTCGTCGGTGATGTACCCCAGGGTGCCCCATTTGTCGTCGATGCGCTTCTTGCCCGGGGCCACATCGGTGATGGTCATGCCCATGAGCTTGCCTTTCTTCAGGATGCGGTCTTCAACCTTTTCGGCCTTTATCTGGCTCAGCTCATCCAACGCGGAGCCAAGCATCCCTACGATGGCCTTGATGATGGCCATCTTGGCCTTCGAGATGTGGGATGTTTTGGCTGTGACCACCTTCTTCTTAGGGTCGTAGCAGTTGTCGGTCAGGCCGGCACGATAGTAGATGATGCCATCCTCTTCGTTGTGGATGTACAGCCGGTAGTACGTCTGCACATAGATGAAGGGCTTAGGCTCAACGGTGATTTCTTCGAGGCTGAAGTCAGCCTCCTCGAGGGTGATGCGCACATCCTTCCCGTCCAGCTTCACTCTCTTGGTTTTGAAGGCCACATGGCTGACCGTAATGTCCTTTGCACCCTTGGCATCTGACAGTATGCCTTCGAGGTTCGTCACGCCGATGTAGTCGGCATCAGGTGTCAGTATCGATGCGTAGGGTATGCCGTTGCCGTCGGTATCGACCACTTCTATCTTCTGTGCCTTCGCGCCTATTGCAATCAAACAGGCTGCTAAGCAAAGCAAATACTTCTTCATATCTCTTTTTACCTTATTATGTATTTCCTGTTGCCGTAGATGTAGATGCCAGGACGTGTCGGCTTGTCCTGTAGCCTGCGGCCATCAAGGGTATGCCAGGCGAGGTTGAGGTCTTTGAGGCCATTAGCGTCTTCAAGGCCTTTAAGACCCGTTGCTGCATCCTTCTGGAAGACGCGCACCCAGTCGAACTGCGTCTCGTAGGTGAAAGCGGTGTCTGCTGCCTTTGCCCACGAACCGTCGCCCACACTTTGGTTCAGGATGAGGTAGAAGTCGTGGCAGAAAGGCCATTGGCTCTGCTCAAGGTCTGCCTCGTTCAGCGACTTGGCATAAGTGCCTACAGGATTACCATCGACGTAGAACGTGATGAAGTCCTCTGTCCAGTTTGCCGCGAAGACGTGCCAGTCGCCCTGCGTCACGCCCTCGCTGAAGCTGCTCTTCGGGTTGTTCTTGTTGCCGAGGGTCGTTATCCAATGCGAGTGAAGGGTGTGGAAGGCGGTGTTCTGCGCGTCGATGGCTTCGAAGATGTCTATCTCTCCGCCCTTCGGCCATCCGTCCGTTGGCGGCTGCGGCATCATCCAGAAGGCAGGGAAGCTGCCTATGTGGGGAAGCGTCTTCAGTCGTGCCTCCACCCATCCGTAGGTAAAGGAGAAGTTGCCGCGTGTCTCGACGGAACCCGTCAGCATCGGCACGGGGTCGGACTCCTGGTCGGGATTGGGAATGGCACGGCAGACGAGATGTCCGTCCTGCAGGAAAGCGACGTCCTCGGAGTTGCTGATGTATCTGTTCCAGGTGCTGCCGTAGCGGTTAGAGCGTCGCCATTTCGAGGCATCGGGCTGGGAGCCGTCCTCTCCGTCGAACTCGTCGTTGAAGACCATCGCGTAGCATCCTTCGGGGAACTCCTCGTCGGAAAGAATGCGAAGCCGTATGTCGAGCACAGCCCCGCCGTTCTTGATGATGCTGTTCCCCTCGTCCATGCGGCCAGCAGGGTCGGTGTCGTCCCAGTCTATCTTCAGGCGCATCATGTAGAGGCCGGGGGCCATGTCAGCAGGCAGGACGAATGATGGCGGCTGCACCCACGAGAGGTTTGTCTGTTCGCCATAGCTGTTGTAGGCGCCGTCGGGCAGGCTGAGTCCCGAGAAGCTCACCAGCTCGTTGTCCTGCGACAATGCACCTTGCGCTCCAGGCTTCTCGACGTCGAAAGCCCCATTGTTGTCCTTGTCGATGTAGATATAGCTGTTCATCCACCTTCCGGTAAAGGTCAGCGAGGGCGAGACGAGGTCGCCGGCGTGGGCACAGAAGGTCTCGCCGGTCAAGTCGTGGTACATCTTCGTGGGAGCGTTCACAGAGAAGATGTTGCCGTTGAGCACGATGCCGTACAAGATACGGTCCGTCCGGGTGCGGTCAGCATCGCGGTCGAAGGCGACGGGATAGTCTTCAGCATAACTCAGAAGAGGCAGCAGCATGATGCTCAACAGGGTACAGAGTCTAAGGTTCTTCATTGTGTTTGTCGTTTCTGCTGGCAAAGTTATGAAAAAAAACGTAATTTTTCCTTCCATTTCCCTATTCTTCTTTCTTTATTCTTAAATTCTTGTTACCTTTGCAGAAGAAACTAATCGAAACAACACCATGTTTAAGCGAACCCTCTTATTTTTCATTTTTCACTTATCATTTTTAATTCTTTTTGCTCAGACCATCAGCATCGCGACCGACCACACGCAACTGGTCCTTCAGGTGAACTCGCAGAAGCGGCTCTGCCAGACGTATCTCGGCGAAAGGCTTTCCGCTGGGACCGACCTCTCGCAGCTCAACATGCCGCAGGCCGGACTGAGCAGTTCCTGCATCCGTGGCCTGGAGGCTTATCCCGTGATGGGCACCGAGGACTACTACGAGCCGACCTTCGAGATTCGTCATGCCGACGGCAACCCGACGTCTGTCCTCAAGTATGTCAGTCATACGACAGAGGGAAACGTAACCTCCATCCTGCTGCGCGACGAAGTGTATCCCGTCGAAGTGACATTATATTATAAGGTATTCGCGCGCGAGGACATCATCCAGCAATGGACGGAGATACGTCATGAGGAGAAGGGGAAAGTCTATCTTGGCCGTTATGCCTCGTCGATGCTCTACTTCGAGGCGCCCGAATACTTCCTCACAGAGTTTGCCAGCGACTGGGCAAAGGAGATGCAGATGCAGAACCAGCAGCTTCAGTTCGGCAAGAAGATTGTCGATAGCCGCCTCGGCACCCGTGCCAACCTCATGGCTCAGCCGTTCTTCGAGGTGGGCCTCGGCGAGCCGGTCCGAGAGAACGAAGGCACCGTGCTGATGGGCACGCTGGGCTGGACAGGCAACTTCCGCTTCACCTTCGAGGTCGATAACCAGCACGTGCTGCGCGTCGTGAGCGGCATCAACCACGATGCATCCACTTATCTCCTCAGGAAAGGCGACGTCTTCCGCACCGCCGACTTCTTCTTCACCCTCTCGACGAAAGGGGCAGGCGAAGGCAGCCGACGTTTCCAGCGATGGATGATGGCGCACCAGCTTCACAAGGCCAACACCGACCGCATGACGCTCCTCAACAACTGGGAGAACACTTACTTCGACTTCAACGAGGAGAAGCTTGTGGCGCTCTTCGGCGAAGCCAAGGATCTGGGCGTCGATCTCTTCCTCCTCGACGACGGCTGGTTCGGCAATAAGTACCCGCGAAAGAACGACCATGCGGGCCTCGGCGACTGGCAGGTGACGAAGGACAAACTGCCGCAAGGCATCCCGTATCTTGTCAAGAAAGCCAAGGAGAACGGCGTCAGCTTCGGCATCTGGATAGAGCCGGAGATGGTCAACCCCAAGAGCGAACTGGCAGAGAAGCACCCCGACTGGCTCATCCAACTGCCGTCTCGCGAGACCTACTACTTCCGCAACCAGATGGTGCTCGACCTCTGCCGGCCAGAGGTGCAGGACTTCGTCTTCGGCGTCGTCGATAATCTCATGCAGGAGAACCCTGACATCCGCTTCATGAAGTGGGACTGCAACTCGCCCATCACGAACATCTACTCGCCCTATCTCAAGGAGAATCAGGGCAACCTCTACGTCGATTACGTGCGAGGCCTGTACAAAGTGTTGGATAGAGTTCAGGCCAAGTACCCCGACCTCTACATGATGATGTGCTCCGGCGGCGGCGGACGAAGCGACGTCACCGGGCTGCGCTACTTCACGGAGTTCTGGTGTAGCGACAACACCGACCCCATCGAGCGCCTCTTTATCCAGTGGGGCTACTCGCAGTTTATGCCCGCCAAGGCCATGTGTGCCCACGTCACGGAGTGGAACAGGCGCACCAGCATCAAGTTCCGAGTGGATGTCGCCTTCCAGGGGAAACTGGGCTTCGACATCGGATTGAAGGGTCTGTCGGACGACGACCGACAGTATTGCCGCACGGCCATCAAGGAGTACAAGCGGCTGAAGGACGTCATCTGGTCGCCCAACCTGTATCGTCTCGTCTCGCCTTACGAAGGGCAACATTGTGTCCTCCAGCGTGTCAGCGACGACAAGGCCCACGGCATCCTGTTTGCCTACGACATCCATCCGCGCTACGGCGAGACCATTCTGCCCACCCGTCTGCAAGGTCTCGACCCCGAGGCGAAGTATAAAGTCAAGGAGATTTGCCTCATGCCCGGCAGGCAGAGCTGGCTCTCCTGCAACGACAAGGTCTATACGGGCGACTATCTGATGAAGGTCGGCGTCAAAGTGACGTCGGCCAACGACCTCGTCAGCCACATCATCGAGGTCACAAGGGAATAGAAGACCCTGTACCGGCGGCTTAGTAATCCGCCAGATGCGAAAGCCTTCATTTGAAGAGCCGCCGTTCAAGTATTGTGGATAACAACACCTAAAAGGGCACTTTGGCCTGTCAAGAGATGAAAGATAACAGGTAGTGGAGTTTGATTGTTCATGTACTTGCAATTGCATATACATGAACATGCAATTGCAAGTACATGAACAATCAAACTATGACCTTAGCTTGGTTGCCTAAGACCACACGCATAAGCTCGTAAAAGAAAAGCCCAGCGTCTTGCTGGGCTTGCGCTTCAGGATGGGCTTGAACCAACGACCCCATGATTAACAGTCATGTGCTCTAACCAACTGAGCTACTGAAGCAGGTTGCAACTGTTCGGAAAGCTTTGCGCTTCAGGATGGGCTTGAACCAACGACCCCATGATTAACAGTCATGTGCTCTAACCAACTGAGCTACTGAAGCAGTTTTGGAGTTTTCCTCTCAATTGCGGGGCAAAGGTACAACAAAAAGTGAAAAGAGAAAAAGGAAAAGGGAAAAAATTTTATCTAAGTGCTAATTTTTTCTATTTTTGCCTCTTCTTTAATCCTTATTCTTTATTCTTTAATCATTATTTCTTACCTTTGCAGAAAAATTAGCACCAAATGGAGAAAATCATAGGGATAGGCAATGCTTTGGTCGATGTGCTTGTGCGACTGAAGGAGGATGCACTTCTCGAAAGGATGGGCTTGCCAAAGGGTAGCATGACACTCATCGATGAGGTCCGGCAGCAGGAACTGCGTGCCTGCATTGAGGGCTTGCCCATAGAGCAGGCCACCGGTGGCAGCGCTGGCAACACGATTCTGGCTCTTGCCCGTCTCGGCAGCAAGACTGGCTTTGTCGGCAAAGTGGGGCGTGACGCGATGGGCTGGTTCTATGCAGACAATTGCAAGCAGGTGGGCATCGATGCCTGTATGCAGGAATGCGACTTGCCGACGGGCGTTGCCAATACCTTCATCACGCCCGACGGGGAGAGAACCTTCGGCACCCTGCTGGGGGCAGCAGCTACGCTCCAGGCAAGCGACATCACGCCGCAGCTCTTCGAGGGCGTCTCGATGGCACACGTCGAGGGCTATCTGGTGCAGAACCACGAGCTGATGGAGGCTATCTGCCAGACAGCAATGGAGCAGAGCGTGCAGCTCAGCCTCGACCTGGCCAGCTACAATGTCGTGGCAGCGGACCTCCCCTTCTTCCGCCATCTCGTGCAGGACTACATCGACGTCGTCTTTGCCAACGAGGAAGAGGCCGCCGCTTTCACGGGTAAGCAGGACCCTCTGGAGGCCTTGCGCGAGATAGCCGCCTTCAAGTGCCTGGCTGTCGTGAAGCTTGGCAGCAAGGGCGCAAGTGCAAAGCTTGGCGAAGAAGAGGTCGTGGTGGAGGCGCGTCGGATGCCAGTCGTTGATACGACGGCAGCAGGCGACTTCTTTGCCGGTGGCTTCCTCTACGCCCTGAACAAAGGCGCCTCTCTGAGGGAATGCCTCGACTGTGGCACACTTCTTGCAGGTCACGTCATAGGAGTGGTCGGAACAAGGCTGCCGGAAGAAACGTGGAAGAAAATAAAGAAACAGACCCCCTAACCCCCTTTAAGGGGAACAAGGAGAAGACCCCCTAACCCCCTTTTGGGGGGAACAAGGAGAAGACCCCCTAACCCCCTTTAGGGGGAATAAAGATACCTATGTAAGATAAAGATATTATGAAAGAAGAAATACATCAGCAAGTTACAGATACCTCTCTCCCCCTAAAGGGGGTTGGGGGGTCTTCTCTTCTCCCCCTAAAGGGGGGCAGGGGGTCCAGGGCCTTTATATATATAATAATGTGTATGCTGCCCCTCTGCGCAGCAGCACAAAAGAAGGAGAACCACAACTCGGCCATCAGCCGCAACCTGGAGCTCTTCAACGACATCTACAAGCAGCTCGACCTCTTCTATGTTGATTCGCTCAATGCCGACACGGTGATTGGCTGGGGCATCCGCTCAATGCTGCAACAGGTTGACCCCTTTACCGACTACTACCCCGATGACGACGAAGACCTCCGGCAGATGGCTACCGGTAAGTACGCCGGCATCGGCAGCATCATACGCTATCACCGAAAGGAGCAAAGGGCTGTCATCAGCGAACCCTACGAAGGCACCCCCAGCCAGTTGGCCGGCGTTCAGGCAGGCGACGTCATCCTCTCCATCGACGGCAAAGACGTGAAGGGAATGCTGACGCCCAAGGTGAGCAGTATGCTCAGGGGCGAGGCCGGCACGACCTTCGAGCTGAAGGTGCGTCGCGGACAGGAGGAGAAGTCCTTCCTCATTACCCGCCAGATGATACAGCTGCCCCAAGTCCCTTATGCAGGGCTGCTCAGCGACGGACAGACAGGCTACATCTTCCTGACAGGCTTCACCGAAGGAGCTTGCCGCGAAGTGCGTGAAGCTCTCGATGAGGTGCGCCGTCAAGGTGCCAAACGCCTTGTGCTCGACCTCCGAGGCAATCCAGGCGGTGCTGTTAACGAAGCTGTCGATATTGCCAACCTCTTCCTGCCGAAAGGCAAGAAGGTGGTCTATACGAAGGGCAAGATGACGCGCACGAACCGCGAATACTACACAGCGACGGAGCCTGTGGATAGCGTGATGCCGCTTGTCGTCCTTGTCGATGGCGGTTCGGCCTCGGCTTCGGAAATCGTGTCGGGAGCCTTGCAGGACTTCGACCGTGCTGTCATCATGGGCACACGTACCTACGGCAAGGGCCTCGTGCAGATGATGCGGGAAGTGCCTTACCACGGCACCCTCAAGCTCACGACCAGTCGCTACTACATCCCCAGCGGACGCTGCATCCAGGCCTACGACTACCGTCACCTGAATGCCGACGGCTCGGCAGGCACCGTTCCCGATAGCCTGACGCGCGTCTTCCATACAGCCGGTGGACGCGAGGTGCGCGACGGAGGCGGCATAAAGCCCGATGTCGAGGTGAAGCCAGACAGCCTGCCGACGATGGTTTCCGAACTTGTCAACAGCGACGAGTTCTTCGATTACGTCACCCGCTTCTGCCTTTCCCGTCCCACCATCCCGCCCGTCGGGGAGTTCCGCCTGAGCGACGAGGACTATGCTGCCTTTGCCGACAGCATCGGGGCCAGCGGCTTCGAAGCAGGGAAACCGGCCAAGGATTTGCTCAAGGTGCTCCGCGATGTCGTCAGACGTGAAGGCTATCAGGAAGCGGCACGGGCAGAGCTCGATGCTCTGGAAGCCAAGCTGACCTACGACGTCCGTGCCGACCTGTTGCGCTTCCGCAAGGAGGTGGAGCCTTATCTCATGGACGAGATAGTGCATCGATACTACTACCAGAAGGGCGGCGTGCAGCAGCAACTCATTGGTGACCCGTGCATCGAGCGGGCGCTACAAGTGCTTTCAGATGAAGAGTACAACAAGATTTTAGGCAAATGAACTTTCGAAAGTCTTTAACGATATGGGTGGCTTTAGCCATCGCTTGCCTTAGCGCAAAGGCGCAGGAGGCAGTCCCGACCGACACGTTAGCCAGGGACAGCATCGTCCGTGTGCTGGCTATCGGCAACAGCTTCTCGCAGGATGCCGTGGAGCAGTACCTTTGGGAACTGGCACAAGAGGCAGGCGTGAAGATGATAATAGGCAATGCCTACCGCGGCGGCCAGGGCTTCCAGTCGCACTGGATAGACGTGACGGAGGCGAACAACACCTTCGAGTACCGCAAGGTCCAGGACGGACGACGCACTAACAGACCGCGTACTGCCCTTGCCGACATCATTACCGACGAGCCCTGGCAGTACATCACGGTTCAGCAGGTGAGCCAGGAGTCTGGACTCACCACAACCTTCGAGCCTTACCTGACTAATCTCATACAATATACACAAGGGCTGCAGACCAACCCCAATGCCATTTACGGCTACCATCAGACATGGGCTTATTCCCACGACAGTACGCATGGCGGCTTTGCCAATTACGGCAATCGGCAGGAAGTGATGTACGACAGCATCTGCCAAGCGGTACAGTATGCCATGGCGATGCATCCGGAGCTGAGCTTCGTGGTGCCCAGCGGCACAGCCATCCAGAATGCACGCACCACCTGGCTGGGCGACAACATGAACCGCGACGGCTATCACCTCGACTACAAGATGGGGCGTTACACCGCAGCCTGCGCCTGGCTGGAGACCATCACGGGCATCTCGCCGGTAGGCTTCAGCTACCATCCCGACGGCATCGACTTCCTGACGGCTCATACCTGTCAGGTGGCAGCGCATGAAGCTGTGGCGCGTCCCTTCGAGCTTACCACGCTCGGCATGGAGGGGTTCCCTGTCGTGAATGACATCGTGCCGACAGGACTGATAAAGCTCAACTTCGGAGCAGACCATACAGCCGACCCTGCATGGAACGACATTACGCCAGCCTTGCGAACCCACACCAGCATCATCGACAGCAACATGAACCCGACGGGCATCCTCGTGACTGTCACAGGCGACTTTGGCGGCACGAACAAGAACGGTGCGCCTTACACCACAACCAAGATGCTCATGCCTGCCGATGTGTCACAGTCCGCCCTTTGGGGCTATGCAGCAGGCAAGTTCGGTGGACAGAACCCACGCCAGAGCGCAGCCATTCGCTTGAGCCACCTCAACCCAGAGCTGGAGTACGAGTTCACCATCTTCTCGTCCCGCGAAAAGAGCCAGGACTTCCGTCAGACCAGTTTCGTCGTGCAGGGCGAAGACACACAGGCCGATGCCTTGCAGTCTGCTAACAATGCCTCGGAAACAGTCACGATAAAAGGCATCCGCTCCACAGCCGACGGGCAGGTGACGCTCACCGTAATGCCGGGCTCGCGCAATAACAGTCCCAACCTCTTCTACTACCTGAATGCAATGACCATCAAAGCTAAGAAATAAGTGGTAAGAGGTTAGAGGTAAGAGGTTAGAGGTAAGAGAATACCTTTGGCCTTAGAATACTTCCAAAACATTCCTCTAACCTCTAACCCCTAACCTCTAACCTCAAATAACAACAAAAATACAACATGGCACAACAACAGAAACAAATTCAGATTCAGTTCCGCTTGATGGATGTCAAGCAATTGCAGTTCGTCAACCTTGCCAACGAATGGCCCGAAGGCGAGATGCAGATTAACAACCAGATTCAGTTCAACTGCGAGACGGACAAGCGCGTTGTTCGCTGCAATGCCAACTTCGAGTACAAGAAGAACGACATTACCCAGCTTATCCTTAGTGTGCAGACCATCTTCGAGTTCACGCGCGACAGTTGGAGCTCGCTTTACCAGCTCAACGAAGACCAATGGGTGCTGCCCGCAGGCCTTGTTCAGCACATGGCAGACATCACCATCAGTGCAGCTCGCGGCATCATGGCTGTGCGCAGCGAGGAAGCAGGCATCCCCAAGCAGATACTGCCGCTCGTCAACCCTGGGCAGATGCTCCGCAACAACATTGCCTTCAAGCGTGTCCCGCAGCAGCAGCCATCGGGCAATGCCATTCCTCTGGACGGCACTCTCGGCACGGCATAGTTCTCTCCTCCTGCGCTTGAGGGGCTGACTACCCAAAAGCTATGACAAGCGATACTTAAGTAAACGAAAGATGATGCTGCTTTTCCTGCTGCTGCCGTTGCTGGCTCTTGCGTATGTGGGCTGGCATGTCTGGTGCCTGCTCCCACTTGCTTGGGGCTGGAAGGTCCTTGCCGTCCTGTTGATGATAGGCGCGTTCATGCTGCTCTTCGCCAGCATTCTCCGCACGACGGACCGATTGCCGATGCTTTTGGCAACGGCAGTTTACGAGGTGGGGACGTCGAGCCTGTTCGTACTGTTCTACCTCTTCATGCTCTTCCTCGTCCTCGATGCCGCTCGGCTCCTCCACCTGGTGCCTGCCGGTTGGCTGCGCCAGAACTGGTGGACGGCTGGCTGCATCGTGGTTCTCCTCTTCGGCATCTTCTTCTATGGGAACTACCGCTATCGCCACAAGTATCGCGAGGAAGTGACCCTTCGCTCTACAAAGGTAACGAAGCCTGTCAAGCTGGTCATGTTGAGCGACCTGCACCTCGGTTATCACAATCGCAGGGAGGAGCTTGCACGATGGGTGGACCTTATCAATAGTGAGAAGCCCGACCTTGTCCTGGTGGCAGGCGACATCATCGACGGCAGTATGCGACCGCTTCGCGAAGAGCGGATGTACGAGGAGTTCCGGCGGTTGCAGGTGCCTGTCTATGCCTGTCTGGGCAATCACGAATACTTCAGCGGCGAGCCTGAGGCACAGATGTTCTACCGCAATGCCGGCATCCGCCTCTTGCAGGACACGCTTGCCGAGGAGGGCGACCTCTGCATCATCGGGCGCGACGACCGCATGAACCGCCACCGGCTTCCGCTCAGGGACATCGTCGGGGCGGCTAATCGCTCGAAGTATCTCATCCTCCTCGACCACCAGCCCTACCATTTGGAGCAAGCTGAACGCGAAGGCATCGACTTCCAGTTCAGCGGCCACACCCATCATGGGCAGGTCTGGCCCGTCTCGTGGATGACCGACATGATGTACGAATGCGCTTTTGGCTCCTACCAGCGCGGCGCGACAAGCTACTACGTCAGCAGCGGCATGGGCATCTGGGGCGGCAAGTTCCGCATCGGCACTCGCTCGGAATACCTCGTCCTGACGATAGAGCCGGCTTAGCGGCGGAGAATCTTCTTTATTTTCTTGAGATAGGCGTCGGCATATTGCCGCATCCCCAAGTCGTTGGGATGCAGCCCCTCCACCATGTAGTCCTGCGTGAAGCCAAGTTCCTTGTGGGGCAACAGGTACAGGCCCTTGACACCCTTCGCCTTCATGGCATCGTAAGCCCGGCGTTGCTGGTGGTTGGAATTTGTGTACCAGTCGAGGACTTGCTGCGAGCTGATGCCGTTAGCATAGTCGTGTTCCACCAACAGGATGGGAGCCTTGCTGTGCTCCCGCAGGATGGAGACGCCCTTTATCAGGCGGTCGTAGATGAGCTCCGAGCGCTCCGACGACATGTTGGGCAGGCAGTCCAGGACGAAGAGGCGGGCATCGATCTCGGCCATGAGCCGGAACATCTCTTCCTCAATCAGAGCGTTGCCCGAGAAGCCGAGGTTGACGACAGGATAGCCACTCTCGCGGTGCACGATGTTGGTCCACGCCATACCTGTCCTCGAGGCACATGCTCCTTGGGCTATGCTGGTGCCATAGACCACGATGGGCCTTTCCTCCTTGCTGGCAGGGATGAAGCGCAGCTCGCGGTTCTCCGGCACACCTATCTCCATCCATGTCACTTCGTTGTAGAGCGGCAGGAAGAGCTCGAAGTCGTAGCCAAGCTCTTCGCCTGTGAAGTACGTTATGTCCTTGAATTCGTAGTTGATAGTGTCCTTGAACGAGAGGTTGAACCTGCTGGCACACCATCGCAACTGTCCCTTGGCATCGGTGGCATAGAGGTCGAGGCCGGAAACGCCCGTCGATGGCATGTGGAACATGTTCAGTCCGCCCCTGACCTTGTAGCGCACCTTGATGCTGGGCGAGTTCGTGTGGAAGCAGATGGAGAGTCCCGCCGACTGCTTCGACAGGTTCCAGACGGCTTTCCGCACCTGGCTCTCGGCCCGTGGCGGCAGGCGGTGGTAGCTGTCCTTCAGTTCGCTGTTCCACCAGCGACCGTGGATGGTGTTCTCGCCAGCTTCCAATGGGTTCTGCCATCGCGTTTGTGCCACAGCACAGAGGTGGGCAAGGACAAGCAGGATAGTGAGTAGAGTCTTTTTCATAATTTCGCTTTTTAGGATTTATACATATATATAATAACGGAATTCCTGCTGGAAAAATTGCTTGTTGAGGCGGTAAATTCAACTCGAAGGCTTTGCTTCGATATCAGTCACCGTGTAAGGAGAACTTTCTACATGCTTTCTTGTTGCCACATTTTGAAGTGGTGAAAAAGGTCTCGTCGCTCAACGATGCACGTGGTGGTTGCTTTCTATCTTGCTGAAAACCAGAGAATAGGGTTAAATGACATCCAGTCCGTGGCCTTATAGTAAAGTGTTTTATGATAATCCGCTAAAATAGCCTATGGAAAAAAGTACGTGTACTTATCGCCATAAGTACGTGTACTTATCCGAATAACTACGTGTACTTATCTCCATAAGTACGTGTACTTATCTGACCACTTCCCTGAAAGGGGAGCAAGGGGTGCTTTTGCGGATTATCATAAAGTATTTCCCCTCAGATAACGTTATTCTCATATTTTTTTCGTACCTTTGTCGCGCAAAATATACAGTTATGTCGAACATAGTAGCTATAGTGGGACGCCCGAACGTGGGCAAGAGTACGTTGTTCAACCGCTTGACGCAGACGCGCCACGCCATTGTCAGCGAAGAGGCTGGCACGACTCGCGACCGTCAGTACGGCAAGTGCGAGTGGGGCAGTCGTGAGTTCTCCGTCATCGATACAGGCGGATGGGTCGTTGGCAGCGATGACATCTTTGAGGAGGAGATAAGAAAGCAGGTGACGCTCGCGACCGACGAAGCCGACGTCATCCTTTTCCTCGTTGACATTCAGAACGGCATCACCGACCTTGATGAATCTGTCGCAGCCATCCTACGCCGCTCGAAGCAGCCCGTCCTGCTCGTCTGCAACAAGATGGACAACAACGAGACGTACCTCGCTGCTGAGTTCTATGCGCTCGGCCTTGGCGACCCGCAGTGCATCTCTGCTGCAACAGGCAGCGGTACAGGCGACCTGCTCGACCTCGTCGTCAGTAAGTTCCCGAAAGAAACAGACGCTCTGCCCGACGAGAACATCCCGCGCTTCGCCGTGGTAGGACGTCCCAATGCAGGCAAGTCGAGCCTCATCAACGCCTTCATCGGCGAGGAGAGGAACATCGTCACAGACATCGCTGGCACCACGCGCGACAGCATCTACACGCGCTACGACAAGTTCGGCTTCGACTTCTATCTGGTCGATACGGCCGGCATCCGCAGAAAGAACAAGGTGAGCGAAGACCTGGAGTTCTACAGCGTGATGCGCTCCATCCGCAGCATCGAGAACAGCGACGTCTGCATCCTTATGATAGACGCCACCAGAGGCATCGAAAGTCAGGACCTCAACATCTTCCAAATCATACAGAAGAACCAGAAGAGCCTCGTCGTGGTGGTCAACAAGTGGGACCTCGTGCCCGACAAGGACACTAAGGTCATCAAGACGATGGAGGATGCCATCCGCGAGCGCATGGCTCCCTTCACGGACTTCCCCATCATCTTCGGCTCAGCCCTTACCAAGCAACGCATCTTCAAGGTGCTTGAAACAGCAAAGGACGTCTATCTGAACCGCACGCGAAAGGTCTCGACCCACAAGCTCAACGAAGAGATGCTGCCCCTCATCGAGGCTTATCCGCCACCATCCATGAAGGGCAAGTACATCAAGATAAAGTACTGCATGCAGATACCCGACACCCGAGTGCCATCGTTTGTCTTCTATGCCAACCTGCCGCAATACGTCAAGGAGCCCTACAAGCGCTTCCTTGAGAACAAGATACGTGAACGCTGGGACTTCAGCGGCTGCCCGATAAACGTGTTCATTAGGCAGAAATGAGTGAAGAAATGAAGAAGATAAAAGGAGATAGAAGAAGATATGCCGCCTGTGGCGGCGAAGATAGAAGACAACAGTTATGGGCAGTCATAAAAAAGTATTGTCCTCTATCTTCTTCTATCTTCTTCTGTCTTCTTTTATCTACATTTTTTGTTGCCTGTTCTGGCAGCAACTACTCCCATGAGGCAGCCCGCGAAGCACACAGGCTTCGTCGAAGGTTATGCCGATGCCGAGAACATGCCGGAAGACTTCCGCCGCCAGCTCGCCGATGCCACAGCGCAGTTCATGGCAAAGGACGACATGCGGAGCCTCTGCCGCGTAGAAGCAACAAGTGACAGCCTTTCCGAGGACAGCACAGCCTACGTCATGCTGCAGCTGCTCTTCAACGACAGCACCAGCGAACAAGTCGGCCTTTCACTCATCCTCACAGAAACCGGCTGGAAGATGAAATAAGTCCCATAAGCCCCATAAGCCCTATAGGTCCCATAAGCCCCATAACTAAAAAGAAGAAAATAACACAATATGAAGAAACTAATTTGTCTTTTCCTGCTTTGCCTTTCAATGGTCAATGGCCAATGGTCAATGGCTTCGGCTCAGCAGATGCAGATGCCACCCGTACCCCTTGACCCTGCTGTCAAGACAGGCAAACTTGAGAACGGCCTTACCTATTACATCCGTCACAACGAGTGGCCAGAGAAGCGTTGCGACTTCTACATCGCCCAGCGCGTCGGCTCCATGCAAGAGGAGGACGACCAGCGCGGACTGGCTCACTTCCTCGAGCACATGTGCTTCAACGGCACGACCCACTTCCCTGGCGATGCCCTGAAGCAGTACCTGGAGCGCATCGGCGTGAAGTTCGGCGAGAACCTCAATGCTTATACCTCCTTCGACGAGACTGTTTATAATATAAATAATGTGAACGTCGAGACGGCTGGTGCCATCGACTCCTGTCTGCTTATCCTGCACGACTGGAGCCACGACCTGCTGCTCGAGGACAAGGAAATCGACAAGGAGCGCGGCGTCATCGAAGAGGAATGGCGCATGCGCCGCAGCGCTCAGATGCGTCTCATCGAGAAGGCTTTGCCCGTCGTCTGCAAGGACAGCAAGTACGCCGAGCGCATGCCCATCGGCACAATGGAAGTGGTGAAGAACTTCCCCTATGAGACCCTTCGCAGCTACTACCGCAAGTGGTATCGTCCCGACCTGCAGGCACTTGTCGTCGTGGGCGACGTTGACCCCGAAGCCGTCGAGAAGAAGTTGCAGGAGATGTTTGCCGACATCGCCGCTCCGGCTCCCGATGCTGCTGTTCGCGAGGAATATCCTGTGCCCGACAACAAAGAGCCGCTCGTCTTCGTAGGCACAGACAAGGAGTTCCCCGGCATGGAAGCCCTGGTGATGTTCAAGAGCGACCCGCTGCCCCGCGAGATGAGAGGCACGATGGCTTACATCGGGATTGACTTCATCAAGGATGCCGTCACCGGTATGCTCAACGAGCGCCTGAACGAGATAACGCGACAAGCTGACGCCCCCTTCTCGGGTGCCGGCCTCGACTACAGCGAGTACCTCGTTGCCAAGACGAAGGATGCCTTCATCCTCGACGTCAGCATGAAGGAAGGCCGCTACACCGAGGGCATCAAGGCTGCCTACCGCGAACTGCTCCGTGCCGTCCGCAACGGCTTTACCGAAAGCGAATACCAGCGCTTCAAGGACGAGTACCTCTCCCGGATTGATGCAGCCTACGAAGCTCGCGACAAGCGCACGAACACCTCTTTCGTCAATGCCTACGTCCGCCACTTCATCGACAACGAACCTGCTCC
>OMSJ01000047.1 GCA_900313705.1 uncultured Prevotellaceae bacterium
GTAGGTTATCATTCTTTTTAATTCATAATTCTTAATTCATAATTCATAATTATTTCCTTCGCCAAGACTTAGGGCGTAGCCTAATTATGAATTAAGAATTGTGAATTATGAATTGCTTTAAGGTTTTTGAAGCAGTTCGACTGCCTTCTTGACCACGTCGTCGTTCTCGTAGATGATGGCGAAGTACTCGCTCATGTCCCAGAGGTCGCGCGCTACGAGTCCCTTGACGATGAGTCGGATGTTCTCGATGGTCTTCTGCCGTTCCTCGTCGTCCTTCGGGCGTATGTTCTGCTTCTCGCCTTCGGCAAAGATCTCGTCGATGAGCTCTTGCGGAACCTGATACTCGGCCTTGAACTTCTCGAAGCTTGGATAGGCCTTTGTCAGCTTCTTGCGATGCTTGTCCATGTGGCGGAGGTTGGCATTGATGATGATGCTCTTGGCCGAGAGTTCGCGGTAGCACTTGGCATAGCGTGTGGTGTCGAGTGGCACGAAGCAGTCGGGCATGATGCCTCCGCCGCCATAGACGGTACGTCCCTTCCGGAGCGTCTGGTAGCGCAGCGAGTCGGGGAAGTGGATGCTGTCGGCGTTGGTCAGCTCGCCTTTGTTGTAGCGGTTGATGACGTCGCGGGCATAGTCGAGCATCTTGCCTTTCTCGTAAGGTTTCTGGATGGAGCGTCCGCTGGGTGTGTAGTAGCGGGCGGTGGTGAGGCGTATCATCGAGCCGTCGGGCATGTCGAAGGGCCTTTGCACGAGGCCTTTACCGAAGGAACGGCGACCCACGACGATGCCGCGGTCCTGGTCCTGAATGGCACCGGAGAGTATCTCGGCTGCCGAGGCGCTGTACTCGTCGATGAGCACCGCTACCCTACCCTCCTGGAAGGCGTTGCCGCCTGAACTGCGGAACTCCTGGTTGGGCACAGCACGTCCCTTCGTATAGACTATCATGTCGCCCTTCGGCAGGAACTCGCTGGCGATGTCGGCAGCAGCCTGCAGGAAGCCGCCGCTGTTTTGCTGGAGGTCGATGATGAGGTCCTTCATGCCTTGCTCCTTGAGCTTCTTGATGGCAGCTACCACCTCGTCGTGCGTCGTCTGTGCGAAGTTGTTGAAGCGGATGAGGCCGATGTTGGGCGTCACCATGTAGGCGGCATCCACCGAGTTGACGGGTATCTTGTCGCGCTTCACGTCGAAGTAGAGCGTATCCTTGATGCCACGGCGCACGATGCCGAGGTGAGCGATGGTGCCCTTCTTGCCACGCAGCCGGTGCATGATCTCCTCGCGGCTCATCTTCACGCCGGCAATGGCTGTGTCCTGCACGCTGACGATGCGGTCGCCGGCCAGGATGCCCACCCTTTCGCTGGGGCCTTTCGGCACGGGCTGAATGACGAGCAGCGTGTCCTCCAGCATGTTGAACTGTACGCCGATGCCCTCGAAGGAGCCTTCCAGCGGTTCTGTGAACTTCTTCGTGTCCGAAGCGTTGGTGTAGGCCGAATGGGGGTCGAGCTTGGAGAGCATACCGTTTATGGCATCCTCCGTAAGCTTCTTGCTGTCCACGCTATCGACGTAGAGGAAGTTGATGATTTGGAATGCGTTCTGAAGCTTTTTGAAGTTGTTTATCAAGTCGTTGACTGCGGGGTTGCTCTCAGGCGTATTGCCGAAACGCAGTTGTGCCGAAAGGCTCATGCCCACGAACAGGGCTGCCACGGCAAGGGAAAGTCTCTTCATATTTCTATATTATTTAAGTTTCGGTTGTTATGCATTTGATGGAAGTTAAAGAAGTTAAAGGAGTTAGCTCGCTGTGCTCGCACCAGGGGAAGTTAAAGGACAATAGTTTTGCGGTCCGATTCAAGGCCGAAAACATTTACGGCGACAAAGTTACGAAAAAGCGAGCAAAGAGCAAAGCGAAAAGACATTTTTTCTCGCCATCAACCGCCGCGCGGGGCATCGTAAAACGCCCAATGGGGCATAGCCCATCGCCGCACAGGGCGTTTGAAGTCTTGTCTGTGGGAATAAGTACACGTACTTAGTCGAATAAGTACACGTACTTATGGCGACAAGTACACGTACTTATGGCGACAAGTACACGTACTTATGGCAACAAGTACACGTACTTCTTTCTATAGGGAAGTTTAGGGGATAATAGAAATTTTTATTTTTCCCCCTTAAAGTATTGTATATGTTGCCTCTATTTTATAACTTTGCACTCACAGAGTAGAATAAAAACAACTGTTAAACCCCAAAACTATGACTAAGCGAATCATCTTTTTTGGCTTCCTGCTGCTCTGGATGGCAGTGGAAAGTCAGGCTCAGAACCTCCAGTTCTTCCGAAAGGACGGAGGGAGCGTCAAGTACGACGCAACAGGAGTGGACAGCCTCTATCTCAACAAGTCGGAAGGTACCATTACCCTCTACTTCAGCGACGGATCAAGAGAAAATATCCCTGCTGAAGAGACAGACAGCGTGGTCATCTACGACGAGACCCGCAGCATCCTCTCCACGCTTCGCCAAAAAGGCAACTACAGCACCTTCCTCCGTCTCGTTCAGGAAGATGCCTACTGGACCGACCAGATGAACGGCGCTACAGACCTCACCGTCTTTGCAGCCGACGACGACAGTTGGCAACGCTTCTTTGCCGAAAACGCCAACCGCCTCTCGCCAGACCCGTGGCACACCGCCACAAGCTATGAGGCACTCACCGCCGAACAGAAGAACGCTCTGCTGGCAGCGGCCATCGTCGCACCTCAGAAAATAGCTGACACGGCTGGCATAGGCGGCAGCGATGACAAGCTGCGTGTGCAGAGCGCCACGAAGCTGGCAGAAGTGTGGACACCCATCCTTACGCCTGCCTACTGCGACAAATATGGCATTACCGAGACGGACCGAACCATCATCAGCGGCACATCGTCCTCTGCTCCCTGGATGGCTGGAAACAGCTTCGTCGAGGCAGACATAGCCTGCGGCAACGGCTGGCTCGAACAGATGGCGGCTCCCCTCAAACCACTCGGCACGATGGCCGACGTCATCCACGAAAATGGGAACACTGACATCTTTGCCTACATCATGGACCTCGTCGTGAAAGACCCGAACTTATCATATATGATAAAATTCGACCCCGCATGGGCTGGCTATCATGATGAGTTATTACCCGAGCAGGACATGGCAGCCATGTTTGTCCCCAGCGATAAGACCATGTGGAGTTACTTCACCGAAGGAGCAGGACAGGCGTTGCTGACTGCTAAACCTACCTCAAAGGAAGAACTGATTCAGCAGATAGATGGCATAAGCCCGAGTGTGCTTAGTGCCCTTATCCGTAACGGCTTCATGCGCTCCTTTGCCTACACCGTACCCAGCAAGTGGAGTCTGCTGAGAGATGAAGCGATGCAGCCGTTGTTCGATGATGTGAATAAAGCAAAGGCTAAGCTCGATACATGCCTGCTTGCCAACAACGGCATGGTCTATGTGATGGACCAGTCATTCATGTCAGCCGATTATAAATCTGTTACAGCACCCGCATGGATCAGCAGCTCCTGCATGATTATGAAGTCTGCCATCTATTCAAACTTTATGCATCTAAATTACTACGCCTATCTCAAAGCACCGCAGCAGGACATCACCTTCTTCCTGCCTCCCGACAGCGCATTGGCTTATTACTATGACCCCATAAGCATGAAGGGCCGTACTCCACGTGTTATCGAGTTCCAGTTCATCGGCGGTAGCTTCCCCGTGAAGGTGAAAGTGTATACTTACTTCAGCCCATACAGAACTGGTGGGGAGATTGGTACGATTGGTGGTCCCCTTCCTGGATCACTTGGTACCTGTTCAAATGAAGAAGTTATTAACCGCCTGAAAGACATCCTCTATAGTCATACCATCGTGAACGACGGCACGCAGGACATCCATAGCCGCAACGAATACTACCGAACCTTCGGCGGCGACGTGGTGAAGGTCGTGCGCGATGCCAGCGGGAAGATTGTCGGCGCAAAAGGAACCTTCCAACTTGAGAACGAGCGGCAAGGCATCAATACCGGCACTCGGGGCGTCACCGAATGCGTCGTGACGAACAGCTACGAGTCTCTCACCAACGGACAGACCTACGCACTTGATGCACCACTCGTGCCTACCTATCGCAGCCTATGGAGCATTATGACCAACGATGAGGACCAGGTAGAAAGAGGCATACCCGGAACGGGAGGTGACACGCCATATTCAGAATTCTATAAGCTCTGTCAGGCTGATGCTTACGAGACTGAGATTATCGGCTGCGGACTTGTGGATGGAAATCTCACTAGCTCGCAAAAGAAAACTGCACTCAGGAAGTATGTGACCTTTATTAATGACAAAGGATTGGACTTCAACCTTTCTTATCTCTTGGGCAACACGCCCTACACGGCCTATATTCCAACCAACGAGGCAGTGCAAAGAGCCATTGCACAGGGGCTGCCAACATGGGAAGAGATAAGCGAGGACTTCAACAGCCATTCCTCCGATGGCATGTTGACAAGCTTCGAAGACAGCCTTCGCATTGCTGAGAAGATAATGATTCTTACGGATGTCGTCAAGGCGCACTTCCACTACGGCTTAGCCATCGCCGACCAGGAACCTTTCAGGAAGGAATACAAGTCGCTTTGGATAGATAGGGAAACAATGGTTTCTCCCAAAGTAACGGTCAACTGCACAGGCAACGGCAACATGAGCGTGACGGACTGGAAAGGTCATACCTTCGACATCACTGACAACAAGAACGTCTTCGTCCGTGACTATACATGCAGTTCCAGCCCAATAGGATCTTCAATGAGAGGTATCACCATAAACGCATACCGCCCAGGCGTGGTTCATCAGATTAATGGCGTGTTAGGTTTCTAATAATAAAAAGCAAGAATTATGAAAAGAGTATATATATATATAATGTGTAGCCTTCTGGCAATCTCCCTTCATGCTCAGGATGGCTTTGGCACCTATCTGCGCGATGTGATACAGAAGCAGGAGAAAGGCATTTTTGTCACAGCAAAGCTCATCGAAGCCTGTGGACTCTGCGACTCGCTGGACTTGCTCATGGACTATAAATATGAGCATCTCTACCAAAGCGGCATGATACAAGATATGGAGAACTATATGGAGAAATCGGGTTATGATATGAGCAGTATTCCCGGCGACCCTAATGCATATGCTCCAGAGCACAGAAGGTATGGTTATACAGTGTTCGCAGAGACTGATGATTTTTGGGAACAGCAATTAGGCAAAAGCTATAAGGACATAACTGTCGCTGATGTCAAGAACTATGTGGTCAGCATGGGTTTGTATCCCAATGCTTCTAATGACGACCAGTTTGATGATGAAGACAACGTGCTGAACCTTTTTGTCACCTATCACATGCTTCCAAGAAGAGTGCCAATACACAAACTTGTCATACACAGCAACGAGTTGGGCTATAGTATTTCCAGACCATTCCAGTACACACTTCCTGTCTATGAGCATTATATCACGATGGGTAAGCGTCGTCTCCTCCGGACTTACGAATCGCTGGAATCGAATGGCATATACATCAATCGTTTTCCCCGATTTGATAATGGCATCTATGGGTCAGGACACGAAATTAGCTGCGATCCGGACAAGGCTGGAATTCTTATCGATACGCAAAAAGCTATACCCTATGCCAACGAGATTCCCAATGCCATCATCTATCCCATTGACCAGTTGCTTGCCTATACAGAAGATGTCCGCAATAACTTCGCCAATGTCAGAAGCAGATACGACATTGCCGGACTTTTCCGCGAGTTCACCACAAACGACATCCGCCGGGCTGACTCTTCGTTAGGCAAATACCAGCATGTCTATATACCAAACAACTATCAGTATATGGATGACTTAACAATGAGTCAAGAGACTTATTTTATATACTACAATGGGTACAAGACGGCTTGGGCCAACTATTGTCAAGATGAAATAAAGGCATTTGGACATTTCGATGTTACACTTCGTCTGCCTCCTGTTCCAAAAGCTGGCGAGTATGAATTGAGATACAAGGTCCTGGCAACTGCAGCAAGAGGAATTGTGCAGGTATATTTTGGGACAGACAAGGATGCACTCCCGCCGGCTGGAATGCCTTTTGACTTTACAAAAAATTGTTATGATTATTTGAGAGACAATCTCTCTTGGAGTGATATTTCTGATTCAGGGAAGGACGAATATGAAATTCAACAGATAGAAAACGAGTTGAGGGAGCATAATGTTATGAAAGCAGCGCGTTTCGAAAGCGAAATGAGTACTACAACGGCCCGCGACAAGTCGAACTGCGTCAGACTTATTCTCGTTCGCCAGATGATGGACCCAGACCAGACCTATTATGTCCGTTTTAAGACTGTTCAAGCTAACCTTGATAGACCAGAATTATATATGGATTACATTGAGCTCTGCCCGAAGGCGGTCTATGACAATCCCTACGTGCCGGAGGACATCTGGTAAGAGTGAAAAACCTGAAACCTGAAACCAAAAAACCTGAAACCTAAAATTACAATTATGAAAACGATAAAAGCAATAACCACTGCCCTGCTTCTTGCCATGTGCATGACGGCGCAGGCAGACCGCACCGTGAAGGCCAAGGCCAACGATGGCAGCGAGGAACACTTCCAACTATCGAGCCGTATCGTCATCGACTTGACCAAAGAGAAGCCTGTCATTCGCAACAATGGCAACAGCACTGTCTATAGACCCGATGCAGAAGTCCTGCTGCAAATCAACGGTGATTTGGAAGACGCAATCAAGAAGACTGAGGCAGACCTCACCGGTCAGGGCACTATCTACGACCTCTCCGGACGGCAGGTGTCTCGCCCAGCCAAGGGCATCTACATCAAAGACGGCAAGAAGGTCGTCTTAAAGTAACGAGGTCTGTCTGATCTCATTTACTGCTTAGTGAACAGAAGCTCCCTGGAGCATATACAAACGAAGCGTGAGGCGAACATCAACGCCTCACGCTTTGTTTGTCAATTATCTACGTTGCGTTAGTCAACGACCTACGTTTTTCCTAAATGAAGAAAAAAGCCAACGCTAAAAATCTTATCTAAGGAATAGTAAGTCAAATGTTTAGATCAAAACAAGCCTCGCGAGAATCGTTTCTTTTCAGCCGCCCTACCCGATGGCTTCAAATAATCGATTCTCGCGAGGCAAAAACGCCAAATTTATCCCCTTGCGAATGTTCCGGTCATTCGCACCTTGTGGATTTCCGCCTCCTCTCCTGTTCTCCTTTTCGGTGTCCCGCTTCCTCTCCTTGGTGGTCCGCTTCCTTTCTGCCGCTGTGCCCGAGGGTTTTCCCTCGGTCCCTCATCTTCTTGTCCTCGGTCCCTCATCTCCTTGTCCTCGGTCCCCGATCTCCTTGTCCTCGGCCCTTGCTCTTTGTCTGTTAAAAGAACTTCACTTCCTCTCCGACCACTTCGCTGAGCAGCAGATTGGCCAGACGGCTGGTGCCCAGGCGAAGCCACTGGTTGGTCAGCCACTTCTCGCCCAGCACTTCCTTGACGATGGTGTAATAGACCAGGGCATCGTGCACGGTGTTTAGTCCTCCAGCTGGCTTGAAGCCTATCTGGATGCCGGTCTTCTGGTAGTATTCCTTGATGGCCTGGCACATGACGTAGGCTGCCTCGGGTGTGGCTGCAGGCTTCTCCTTGCCGGTCGATGTCTTGATGTAGTCAGCACCGGCATACATGGCCAGCAGGCTCGCCTTCTTGATGTCCGAGCAGCTTGGCAACAGGCCGGTCTCCAGAATGACCTTCATCTTGTTCTCACCACAGATTGCCTTCAATTCGCTGATTTCATCGCAAAGTGTCTCATAGTCGCCACTCAGGTACTTGCCTACGCTCATCACGATGTCTATCTCCGTAGCACCATCTTTCAGAGCCAGCGCAGTCTCTACCGTCTTGACCTCTATCAGAGCTTGGGATGAAGGGAAGCTGCCGCTCACGCAAGCCACTTCAACGCCTTCTACTTCAAGACTTTGACTGACAATCTTGGCGTAGCACGGATAGACGCATATCGTGGCAACATGGGGCAGTTCGGGATAGGCATCCTCGAACTTGTTGACCTTCTCCGTGAAGGCCAGCACGCTCTCCTCGCTGTCGGTCGTCTTCAGCGTCGTCAACTCCACGCTTCCCATGAGGAATTTCTTCACTTCCAGGGTGTCGTTCTCAGGCACCTTTTTCTCGATGATTTCGGCTACTTTTGCTGCTACGTCGCTGTCCTTCAGGTCTGTTTTGTACTGCGAAAGCATCTGGTCGTACTTGCTTTTCTCCAATGTTTCCATGTTATATTAATTAATGTGGTTCTCTATTTATGATTGTTTCCTGTTCCTTTAGTTTAATGTTATTGCGGTGTCGTTCCTTGTCGCGCAAGGTTTTCTTCTCGAAACTGGCTTCCAAAGCCTTCGTCAAATCTACGCCTGTCTGGTTGGCCAGGCAGATGAGTACCCAAAGCACGTCGGCCATCTCTTCTGAAAGGTTGTGCTTCTCGCCCTCCTTGAACGACTGTTCGCCATACTTTCTGGCTATGACGCGGGCCAACTCACCTACCTCTTCGGTTAGGCAGGCCATGTTGGTCAGCTCGTTGAAATAGCGGACGCCATAGGTCCTAATCCATTGATCTACACGTTCCTGTGCTTCCTGTATTGTCATTCCTTATTCTTTGTGTCCATACATATAGTGACGGGTCCGTCGTTGATGAGTTCCACCTGCATCTCAGCACCGAAGACGCCGGTGCCTACAGGCTTTCCGAGGCCTTCGCTCAACACTTCAACGAAGCGTTCGTACATCGGAACCGCGTGCTCATGGCCTGCCGCACGAATCCAACTGGGTCGATTGCCTTTCTTGTAGCTTGCCATCAGGGTGAACTGGCTCACCACGATGATGTCTCCGCAAACGTCTTGTATGTTGCGGTTCATCACACCCTCTTCGTCGTCAAAGATTCTTAGTCCCAAAACCTTATGACTAAGCCACTGGATGTCTTCTTCTGTGTCTGCTGCCTCAATGCCAAGCAGTAGCAGAAGCCCCTGCCCTATCGCAGAAACCACTGAACCATTGACCGTTACGCTTGCCTGCTTGACTCGTTGAACAACTGTTCTCATCTTTCGCACCTCCTCATTTACCTCTTATATTATATGCAAAGCTACGACTTTTCGACTTCTTCTGCAAGCTTTTCCTTCAGAATCTTTGCCTTCGAGGCCCCAATGACAGCTGCAAGTTCCGTTTCATCGGCTTCGCGAATGCGTTTCACGCTGTGCCATTTGCGCAAAAGCAACGCCTTGGTCTTTGGTCCGATGCCCGGAACGGCATCGAGCGTACTGGCAACTTGGTGCTTGCTGCGTTTGTCGCGATGGAACGTGATAGCAAAGCGATGCACCTCGTCCTGTATCTGCGTAAGCAATCGAAACAGCGGTGACTCCACCTTAAGCGCGATGACTTGGGGCGGAAAGCCATAGAGAAGTTCGTTTGTCCTGTGCCTGTCGTCCTTGGCAAGCCCGGCTATAGGGATGGAGAGATGCAGTTCGTCCTCAACTACCTCACGCACCACTTCCATCTGCCCCTTGCCGCCATCGGTGATAATCAAGTCGGGTAGGGGAGTTCCTTCGTCAATCATGCGGCCATATCGCCTTCTCACCACCTCCTGCATGCTGGCATAATCGTCCGGCCCAACGACCGTCTTGATGTTATACTTCCTGTAATCTTGCTTGCTTGGCTTGCATTTGCGGAAGACCACGCAACCCGCCACGGCATCCGAACCGCTGATGTTCGAGTTGTCGAAGCACTCTATCTGCATCGGCAGGGTAGGGAGCTGCAATGCATCTTGAAGTTCCTTCATCAACCTCACCTGCTTTTGCTCCGGATTCAGCTTGTCGCTTTGTTTGATTCTATCCTTCTTGTATTGTAAGACATTCAGCTTTGATAGTTCCAGAAGCTTCTTCTTGTCTCCCTTTTGCGGCACAGTAAGCGTTAAACCATCACTTAAATGTTCCACGGGGAACGGCACGATAACTTCTTTACTTTCACTGCCGTAGCGTTGCCTCATTTCGATAATTCCTGCAGCCAACAGCTCTTCTTGTGGCTCGTCGAGGCGCTTGGCGTATTCAAATGTAAAGGCTTGAGTAATGCAACCATTCGTGACGTGAAGGTAATTAATGTATGCTACCTTTTCGTCGTTCTCTATATTGAATACATCGATGTTATGGAGGGTGTTGCTGACCACCTCGCTCTTGCTTCGATAGTAGTTGAGGAGGATGTACTTCTTCTTCAGTGCTTCAGCCTCTTCGAACTCAAGCTTTGCGGCATGTTCCTGCATCTTCTGCACCAGTTGTCGCTCTATCTGGGCTGTGTTTCCTTTAAGGATTTCCTTTGCCTCAGCGATGTTCTCCATGTATTCCTCGCGGCTTTGTCTGAGAGTGCAAGGTGCCTTGCAGTTCTTGATATGGTATTCCAAGCACTCTTTATGTTTGTGTTTCTCGATGGAATCTGCTGTTATTGTTTCCCTGCACCTGCGTAGCGGATAGAGTTTCTTTATAAGATCCAGCAGAAGATACATCGTTGGGACGTGGCTATAAGGACCGAAGAAAGTACCAAGACGTTTGTCTATTTTGCGTGTCTGGAATATCCTTGGCAGGTATTCGTTAGTGACTACGATGCTGGGATACGTTTTACCATCCTTCAGGAGGATGTTGTAGCGAGGCGACCACTGCTTGATGAGATTGTTTTCAAGCAGGAGGGCATCTTCTTCTGTCTTAACCACAACATACTTGATGTCACGTATTTTGGAGACAAGGATAGCAGTTTTGCGGCTATCATGTTCTTTGGAAAAATAAGAATAGACACGTCGTCGAAGGTTCTTTGCCTTGCCTACATAGATGATGGTTCCAGTATCGTCGAGGTACTGGTAACAGCCAGGGCATTCTGGCAGGTTGTTTACAATCCCCATCAAGTAGGTTCGGAGTTTTTCTTTTTCGTCTTTCTCCATTACTTTTTATGCTTATTTCTTTTGGTCAGTCTATTGTCTCTGATTCCAAAGAAATTATCTTTAGTAAAATAAGTCCCCGTACTTATGCTCGTAAGTACACGTACTTATGCTCGTAAGTACACGTACTTATTGCCCTAAGTCCACGTACTTATTTCCGCAAGTCCTCGAACTTCTTTTTTTCATCCTTGTTTTTTGTCTTGAGCGACGTGTTTTATGTCTTCTGAGACTATATCTTGAGCAGGGTGGTCATTTCCACGTCCTTGTCGAAGACAGCGCGGCCGTTCAGTCCTTCGATGGTCAGCTCGATGATGAAGTTGATATATATCTTCTTGGGATTGAATTGCTTAACGAGGTTGTAAGCCGCTTTCATGCTGCCGCCCGTAGCGAGGAGATCATCGTGCAGAAGCACAACATCCTTCTCGTCGATGGCGTCTGTGTGGATCTCTATCGTGTCCTTTCCGTACTCTTTCATGTAGCTTTCCTTGCGTGTCTCGGCAGGCAGTTTGCCTGGCTTGCGACACATCACGAAACCCGCACCCAGCTTGACTGCCAGCGCAGCACCAACCACGAAGCCCCGGCTTTCTATTCCTACCACTTTGGTTATGCCTTTGTCCTTGTAGAGTTCGTACAGCTCGTTGACCATAATCTTCAGACACTTGGGGTTTTTGTAGAGGGTGCTAACGTCCTTGAACTGTATGCCTGGAACTGGAAAATCTGGCACATTTCTCAGATTCTTTAAGAGTGTTTCGTTGTTCATATTCAGTATGTTATATTTTGTTATACGCTTAATTGTTTCACATGAAACTATCTGTGCATCATGACCAGCAGGACGTTGATGTCGCTGGGGCTGACGCCTGGGATTCGGCTTGCCTGTGCCATTGTCTCGGGGTCTATTTTCGAGAGCTTCTGACGGGCTTCCGTGCTGAGCGATTTGATGTCCTCGTACTGGAATCGTCCTTTGATGCGGAGGTCTTCAAGTCGTTGCATCTTTTCTGCAATTTCCTTTTCCCGACGGATGTAGCCGCTGTACTTCATGCGAACTTCGGCAGCTTCGATGATTTCCTCGCGACGGTCTGGGATGCTGTTCAGTTTGTTCGATAGGGTAGGGATGAATGGTGCGAGATTGGTCAATGTCAGTCCTGGTCGCATCACAAGGTCGATGAGTTTGCAACCTCTCTGTAATTCTTCGCTTCCCAAAGCCCGAAGCCCGTCATTTACATATGCGGCTTTCACGCTATAGGAATTGCAGAACTCCTCTATCTCGCTGATATTCTGTTTCTTGCGAAGCCAGTTGTCGTAGCGTTCTCGGGTTGCCAAGCCGAGTTCATAGCTTCGTTCCGTGAGTCGGGCATCAGCGTCGTCCTGACGAAGAAGGATGCGATACTCAGCCCGAGAGGTGAACATTCGGTAAGGCTCGTCCACACCTTTCGTCACGAGGTCGTCAATCAGGACACCAATGTAGGACTCGTCTCTGTGCATGATGAACGGCTCCTGTCCGCCCAGCTTGCGTGCCGCATTGACTCCCGCCACAAGTCCCTGTCCGGCAGCCTCCTCGTAGCCCGTCGTGCCGTTCACTTGACCAGCGAGGAAGAGACCATCCACCTTTTTTGACTCCAGCGAGTGACGAAGCTCCGTTGGGTCAAAGTAGTCATACTCAATAGCATAGCCAGGACGGTAGATTTGAAGGTTGCGGAAAGCAGGAATCAGTTTCAGGGCCTCAATCTGAGCATCAATAGGCAGGGAACTCGAAAAGCCGTTCAGGTAAAGTTCCCTCGTCGAACTGCCTTCCGGCTCCAGAAAGAGTTGATGCTCAGACCTTTCTGCGAAGGTGACGAGCTTCGTCTCGATGCTCGGACAGTAGCGCGGTCCGATGCTCTGAATCTGCCCGTTGTAGAGCGGAGAGTCGGGTAGGGCGGCGCGAAGTCTGTTGTGCACAGCCTCGTTTGTGTAGGTTATCCAGCAAGGCAATTGTGGCAAGAGTCGCGGCTCGCTCATATACGAGAACTTGTGGAAGTCGCTCTCTCCGTCTTGGCGTTGCATCAAAGAAAAGTCCACAGAACGTCCGTCGATGCGAACCGGCGTACCTGTTTTCATCCTGCCGACAGTAATGCCACAGGCCGCGATGCTCTCCGATAGGTGGAGGCTCGGGAGTTCAGCGCAACGACCGCCAGGAATCTTGGTACGACCGATGTGCATCAGTCCGTTGAGGAACGTGCCTGCCGTGATGATGACGCAGGGAGCGATGAAGGTCACACCCTGCATAGTTCGCAAACCAGACACGTGTAGTTTGGCATTTAGGCACGCTGTGTCGGAAGTCTCTTCTGTGAGCAACTCCACGACCTGGTCTTGCCAGATGGAAAGATTCTGTGTGTTCTCGAGAATCTCGCGCCACTTCCAGATGAACTTACCCCTGTCGCACTGGGCGCGAGGGCTCCACATGGCCGGTCCTTTCGAGCGGTTGAGCATACGGAACTGAATGGCCGTTGCGTCCGTCACCTCGCCCGTGTGACCGCCCAGCGCGTCAATCTCGCGAACTATCTGCCCTTTGGCAATTCCGCCGACGGCAGGATTGCAGCTCATCTGGGCGATTTTGTTCATGTCCATCGTGATGAGGCACGTCTTTGCTCCGAGCTTTGCTGCAGCCGTAGCAGCCTCGCATCCCGCATGACCAGCGCCGACCACAATTACATCATATTTCAGCTTCATCAGTTCTTGCTAACAATCTAATTTAGGTACAAAAGTAGTTATTTTCTGCAACATTTCCTCGAAAAAGTTGCATAAATCGCCAATTATGTGTACTTTTGTCTCCGTGATATACTTAATTTAAGGTACACGCGCACATAAAACAACACTAATATCATAACTAAATCTATTTTTTCTATGTGGTTAATTAATTCATCAATCGGCAGGAAAGTCGTGATGTCCGTCACAGGTATCGCACTTGTCCTGTTCCTGACGTTCCATGCCTGCATGAACGTCGTAGCTCTCTTTAGTGAAGAAGGCTACAACTGGATTTGCGAGATGCTGGGCGCCAACTGGTATGCCGTAGCGGCGACCGTCGGCCTGGCAGGTCTTGTGGTCATTCACTTCATCTATGCCTTCTGGCTCAACTTCCAGAACCGTAAGGCACGCGGCAACAACAGGTACGAAGTGACCGACAAGCCTGAGAAGGTGGAGTGGGCGAGCCAGAACATGCTGGTTCTCGGCATCATCATCTGCCTGGGCCTGTGCCTCCATCTTTACAACTTCTGGTGGCACATGATGGCCGCCGAGCTCATCGAAGGAGAGTATGCTCAGCTCGCCACCGACGGCGTCTATTGGATCCGCCAGACCTTCAGCTGCCCCGTCTATGCCGGCCTCTATCTCGTATGGCTCTGCGCCCTCTGGTTCCACCTCACTCACGGCATCTGGAGCGCTATGCAGACGCTCGGTGTGAGTGGCAAGGTGTGGTTCAATCGCTGGCGTTGCATCGGCAACATCTATGCAACTATCGTTGTCCTGATGTTCGCCGCCGTAGTTATTGTGTTTGCCATACAGGGCTGCGGCTCTTGCGGCAGTAGCTGTGGCATCTGATAAATGGTAAATGGTAAATCATTAAATGGTAAATGATATTATGGCAAAAGTATTAGATTCAAAGATTCCTGCAGGTCCAGTGCCTGAGAAATGGAAAGAATATAAAGCTCACCAGCGTCTGGTGAACCCGAAGAATAAGCTGAAGCTCGACGTCATCGTGGTCGGCACAGGTCTGGCTGGAGCCAGCGCTGCCGCTTCCCTCGCCGAGATGGGCTTCAATGTTTATAACTTCTGCATTCAGGACTCGCCCCGTCGCGCACACTCCATCGCAGCACAGGGCGGTATCAATGCAGCCAAGAACTATCAGAACGACGGCGACTCAGTCTATCGCCTCTTCTACGATACCGTGAAGGGAGGTGACTATCGTGCTCGCGAAGCCAATGTCTATCGTTTGGCAGAGGTGAGCAACAACATCATCGACCAGTGCGTGGCACAGGGTGTTCCCTTCGCTCGCGAATATGGCGGCATGTTGGCCAACCGCAGCTTCGGTGGTGCTCAGGTAAGCCGTACCTTCTATGCCAAAGGTCAGACCGGCCAGCAGTTGCTTCTTGGTGCATACTCTTCACTCAGCAAGGAAGTTCAGCGCGGCAAGGTGAAGCTCTTCACCCGCTACGAGATGGAAGACGTAGTGATTGTTGACGGTCGTGCTCGTGGCATCATTGCCAAGAACCTCGTCACCGGCAAGCTGGAACGCTTCAGCGCAAATGCTGTCGTTATCGCTACCGGCGGCTACGGCAACACCTACTTCCTCTCGACCAACGCAATGGGCTGTAACTGCACGGCAGCCGTTCAGTGCTTCCGCAAGGGTGCCATGATGGCGAACCCTTCTTACGTTCAGATTCATCCCACCTGCATTCCCGTGCATGGCGACAAGCAGTCGAAGCTGACCCTCATGTCCGAGTCTCTGCGTAACGATGGTCGCATCTGGGTTCCGAAGAAGCTGGAGGACGCAAAGGCTCTCCAGGCAGGAACCAAGCAGGGCTATGAGATTCCCGAAGAGGACCGCGACTACTATCTGGAGCGTCGCTATCCCGCTTTCGGCAACCTCGTACCTCGCGACGTGGCCAGCCGCGCAGCAAAGGAGCGTTGCGACAAGGGCTTCGGCGTGAACAACACAGGTCTCGCTGTGTTCCTCGACTTCTCAGAGAGCATCCAGCGCCTCGGCATCGACGAGATTCGTCAGCGCTACGGCAACCTCTTCGACATGTATGAGGAGATTACCGACGTCAACCCGGGCGAGAAGGCTTGCACAAAGAACGGCGTGGATTACTACTATCCCATGATGATCTTCCCTGCCATCCACTACACGATGGGCGGCGTTTGGGTCGATTACGAGCTGCAGACCACCATTCCCGGCCTCTTTGCTATTGGCGAGTGCAACTTCTCCGACCACGGAGCCAATCGCCTTGGCGCGTCTGCCCTCATGCAAGGTCTTGCCGACGGCTACTTCGTGCTGCCTTATACCATCCAGAACTACTTGGCAGACCAAGCTATCTGGCCACGTCTCTCCACCGACCTGCCTGAGTTCGCAGAAACTGAAAAGGCTGTCGAGAAGGAGATTGATCGCCTGATGAACATCAAGGGCAAACGCTCTGTTGACTCTATCCACAAGGAGCTCGGCCACATCATGTGGGAGCACGTCGGCATGGGTCGCACGAAGGAAGGCCTCGAGGAAGGCTTGAAGCTCCTCAAGGCTCTGCGTCAGGAGTTTGATACCAACCTCTTCATCCCCGGAAGCAAGGAAGGTCTGAACGTCGAGCTCGACAAGGCCATCCACCTTCGCGACTTCATCCTCATGGGCGAGCTCGTAGCTTACGACGCCTTGCACCGTGAAGAGAGCTGCGGCGGCCACTTCCGCGAAGAGCATCAGACCGAGGAAGGCGAGGCAAAGCGCGACGACGAGAACTTCTTCTACGTAGGCTGCTGGGACTATCAAGGCAGCGACGACAAAGCTCCCGAA
>OMSJ01000049.1 GCA_900313705.1 uncultured Prevotellaceae bacterium
GAGGACGAGGACAAGATGAACCAGCTCTTCGCTCGGCAGGGCGAGTTGCAGGACATCATCGACAGCACCGACGCCTGGAACCTCGACAGCAAGCTGGAACGGGCTATGGATGCCCTTCGCTGTCCGCCTGCCGACCAGCCGATTCGCGAACTGAGCGGTGGCGAACGCCGTCGCGTAGCTCTCTGCCGCCTGCTCTTGCAGAAGCCCGACGTGCTGTTGCTCGACGAGCCGACCAACCATTTGGATGCCGAGAGCATTGACTGGCTCGAACAACACCTGACACAATACGAAGGCACGGTCATCGCCGTGACGCACGACCGCTACTTCCTCGACGACGTGGCAGGCTGGATTCTCGAACTCGACCGAGGCGAAGGCATTCCCTGGCAAGGCAACTACTCCTCGTGGCTCGAGCAGAAGACGAAGCGCATGGAGCAGGAGGAGAAGGTGGCAAGCAAGCGCCGCAAGACGTTGGAACGCGAGCTGGAATGGGTGCGCATGTCGCCCAAGGCACGTCAGGCAAAGGGCAAGGCGCGTCTGAACAGCTACGACAAACTGCTCAACGAGGAGCAGAAGGAGCGCGAGGAAAAGCTCGAAATCTTCATCCCCAACGGGCCGCGACTGGGCAACAAGGTCATCGAGGCACACGGCGTCTGCAAGGCTTTCGGCGAGAAGACGCTGATAAAGGACCTCGACTTCATGCTTCCGCCGGGCGGCATCGTGGGCGTCATCGGTCCCAACGGCGCCGGCAAGACGACCCTCTTCCGCATGATAATGGGCTTGGAAAAGCCCGATGCAGGAACTTTCGAAGTGGGCGAGACGGTCAAGATATCTTATGTGGACCAGAGCCACGCAGACATCAAGCCCGACCAATCTGTCTATCAGGTCATCAGTCAGGGCAACGAGCTGATGCGCATGGGCGGTCGCGACGTCAACTGCCGCGCCTACCTGAGCCGCTTCAACTTCAGCGGAGCGGACCAGGAGAAGAAGTGCGGCGTGCTCTCCGGCGGTGAGCGAAACCGTCTGCACCTCGCCATGGCGCTCAAGCAGGAAGGCAACGTCCTCTTGCTCGACGAGCCGACCAACGACATCGACGTCAACACGTTGCGTGCCCTCGAAGAAGGCTTGGAGAACTTCGCTGGCTGTGCTGTGGTCATCAGCCACGACCGCTGGTTCCTCGACCGCATTTGCACCCACATCCTCGCCTACGAAGGCGACGGCAACGTCTTCTACTTCGAAGGCAGCTACACCGACTACGAGGCCAACAAGCTCAAGCGACTCGGACTGGAAGAACCAAAGAGAATAAGGTATAGGAAGCTGATGGAGGATTAAAAGGGGCAAGGAGCATGGAGCAAGGAGCAAGAGGATAGCATTTAGAAGCTCATGCAGAAAAGTATTCTCTTGCCCCCTGCCCCTTGCCCCTTGCCCCCTGCCCCATTATAAATACATTATGATTGTTATTAAGGATAAAGAATACGGCGGCGAGCGACCGCTCTACACCTTGCACGACGCACGGCTGGAACGTGTGACCATCCATCTGGGCGAGTCGAGCATCAAGGAAAGCGGCAACATCGAGGCCTACGACTGCACGTTCCAGGGCAAGTATGTCTTCTGGGAGTGTCGCGGCTTCCTTGCCGAGAGGTGCCACTTCGAGACGTCGGCACGCTCTTCGCTCTGGTACAGCGAGAACGGCACGCTCCGTGATTGTCTGGTAGATGCGCCGAAGATGTTCCGCCGCATGAAAGGCATCGACCTCCAGAACTGCCGCTTCACCGACGCTCAGGAGACGCTGTGGGACTGCGACCGCGTCAGCATCAGCAACTGCCAGATACAGAACGCCGACTACTTCGGCATGCACACCGACAACGTCCGCATCGACTGCCTGCACCTCGATGGCAACTATGGTTTCCAGTACAGCAAGAACGTGGAGATAAAGGACTCTGTGCTCAACACGAAGGATGCCCTTTGGGAATGCGAGAACATCACGATTACCGACAGCGAAATCAACGGCGAATACCTCGCCTGGTACAGCAAGGGCCTGACCCTCATCCGCTGCCACATCACGGGCGAACAGCCGCTTTGCTACTGCGAGAACCTCACCCTTGTGGACTGCACCTTTGGCGACGATGCCAACCTCATGCTCGAGTACAGCACCGTCCAAGCCACCATCAAGGGCAACGTCCACAGCATCAAGAACCCCACCAGCGGCAGTATCGCCGTAGAAGGCCGCATCGGGGAAGTCATCATCGACAAGAACCAGAAGGCGCCAGCTGACTGCACAATCCATGAAGAAAAGGGGAGTTAAAGAAGTTAAAGGAGTTAATGAAGTTAAAAGACAATAGAATTGGAAGCAGCCAAAGGTATCGTCTTTAACTCCTTCAGCGAGCGAAGCGAGCGATAACTTCCTTAACTTCTTTAACTCCCCTGTCACAATGAACAATGAACTACACGCAGAGTAAAGACCAGTTGCTCTCGCTCATACGCGAAGGCGGCAAACTTGACTGGATAGCACAGGTCAAGCTTACCGCCTTACTCAGCTTCCCCAGCATGATGGCACAGATGGTGCACATCATGATGCAGTACATCGATGCCAGCATGGTAGGCAGCCTCGGTGCCCATGCCAGCGCAAGCATCGGACTGGTCAGCACAACAATCTGGCTCTTTGGCAGCCTGTGTGCCGCAGTCAGCGTGGGCTTCTACGTACAGGTGGCACATAAGATAGGTGCCAAGGACTTTGCCGGTGCACGTCAGGTGCTCAGACAGAGTTTCATGTCATGCATCCTCTTTGCCCTGCTGCTCAGCGGCATCGGCATCAGCATCAGCAGCTACCTGCCCCACTGGTTGGGCGGAGGCGAGGACATCTGCCACGACGCGAGCCTCTACTTCATGTTCTTCTCCATGTGCCTGCCCTTCTCGATGCTCAACTCCCTCTGCGCCGGTATGCTTCGCTGCAGCGGCAACATGCACATCCCCAGCATCCTGAACATCGGTCTGTGCCTGCTCGACGTCCTCTTCAACTGGCTCCTCATCTTCCCTTCCCGCGTTTTTCATTTTTCACTTTTCACTTTTCACTTTTCACTTAACATTCCGGGTGCAGGGCTCGGCGTAGCAGGAGCCGTGCTTGGCACAGCCATTGCCTATGCCATCTGCTCCCTGCTGATGTGCTACTTCACGGTCGTGCGCAGCAAAGAGCTCTCACTCCTTCAGGACCGCGGCACGTTCATCACGCAGCTAAGCACCCTGAAGGAGAGCTTCCACATCGCTGCTCCGATTGCCGTGGAGCACGTCATCCTGTGCGGTGCCCAGATAGTGAGCACCATCATTGTCGCACCCCTTGGCACGATAGCCATTGCTTCCAACAGCTTCGGCATCACCGTGGAAGCACTCTGCTACATGCCGGGCTACGGCATCTCCGACGCAGCGACAACCCTTGTCGGGCAGAGCCTGGGGGCTGGCCGCCGCTTCCTGGCACGCAGTTTCGGACGCATCACCCTGGGCATGGGCATCATGCTGATGACGATGATGGCCGTCGTGATGTACACAGCATCGCCTGCCCTGCTCAGCATCATGACGCCCGATGTGGCGGTGCAAAAACTTACGGTGACAGTGCTCCGCATAGAAGCCTTTGCCGAGCCGATGTTTGCCGCCAGCATTGTCTGCTACGGCATCTTCGTCGGAGCACGCGACACGCTGATTCCCTGCACGATGAACCTCACCAGTATTTGGCTTGTGCGCATCGTCCTTGCCTTCTTCCTTGCATCCAGGATGGGACTGCAAGGCGTATGGATTGCAATGGCAGTGGAACTCACCTTCCGCGGCATCATCTTCCTCATCAGGTTCCGTGGCAACAGCTGGCTCAATAAAGCTCCGAATAAAACGACACAAAAATAGCGCAGAGCTCCTTGCCGTGGTCTGGCAAATCGCCCTGCGCTTTATAAATAACCGCCTCGCGCTTCTAAAATAAGCGCACGCCGCTTCCTCAGGAACCCTTCACGATGATACGCAGTTCGTCGAGCTGCTGCTGGTCGATTGGGCCGGGAGCATCAAGCATGACATCGCGACCGCTGTTGTTCTTCGGGAAGGCTATGCAGTCGCGGATGCTGTCGAGCTCTGCAAAGAGGCTGACGAAGCGGTCCAGACCGTAGGCCAGTCCGCCGTGAGGGGGAGCACCGTACTTGAAGGCATTCATCAGGAAGCCGAACTTCTGCTGTGCCTGTTCGGGTGTGAAGCCAAGTATCTCGAATATCCCGCCCACCTCAACGCCATTGACTACCATATCATAGGCATTGGCGCGGACGCTGGCGGGGTCGGTGTCGAGCAAAGGAATGTCCTCGGGCTTGGGCGAAGTGAAAGGATGGTGCATGGCCATGAGGCGCTGCTCCTCGTCGCTCCACTCGTACATCGGGAAGTCGATGACCCAGAGGCATGAATACTTGTCCTTCGGACGAAGTCCCATGCGGCTGCCCATCTCCAGGCGGAGGCAACTGAGCTGCACGCGCACCTTCATGGCGTCGGGGCCACAAAGGATGAGGATGAGGTCGCCGGGTTTGGCATTCATCTTCTCCTTGAGTACCTCGAGCACGTCGGCGGAATAGAACTTATCGACGGAGCTCTTTACGCTGCCGTCCTCACCGACGCGGGCATAGACAAGACCCTTGGCGCCCACCTGCGGACGCTTCACGAAGTCGGTCAGTTGGTCGAGCTGCTTGCGTGTATAGACTGCTTGACCTTCGCAGCAGATGGCACCGATATAGGCAGCCTCGTCGAAGACCTGGAAGCCTGCGGGGAAGATGCTCTCCACCGTCTCGCGCGAGGCATTGTCGGGCTGGTTGTTCTTCAGCTCCACGAACTTCATGCCGAAACGTGTGTCGGGCTTGTCGCTACCGTAGTACTTCATAGCGTCTGCCCACGTCATGCGGGGCAGCTCGGGGATGTCGATGCCCTTCAGCGTCTTGAAGAGGTGACGGCTCATGCCTTCGAACATCTGCAGAATGTCCTCCTGCTCGACGAACGACATCTCGCAGTCAATCTGTGTGAACTCAGGCTGACGGTCGGCACGCAGGTCTTCGTCGCGGAAGCACTTTACGATTTGGAAGTAGCGGTCCATGCCGCTGACCATGAGCAGCTGCTTCAGCGTCTGCGGGCTTTGGGGCAAGGCATAGAACTGGCCGGGGTTCATGCGGCTGGGCACAACGAAGTCGCGAGCGCCCTCCGGTGTGCTGTTCACCAAGACAGGCGTCTCAATCTCGAGGAAGCCATGCTGGTCCAGGTAACGGCGCACCTCGAAGGCGAACTTGTGGCGCAGCTCGAGGTTCTTGCGAACACAGGGACGGCGAAGGTCGAGATAGCGGTACTTCATGCGGATGTCGTCGCCGCCGTCGCTCTCCTCTTCGATGGTGAAGGGAGGCGTCAGGCTCTCGTTCAGGATATTAAGCTCGCTGACGAGAATCTCGATGTCGCCCGTCGGAAGGTTCTTGTTCTTGGAATAACGTTCGGCCACCGTGCCTGTAGCCTGGATGACAAACTCACGTCCCAGACGGCCTGCCTGCTGGCGGAGCTCATCGGAAGCGTCCTCGTTGAAAGCAAGCTGAGTGATACCGTAACGGTCGCGCAGGTCAACAAATGTCAATGCGCCCAGGTTGTGGACGTTCTGCACCCATCCTGCCAGGGTGACTTTCTCTCCTACGTTGGCAAGCCGCAGCTCGCCGCATGTCTTTGTCCTATACATTATATATATTATATTAGGGGGAGTTAAGGAAGTTAAAGAAGTTATCGCTCGCTACGCTCGCTTAGGGAGTTAAAGGACAATAGCTTTGGATGCTGGAGCTTGGGGCTGCAAAAGGTATCATCCTTTAACTTCTTTAACTTCCATTAACTTCTTTTACTTCCATATTTCTCTTAATACAGCGAAGGATGAACTGTTATCCAGCTCATCCTTCTACCTTGTACGCCCTCAGGGGCTCGAACCCTGGACCCATTGATTAAGAGTCAATTGCTCTACCAACTGAGCTAAGGACGCATCTCTTTGTTGTTTGCGGGTGCAAAGGTATGAACTTTTCCTGAAACCGCCAAATGTTTTAGCACTTTTTTTTGTCTTGAGCGACAAAATGCCTCAACAATCTTCTATTTTATGTAAGAGAATAGAACTCCGAGGGGGACTTTCTCTTTAATACATCAAGTTTGAAATCTACGCCCGGGATGATGCCATGCTGACGAAGGACAGTCTCCATGGTCTTCCTGGCAAGCTCCGGATGGTTGTTCTCCTCGCTCAGATGGCAGAGCCATACATGGCGAAGCTGCGGCGTAGCATATTCTGCCAGCAGATAGGCGGCCTGCTCATTGTTCAAGTGCCCGCGGTCGCTGCTGATACGTTCCTTGAGGTAAGGCGAATACTTCCCCATCAAGAGCATATTGATATCGTGGTTCGACTCCAGTACCAGATACTGTGCCAAGCCAACCTGCTGGCGGATGGTATCGGTGACATGCCCGATGTCGGTAATGAGACAGAAGCGGACACCATCCGCTTCCACGACATAGCCGACGCAGTCGCGGCTGTCGTGAGGGACATCGAAGGGCGTAATGCGGAAGTTTCCAACCTCCAGTGTCGTCCCTTTCTCGATGAATGCCTTACGATTGTTCGGCACATCGATCTTCAGGCAACGGTTGCACGCAATGCCCTCGTGTACGAGTTGCGTAGCATATATGGTCTTGCCATAATCACAGGCAATACACCCTACAGACTTGATGTGGTCGGCATGGTCATGCGTGACGAACACCGCCTTCACGTCATGCTCCAAGCTGACATCGCAGTCCTTGAGATGCTTCTTCAAGGAACGGATGCTGATACCCGCATCAAGCAATATGGATGTCTCGCCAGACTGTAGGAGATAGCAATTACCACTGCTGCCAGAGCCAAGTGATATGAATTTCATCCTTTAATGTTATATTTTATGTGCAAAGATATGAAATTTTGCAATAAAAGACAAACTTTTATCTACTTTTATTTTGAACATAAAGATAAAAGAGCTAAATTTGCAAGCAAGAATGCATTTTAGTATTAACTTAACACCAAACATGATGAAGAAAACATTACTTTCATGTGCATTTGCGCTTTTCTCTCTGATGGCAAGCGCAGGCGACGGCTTGGTAGCTGTCGGTGCAAACATCATTCTGCTGCCTTCTTCCTATTACGACGGCGACATCCAATGGAAAGCATGGACCTGGGTCTATAACTCCGGAACAGAGTATGGAGAATGGAACGAGCAGAACGCGAACTACAATCAGATTTGCGGCGAGCCTGCCGAGGACTCCCAAGGCAGACAGTGGTACGAGCCTGGTTTTGACATGGCAGAGACGAAGGTCAACGAGTACGGAGAACTTGTCGATGTCAACTACGACCGCCTCGACGACGAAGGTAACTTCCTGCCCATCGTCTGGGAGGAGCATGCCGCTCCCTACAGCAGCGACGCTACATTCAACGGACTTCCTTCCTACCAGTGGACGACAAACAGCATCATGGCCGACATCTACGTGCGCCGCACCTTCACGACCGACCAGTTGCTCTCCGGCCCAGTCTATCTGGCTTGCGGTCATGACGACGCTCCCGCTGAGTACTACATCAACGGCGAACTCGTCTTCGAGCGCACAGGCACCGAAGGAGAATGGTTTGATGACCAAGGCAACGTACACTACAACCAAGGCTGGAACAATGGCGAGTACATCCTGCTGACCGACGAGCAGAAGGCACTCATCAAGCTTAACGGTGAAGAGAATGTGCTCGCCTTCCACGTTCACCAGAACTGGGGCGGTGCCTTTGCCGACTGCGGCCTCTACACCAAGATTGAAGGTGGCCTCGACATGGGTTACACCACACCTTGGGAAGGCAAGGTGCTCTTCAACAACACTGGCGGCTACAACAGGGACGGCAAGTCTCCCAGCAACAACCCCAAGCACCCCTGGTCTGCACTCTATGAGGCACAGGAAGGTGATGCTTACACCTTCATGCTCGAGGGTTCCTGCGAGGAGGAGTGGATGGAGCAACTCCACTTCAAGACACCTATCAAGATTGAGGAAGGTCACGGATACAACTTCAAGGTTAGACTGGAAGCTGACAAGCCTCTGACCAACGTCATCGTGAAACTGACTGACAACGACAACGACGACATCGAACTTGCCTACGAGGATGCCATTGAAGTAGAAGCTCCCGTAGAAGGCGAGGAATACGAAGGAACACTGGTTGACATCGAATTCGACGGCATAGAAGTCAACAACTTCAAGGTTGCCTTCGACTTCGGCGGCGGACAGGACAGCACTACTGTTACCATCAAGGAGATGTCCTTGCTTGACCTCGACCCCGATGATGAAGAGCTGGACGAGAAGGAACTCTGGGTTGGCACACACTACTTCAACTACTTCGACATGAACAAGACCGTTGTCAAGTACATGGTATGGGATGAAACGCTCAATGATGGCGAAGGCGACTACAGAGAAGCAAGAGAAGATGAGTTAGACTGGGCTTCCGAGGAAATCGATTACGAGGCCGTCGATGCTCCCGAGGTAACCGGCCGCACCGAGACTTTGGCTTGGACACAGGCTGACTTCGACGATTCCATGTGGGACGACCAGATGATGCCTACCGGCAGCGAAGGCTATATGGCCGAGCAACAGAGCATCTGGCCCAGCGGTATTCTGGAAGCTACCGAATGGAGCTCTAACTACTGGATTCGCCGTAACTTCGAGCTCGAAAAGATTAACGACCGTCTTTCCTACGAGCTGAATGTCTGCCACGATGACGTTTACGAGACTTACGTCAACGGTCACCTGCTGCAGAAGAACGTAGGCTGGACCAACGGTAAGAACCCCGTACAGGTTCACATACCTGCCCGCTACCTCAATGTCGGCAAGAACGTCATCGCCACCTACATCCAGCAGAACTGGGGTGGTTACTTCTACGACTGCGGCATCAACGTCACAGAGGTTAACTACGAGGAGTGCGTGAAGCTCTTCAACGACGTGCTCGCATACGCAAAGACCGACACGCTGCTGACCAACAGGATGAAAGCGGACGTGCAGGCTCTTGTTGACGAAGCTAAGGAATACTTCGAAGTGAACAAGAACGACCCCGCTGAACTGAGAGCTTATGCAAGGGAATTGAGGCCGAGAATCAACGCTATCTTCGCTTACAGCAGCAGCGTGAAGGCCCTCAAGGATACTTACGACATCTGCCGTCTCATGGAAGACAAGGGTTACTGGGGTACCGCTCTCGACGATGTTGCTGCAGCCCTCGATACCTGCGCTACAGCAAACGACATCAACAAGTACATCCAGCCTCTGCGCAACGCCCGCAAGGCTACTGCCATGGAGCGCCACACAGAGAACTATGTAGGCAGTGTTCCACAGGCAGTCACAATGGAAGAGATTGGCGAAGTAGACTTTAGCTATCCTGACCCAATGGATGATGAGCGTCCAAAGTATTATATATATAATGTGGGAGCAAAGAACTTCCTTGGTGGAGGCGAAGACTGGGGTGCTCACCTCGTTCTTGAGTACATCTCCAACCCGATGATGCTCGTTCAGGCAATGAGGGATGTAGTTGACGACGAGAGCGGCGAAATCATTGACGAAGAGCCTATTGAAGGCGCATTCTATATTGAGACCTTCCGTCCCAATGGCGAATTCGGTTCAATGGACTTCATGGGCTGGAACGGCTACATCGACTGTCCGATGGGCGACAACCGCTGGGAACTCATCCCCGTCGAAGGCAAACCAAATGTATATAACATTGCCCAGTATGGTCAGACTTTCGGCGCAGCCGACACGACATGCTACAACGGCACCGTCTTCGAACCCGGCGGCAAGAAGCTGCTCGGCCTCCGCAGCGGCGACAACAGGTACGCTCCCTCCTACTATGTAGTGGATACAGACATGCACTCTCCCGAGCTAGAGACCAACCAGTGGATGTTCATCAGCCGCGAAGAACTGCTTGGCTTCATCAAGAATGCCAGCGAAGAGAATCCTGTTGACCTCTCCTTCCTCATCAAGAACCCGGGCTACGACCAGCGCCTTAGCATCGACGACTGGATGTTCACCAACGGCAACGTATGGGGACGTGGCGGCAACCACCAGAACTTCGTGCTCGAATCATACAACAGCACAGAGTTCAACAACAGCCAGGAGCTTTGGCCATCTGAAGATGCAGAAGCACTGCCCGCAGGTACTTATGTACTCGAGGTTCAGGGTTACTATCGCGATGGCATCGAGGATGCTCACGTGAAGAAATACCTTGCCGGTCAGCCTATCTCTCAGCGTGCCCTCATCTTCGCAGGTCCTTCTTTGGGTGACCCCGACGCTTGTGAGACCATTCCTCTCATGCCTATCCACATCGAAGCTAACAAGGTGCCCGGCATCGGCTTCACCTACGGAGGTCTGAGTATGCCTGGCACATACAGCGGCCAGCCCATGTCTGCTTGCGAACAGGCTGCTAACGAGTACTTCCAGTATGGTCTCTACCTGAACAAGCTTGCCTTCACCATCTCTGCTGACGATCCCGGTCACGTGGCCATTGGTATCGACAAGGCATACGACGAAGATACGCCTGGCGGTGACTGGATTGTAATGGACAACTGGCGTCTCAAGTACTACGGCAACGGTGACGTGGATCCTGATGCCATCAAGGGCATTACCTCTGACGAAATCAAGACGAACACTCCGACCAGCAAGGGCATCTACAACATGCTCGGCCAGAGGATGAGCAAGACTCAGAAGGGCGTGAACATCATCAATGGCAAGAAGATTGTCAAGAAGTAAGCTTCACTCTTACTGATTCACTTTAGGCGGGCTCGGCATTTAGCTGAGCCCGCTTTTTTTGTCTTACCCATGAGGCTCACAAGACACACATGCGGTTAGATACCAGCCGTGGGGCGAGACGCCTGCGTACCAAACGAAGTCTTATCAGACCGATAAGGCCTAAAAAGAGTAACTTTGCTTGCATCTTGGCAAAAAAAGTCGTACCTTTACACGCGAAATATACATTACTGAACTTTCGGAAGTAAAAATGGAAGTAAAAATGGAAGTTAATTCGCTACACTCATGGAAGTTAAAATGGACAATAGTAAACGAAGCTGCTAGCATCCAAGGCTATCGTCCAGCACGAAGTGCTTTACTTCCATGGCGTAACTTCCTATTTAACTTCATGGATGCTTTAGCACCATGGCGCGCGGTTAAGCGCGGAGCATCTTATAACTTCCGAAACTTAAATACATTATATATATATTATGAACATCAAAAAAGCTCTCTTTTTGGCAGTAATGATGCTCCATTTGCCGCTTTGGGCAGATGAAGCCAGCATGGTGACACAAGCCGACATCAGCCGCACAAGCACGCTCTACGTCAACAACCGCGCTCCGCTGCCTGCCAATCCTTTCATCAAGCTGCCCCCTGCAGCCGTAGTCCCCAGGGGATGGATAGGCGAGATGCTCGTCAGGCAGAAGAACGGCCTGAGCGGTCAGCTCGGGGAAATCAGCGACTGGCTCGACAAGAAGGGCAACGCGTGGCTCGAAGCGGGCGGAGGTCACGGCTGGGAGGAAGTGCCGTACTGGCTCCGAGGCTATGCCAACCTTGCTTACATACTGAACGACAAGGCGATGATAGACGAGACGAAGTTCTGGATAGAAGGCATCCTGCGCAGCAGTCAGGCCGACGGTTTCCTCGGTCCCGTCAACGAGCATAAGGGAGCAGGGGGCAAGGAGCAAGAAACAAGAAGGGAGCTTTGGGCCAACATGCTTGCTTTGCAAATCCTACAGGACTACTACGAGTGGTGCGGCGACGAGCGTGTCATCAAAGTCCTCACCGCTTACTACAAGTGGCAGCTCCAGTACCCCGACGAGAAGTTCCTGCGCGACTACTGGGAGAACAGCCGAGGCGGCGACAACCTGCTCTCCGTCATCTGGCTCTACAACCGCACCGGCGAGTCGTTCCTGCTCGAGCTCTGCAAGAAGATACACCGCTGCACGGCCAACTGGATGCAAGAGAGCGGACTGCCCAACTGGCATAATGTCAACGTGGCCGAGTGCTTCCGCGAGCCTGCAGAATGGTACCTCGTGTCGGGCGACCCTAAGGCTTTGAAGGCCACATACAACAACTACTGGCTCATCCGCCGCATTTACGGTCAGGTGCCGGGCGGCATGTTTGGAAGCGATGAGAACTGCCGCCATGGCTACATCGACCCGCGACAGGGCACCGAGACCTGCGGCTTCGTGGAGCAGATGCTCAGCGACGAGATACTCATGGCGCAGACGGGCGACCTCCTCTGGATGGAAAACCTCGAGGACGTGGCCTTCAACGACTACCCGGCAGCCTTGACGGAGGACATGCGGGCTCTGCGCTACCTCACCTGTCCGAACCAGGTACAAGCCGATGCCAACAACCATCATCCGGGCGTGGACAATGGCGGTCCGTTCTTCTGCATGAACCCCTTCAGCAGCCGCTGCTGCCAGCACAACCACTCGATGGGTTGGCCGTACTATGCCGAGAACATGGTCCTGGCCAGTGCCGACGGCGGAGCTGCCCTCCTCATCTACGGCGACTGCACCGCCAAGCTCAAGGTGGCCGGAGGTCAGGACATCGTGCTCGACGAACAGACGCACTATCCTTTCAGCGAAGACATTAAGGTGAAAGTCTCCGGCCTCAAGAAGAAGACGGCAACCTTCCCGCTCTACCTGCGCATCCCGACTTGGACCAAGGGCGCACACATCACGGTCAACGGCCAGACGGTGGACTGCAAAGTCAGCACCGGTCTGCTCCGCATCAGCCGCCAGTGGGCAGAGGGCGACGAGGTTTGCCTGCACTTCCCCATGCGGCTGACCAAGCGCATCTGGGCGCTCAACAAGAACTCCATCTCCGTGAACTACGGTCCGCTCACCATGAGCCTGAAGATAAAGGAACGCTACGAAGAGAAGGACAGCCGCAAGACGGCCATCGGCGACAGCCACTGGCAAGCCACCGCCGACCCGAGCAAATGGCCGACCTTCGAGATTTACGCCGACTCGCCGTGGAACTACGCTCTTCGTGGCAACCTCGACGGCATGAAGGTTGAGCTCAAGCCCTGGCCCGAAAACAACTATCCCTGGAGCCACGACGGCACACCCATCTCGGTGAAAGCCAAGGGCGCACGTGTCGAAGGCTGGGGACAGGACGCCACCGGACTCTGTCAGATACTGCCCGATGCCGACGCACATCGCGGAAAGCCAGAGAACATCACGCTCATTCCCATGGGAGCAGCAAGGCTCCGCATCTCGGCATTCCCGCCGATGAGGTGAAACACCCCGCGTTACGATGCCAGTACCACCACGGGAAAACTCCAGTACTTCCACGGGAAAACTCCAGTACCACCACGGTGGTACTGAGAAAAAGCCACAGAGAAAGTGAAAGAAAGCCGAGGCTCCAGAGAAGCCGAAACGCTTCGGAGCAATCGGAATACTCAGAGTTCTCAGAATACTCAGAGTTCTCAGAATACTCAGAGTTCTCAGAATACTCAGAGCACTCGGAATACTCAGAGTTCTCAGAATACTCAGAGCACTCAGAACACTCAGACCATTCAGATAACATTAATTATAAACTTTATGAGAAAACTAATCCTCACCGCGCTCGTGGCAGTAGCTGCCACAGCTTGCACCAAGACGACCGACGTCTTCACACCCTATGCAGAGACCGACCTGCGTCTGCCCTCTGTGCCTCTGATTGTCAACGACCCCTACTTCTCCATCTGGAGCCCGTACGACAAACTCACCGACGGCACCACGCGCCATTGGACCAACGACCAGAAGCCCATCCTCGGCCTGCTCTACGTCGATGGCACACCCTACCGTTTCCTGGGAGCTGAGCAGAACTACATCCTCTCTGCCATTGCCCCAATGTCCGACGAAGAGGCATGGGAAGGCAAAGTCATCCGCGACACACAGAACGGCGAAGGCTGGACCGCTCCTTCCTTCGACGACAGCGCCTGGCGCACAGAAAAGGCTGCCTGGGGCAGCGAAGGCGACAACATCCGCAGCCGCTGGGGACGTCAGGGCAGCGACATCTACATCCGTCGCGACGTCACCCTCAGCGATGCTGACCTCCAGGAAGACCTCTACCTGCAGTACAGCCACGACGATGTGTTCGAACTCTACATCAACGGCACCAAGGTGGCCGACACGGGCGAGACTTGGGTCAACGGTGTGGTGCTCCACCTCGACGGCGACCTGAAGGGCCTTCTGCAGAGTGGCAGTAACACCATCGCCGCTCACTGCCACAACACGACTGGCGGTGCCTACGCCGACTTCGGCCTCTTCAAGAACGTCAAGCCCAAAGGACAGGAAGTGAAGCTTGCCGAGCAGAAGAGCGTCGATGTGCTCGCCACGAACACTTACTACACCTTCGCCTGCGGTCCCGTTGAGCTCGACCTCGTCTTCACAGCGCCGATGCTCATCGACGACTACGACCTCATCTCCATGCCCATCAACTACATCTCCTATCAAGTCAGGGCAACCGACCAGAAGAAGCACGACGTAAAGATCTACTTCGGCGCAAGCCGTCTGCTTGCCGTCAACAAGGAGAAGCAGCGCACCAACACTACGATGGGTGAAGAGGGCGGCGTGAAGTACGTCCGCACCGGCACCATCGAGCAGCCCATCCTCGCCAAGACCGGCGACGGCATCTGCATCGACTGGGGCTACTTCTACATCCCCGCCATCAACGGCGAAGTCGCTATTGAAGACGAAGGCAGCACCCTTGCCTACACCCACGACTTCGGTTCCACAGACAAGGCCAGCAGCTTCATGATGATGGGCTACGACGAAATCGAAGACATCGAATACTTCTTCCACCGCTACAAAGCCTACTGGGCACACGGCGGCAAAGTCACCATCTTCCAGGCCTTCAAGACCATGGAGAGCCAGTACGCCAGCATCATGCAGCGCTGCCGCGACCTCGACAAGAGAATCTACGACGACGGCATGAAGTCAGGCGGCAAGGAGTATGCCGAGATTCTCTCCGGCTCGTACCGCCACATGATGGCTGCCCACAAGCTCTTCGAGGACAAGGACGGCAACCTGCTCTGGTTCTCGAAGGAGAACAACTCCAACGGCTGCGTCAACACCGTTGACCTCACCTACCCCGAAGCACCTATCTTCCTGGCCTACAACCCTGAGCTTCAGAAGGCCATGATGACGTCCATCTTCGACTACAGCCTCTCCGGTCGCTGGACCAAGCCCTTCGCTGCACACGACCTCGGCCAGTATCCCAAGGCCAACGGTCAGGTCTATGGCGGCGACATGCCTCTCGAAGAAGCCGGCAACATGATTACCCTCGCTGCCACCATCTGTATGCTCGAAGGCAACACAAAGTACGTCGATAAGTACTTCGACATCATGACCACCTGGGCAGACTACCTCGTGGAGAACGGTCTGCACCCCGCCAACCAACTTTGCACCGACGACTTCGCAGGCCACTGGGCTGGCAACTGCAACCTCGCCATCAAGGCCATCATGGGCATAGCCGGCTATGCTGAGATTGCAAAGATGAAGGGCTTGAACGACGTTTACAGCAAGTACAACGCAAAGGCAAAGGAAATGGCTGCCGCTTGGGAAAAGGAGACAAAGGTGGGCGACCACTACGAACTGGCCTATGGCGCTGGCGAAGAGACCTGGAGCCAGAAGTACAACATGGTTTGGGACAAGCTCTGGAAGACCAACATCATCCCCAATGGTGCCATGCAGACCGAGGTGAAGTACTACCTAAAAAAGCAGAACAAGTACGGCTTGCCGCTCGATGTCCGCAAGGACTACACCAAGAGCGACTGGATTATGTGGTCCGCAGCCATGGCCGATACAGACGAGGACTTCCAGGCCTTCGTCGGTCCCCTCTACAAGTACATCAACGAAACCCCGAGCCGCGTGCCCATCTCCGACTGGCACGACACGAAGACCGGCAGCATGGTCGGCTTCAAGGCCCGCAGCGTCATTGGTGGCTACTGGATGAAAGTTTTGGCAGACAAGATGAAGTAACAGACCACATCTAACTTCCCCGTAAAAGGGAGAACATTTAGCAAGGGCATAACATTGTGCCCTTGCTAAATATATATACTCTGTGGATCGCCGAAACCAGGCAGCCTACTTTGAAGCAGGCAGGCCGTAGGTCTGGGTGACGGGGCGGATGGTGCCGTCGGGGTTGTAGAACATCTCATCGACACAGACGCTGCGGCGGCCTGTGGCAGGACCATAACCGTGAAGGGACAAGGTGCTGTTGTGGTAGAAGAGATAAGTGTGTCCCTTGAAATCGACAATGCCCGGATGGATGGTGAAACTGTCTTTGGCTGTGCCTGTAATCATGCCTTTGTACGTCCAGGGGCCTGTCACTTCCGGAGCCATAGCGTATGAAATGGTCTCGCCTCCCTCCTTGCCCCCGGAGGCATACACAATGTACCACCAGTCTTTTCCCTCTTCCGAACGCCGCTTATAAAGCCACGGGCCTTCAACATAGTCCTCCATAGGCAGGGACATAATCTCGCTGTCAAGTTCTATCATGTTCTGTTTGAGGCGGGCAAGGAAGCAAGTTCCATTGCCCCAACTGAGCCAAGGAGTGCCATCATCATCAATAAAGACCGTTGGGTCGAAGTCGTTCCACCAGCCAAGAGGATGGGCATTGGGTGTCATACTATCCACAATGAGAGGCTTCCCGATAGCATCCTGGAAGGGGCCTGTAGGCGAGTCGGCAACAGCCACACCGATGGACTTGCAGTTGGGGTCGGCACATTGTGTGCTGACGAAGTACCAGTACTTGCCGTCCTTCTCGACCACCTGAGCCGCCCAAGCCTCACCCGAAGCCCAGCTGAAGTCGGCAGGGCTGAGCACAACGCCGTGCTCCGTCCATGTCTGCATATCGTCGGTCGAGAAGCAAAGCCAGTTGGTGATGTTGAAGCCGTAAAGTCCTTCGTAGCCCGCGCTGTCCTCGAAGCACTCGTCGTGACCTGTATAAAGATACAGTCGTCCGTCGAAGACGACAGGGGCAGGGTCGGCTGTGTAGCACGAGCGGATAAGGGGATTGCCTTCGTTTTGGAAGGTGACGGTTTTTTCACCATTGGTAGAGCAAGCCAACAGGATTAGCGACGAAAGGAAAAGGAAGGTAATGTGTTTGCGTGTCATAGTGATATTTGTTTAGTTTTTGCATTTATTCTTTCCGCAAAGATAGCAATAAAATATGTAGTACAACACATTTTGCACTATTATGGTGCTTTTTCCTTTTGTTTCCGCACAGCCTTAGTGTATTTTTGCTATCTTTGCAAAAGCAGCAGATAAAATATCATGGAAAAAATGGAAATAAAAGAAAAAACAGGCTTCTATCGCCTTTCGTGGTTGCAGCGCATTGGCTTCGGTTCAGGAGATTTAGCGCAGAACCTCATCTTCCAAACGGTGGCATGCTACTTGATGCTTTACCTTACTACAGTATTGAAAATCAATCCAGCCTTCGTAGGCGGACTTATTCTTTCGGTTCGACTCATCGATTGTTTCTGGAGTCCTGTAGTTGGGCGATATATTGATAATCGCAATCCTAAGTTGGGCAAGTATCGTGCTTACCTTCTTTACGGCGGTATCCCCCTTACTGTTGCCGCCTGCTTGCTGATGCTTCCTCAGGCCGCGACTTGGTCTATGGGCTTGAAGTTGGTCTATGCCACAGTCAGCTATACCGTGTTGAGCATGATTTATTCAGTGGTCAATATACCCTATGGTTCCATCATGGCAAGTATGACCCGTGACAACGATGAAGTGCTAATTCTTACCTCCACACGAATGGTATGCGCCAATATCGGTCAGATTATTGTTCAAGCAGGTTTCCCTATCGGGCTTGCTATTGTTGTCCATACCGCAATCGACTGGAATCAAGCTACATTTATGGCCATCGGTACGATTCCCGCCTTCATCATCTTGCCGTCTCTTCCTATATTAAAGAAGTGGTTTGGCAAGAAAGGCCTTTATTATCTGCTTCTCTCAATCGGCTTCATTGGCTTTGCCATACTGTTCTCCATTGGCAAATTCTTTGATGTTGAAAGTTGCAACACCATCGTTCAGGCTGCAAAGGTTATGACTGGAGTAGGACTTCTTGTTGGTTCTCTGATGTGGGCGCTTGTGCCTGAAGTAATCACAGAAGCAGAGTATCGCACGGGCAACAGGCCGGCAGCCACAGTGAATGCCCTTGCTGGCGTGGCTTTCAAGGCAGGCTTCTCAATAGCTGGTTGGATTACTCCTTTGGTGATGGGAATGATTGGTTTTAACCTGGCGAGTGAACAGTCTGCCCTGCCTACCGAGCCTATCGCATGGTTTACGGTAACGTGCATTTTTGCCATCGTCGGCTTTGTCCTTTTACTTCTTTGCTTCTTGAGCTGTAAGGAAAGAATCGCTACAACACCTAAGAAGCCTGTCACATACAGCGAAATGTTTGCCGAGTTCAAGGCTAACAAGTGCCTTCAGTTGGTGCTCAGTATCTTTGTAGTGGTATTCCTTGCATCATTCATAAGTGCGCCGGTAAATGCTTACTACACCAAACTGAATGAGTACCAGGCAACTGCACAAAATGCAATCCTGTGGTTCACATGCATCATTCCAGCCGTCCTGCTTATTGTTGTAGGATGTCTTATCTATAAATATCCCCTTACAGACGAGAGGCTCGATGAAATCAACAAAGAAATAGAAGAACGAAACAAATGAAGATAAAAGAAGATAAATGGAGATAGAAGTAGATAAAAGACGACAGCTTCGGCAGTTGAAAAAGGTATTGTCCTCTATCTTCGCCGCTGCAAGCGGCATATCTTCCTCTATCTACTTATATCTACTTATAATAAAATGTAAATCATGAAAACAAGGTATCTTTTCCCCAGCGATTATATGGCCGACCCTTCGGTCCATGTGTTTAACAACCGTCTTTACATCTACCCCTCACACGACATCGAGACGGGTGCTGCCTTCGACGACGACGGCGGTCACTTCCAGATGCGCGACTACCATGTGCTTTCCCTTTCAGGCAATCCCCTTGAAGCCGAAGTTACTGACCACGGTGTTATCCTCGATGTTGATCAAGTGCCTTGGGCAGAGAAGCAGATGTGGGACAACGATGTAGTGGAGAAGAACGGCCGCTACTACCTCATCTTCTCGGCAAAGGACTATAATGGTGTCTTCCATCTTGGCGTAGCCATTGCTGAACGTCCCGAAGGTCCTTTTATTCCTCAGGAACATCCCATCAGAGGTTCCTTCAGCATAGATCCTTGCGTCTTCAAGGATGACGATGGGGAAATCTATTGCTACTTCGGCGGTTTGTGGGGAGGGCAACTGCAGTGGTATCAGAGTCAAAGACCCCCTCTAAGGGGAGAAACTTTAGTCCAACGAAGTCAGCAAAAAGGAAACAGGGTCTCCCTTGGCCCCGCTCCCGACAAAAAGACGGAGCTTTTCTGTCCGCCCGACGTGCCTGCCTTGCCTTCATTTGTGGTACGCATGAGCGACGATGTGCTGCAATTCGCCGAAGCTCCGCGTCCTGTCATCATTCTGGATGAGAAAGGTGAGCCTCTCAAGGCGGGCGACCCGCATCGTTTCTTCGAGGCATCGTGGATGCACAAGGCAAATGGCAAATACTTCTTCTCCTACTCAACGGGCGACAGCCACTTGCTCTGCCTTGCTGTAGGCGATAATCCCTACGGCCCCTTCCGCTTCAAGTGCGAACTGCTTCAGCCTGTCGTTGGCTGGACAACACACCATAGCATCATCCGTTACGAGGGCCGCTGGTGGCTCTTCCACCACGACTGCGTACCCTCGAACGACATTACTCACCTGCGAAGCCTCAAGGTAAAGCCCCTGGACGACAAACTGTTTGAATAGAGATTCCTTTAGAAATCCAGCGTCACGCCACCCATGAAGGTTGCCTTAGGCATAGGGTAGCCATCGTTGATTTCATACTTCTGAGCAAGAAGGTTCTCACCCTTTGCCCAAAGCTTAAGCTGACGGCAGACACGATAGCCAAGTGTAATGTGAAGCAGGGAGACTGCATCTTCCTTTATCACATCCGGCTCGTATGTCTTAGGATTGACCGCCTGCGTGTAGAGGCCTACAAGCTGCTGGAAGCCAGCGGATGCTGTGAACTTACCATAAACGCAGTCGACACCGATGTAGCCCTTGTAGTCAGGAGCACCGACAAACGGCTTGCTCATGTGCAGATAGCTGTGGTTGGTTGAGAGTCGCCAATGGTCATTGACCTTCCAAGCCGCTTCAACCTCCACGCCCTTGTTGCGGAACTCGCCGGAATTGACAAACGGAGTCATGGGAACCAACGAAACAATCATGTTCCTTCCGTCAATATAGAAGAGGTTGATACCGTAGGTGAGACGACCGTCAAGCAGGCGTTGCCGCCAACTGATTTCATAGTTGAGCATACTTTCTGGACGGAGTGCCTCGTTGGCAGTCTTGTATAGATACTTCTCTTTGTTCGTCGGATTGCGGAAGCCTTTGCTGAACATGAACTTGAACTCGCCTGTCTCGATGGGGCGAACGACAAGTCCTGCCTGTGGAACCCACTCGCCGCCAGAGGTGGTATGGTAGTCGTAGCGAAGACCTGCATTGAGTGTCACATACTTCGTAATCTCCTGACGCACATCTGCATAGCCCGCCACCTCGTCCGCATGATCACGGGTGCTTTGCATCTTCCGCTGACCTGCCAAATTGGTTGCACCTGTCACCTTATCCTGATACCAAGCGTGTCCGTAGATGTGCTGGTAGTCGAAGCCTGCTGTGATGCGGGTTGACTTAGTTGCCTGGACACTCTGATACAAAGAGACACCAGCGACTGCATCGCGAGAGCGGAAGTAGTCGGCAGTCGGTTTCGCACCAAGCTTGTAACCATCGTCAATATGATGGTTGCCATAATTATTGTAGATGCTGATGGCACCGCTTGTTTTGTCATAATGGTTCTCCACTACAAGATTGGCCGAGCCACGCGTGATGCGTTGATCGTTATCAAACATTGGAGCTGTGACAGTTCCGGGGTTGCTGGCGTTGAAATGCGTAATGTCGGCCATCGCCTTAGCGTCCCAATGGTCGGACAGCTGGTAGCCGAGGCTCAGGAAACCGCCGTACTGCTCGAAGCCCATATTGGGACGGTGGTTGTCGGAGCGTTGGTACTGAGCGGCAGCGGTGCTCGTGAAGCGCCCGATGCGCAGTTGGTTGCTGCCCTCCACCTGTACTGTTCCGTAGCTTCCTGCACCTGCATTGATGGTGGTGTGCTGGGAAAACTTGGAACCAGCGACAGGGGGCAAGGAGCGTGTAACGATATTCACCACTCCGCCCATCGCGTTGCTGCCGTAAAGCAAGCTGGCAGGGCCGCGAAGCACCTCCACCCTATCGGCAATCATCGTCTGGTAGCTGTCGGCAATGCCGTGACCGAAAATGCCCTGATACTGCGGATGTCCGTCGATGAGAACCAGCATTTGTGCAGTTCCGGAGGCAAGTCCGCGAACATTGATGCTGCCCGAACCGCCTGTACTTACACCGTAGCCCATCATGCCACGACTGGTGACAATTACGCCCGGCACTTCCTCCATAATGGTGGGAAGCACACTGGTTCGATCGTTGGCTGTAAGCTTTTCGCGACCGATGGTGTTGACCGTCATGGGCAGATGGCGGATGTCTGTAGCTTCGCGGCTGCCAGTTACAACCACTTCGCTCATCTTGGTAGTGTCTTGAATGCCTTCGTTCTGTGTCTCGGCCTGTAGGTTAAGGCTGATGATGCCTGCGCCCAAAAGAAATAATGTACGGATTTGCATAACATATAAAATTAAAAGTTGAAGAGTTGATAAGTTGAAAAGTTGAAGAGAGTTGAAAGGATGAGGTTCTCTTTTTCACCTTTTCACCTTTTCACCCTTTCACTTTTTCACCTTTACTTTCTGGGCGCAAAGGTACATATAATGTACGCATATAGCCAAGCCCAGATTTCGCAACCTGTTACCAATATTTCCTTTCTGCAAGATAATCGCACCTTTGTAACGAGCATTAACATAATTAAAGAACGCAAAAAGTCAAAAAAGCCTACATGAACCATTTACAGTTTGACGATTTCTTTGATTCTCTAGAACAAAGGCGCGATTGTAGTCGCGGACTTCAATTTATGTAGGTACCATGTAGGCTTTATGTAGGAAATATGTAGGCTCTATTTTTCTTAAGCCATTGAACGCCTTGAACTTAAACCTTGTTTATGTAGGCATGTAGGCTAATTGGCAATTTAATAAAACTATTTTTTCAATTTCACCTGTATTTTAACCAAACAACCCCCATAATTTCGCCCAACACCCCCTGTGTAGTTGACCGTTTAGACGTGCCAAGTTGCCCAACTAGGCTAACCTAATTGGTAAATTAGGCGTACCATGTTTAGAACATTATAGTTGACAAACGAGTCCCAATCCATTTCGTGTATGTATGTACCCTGTTAAAAGAACCCACTTCTACAAGCCGCGCTTCGCGCCAATTATCTTTTATCTGTCCATTGGCGTACCATTTTTCGTTAAACTTGATGCAAATATAGACAAAATTCTTGAATTATAAGCCTGTCGTGATAAAGAATTTCACTTTCTTTAGAGGGAAAGCCCATTTACAGCAGTCTCTTAATATATTCCTCAATATCTCTGGCATTAACGTCATATACCGGCTGCAATTGTTCAAATTGTTCGTCCTTGCGGAACAAATCACCATTCGTCAGCATTGCCATCAAGCCCTTTGTCTTTAGTTTGTGTCCTGAATGTTCCAGTGCCATTGGAATCAGTTTGTGGATGTCTGCACCATTTTTCAGGATAGAGTAAATGTCATAGTAGTCGCGGAACTTGCTGCGACGCATCATCGCCTCCATCTTCATCACTCCGATTGACTCCACATCGGCCAATCGGATATTGTTCAAGTACGGAATCTCTCGCATCGACGCAATCCGCTTGCGGGGAGCAGCATAGAAAGAAATCTTCACCCCATCAACGATGAAAAGTACTTGGTCGAAACCTGCCACCTGAACGTCCAGAACCTCTCCAATTGTTGCAAGCTCCTGCTGTATTGCAGGCCAACCGATGTCTAATGTGTCATTCTTCCCCTGCTGCAAACGCATAAAGTCCAAGTCCTCACTCTGACGAGTCTTCAGTTGAATAGAAAGAGCCGTCCCTCCAACAAGCACGAAAGGTTTGACACACTCCAAACGGCTTACCGCCTCGATAAGCCTGCCTGTATGTGGTGCAAGGGATTGAGGAATCATGCTGCAAGTCGTTTGTTGAGTTGCCGAGTTGCCATCGACTTCACATAGCTGCGAGGCTGCTTGGCATGAAAATAATACCAGGCAAAGAAGTAGTTCAGGTTATAGTAGCGCTCACCTTGAGCCACCACATTTTCAATCCATGCCCGCTTCACCTTCTTGTAGTCGAAGAGACGGAAGAGCAGATTGATTTCGTCAATGTCAAGATATAACATTACCAGCTCCACCAAGACATCATCGGGGATGTCCTGTATGGAGTCGTTCTCATAACTCCACAGACAATGTTCCTGCTTCAGTTTTTGAATGAGAAACGGCTTAATATCTATAACCTCTTCCTTCATTTCGTTGCAAAATTACGGCTTTTTCTTCAAAATCCTCCTATCATGGCCAGAAAAAACACATTTCGATAGAACTTTTTATCATTTGGCTCCTGAACAGCCAAACAACTAAACTCCCAAACGATTAAGATACCTGCTGAAATGCGATATATTGTCGAAGTTCATCTTTGCTGCGACTTCCTTTGCCGTGAGTTTGCCGTGTTTCAACAAATGCTTGATTTCCATCACCGTGAACTGCTGAATCCAGTAACTTGGCGTACGACCGCTCACTTGGGTGGAGACCTTGTGGAGATGCTTGGCCGAGACGCAGAGTTCCTGAGCGTAGTAGGCGACGGTTCTGTGCTGCCTGTAACTGCCGCCCTCCAGCATTCGGATGAAGCGCGACATGATGTCGGCAGACCGCTGTGACGCCTCTTCGTGCTCGAAAAGAGCTGCATGGGCATTCATGGCATCGAGGTAAAGAATACGCATACTTTGCAGGACGGCTTCCTGGCGATAAGCCTCTGGCGTATGAGCAAAGCGGAAAGCCACATCCTCGAAGTCGCGTCGGAGGATGGTAAGCGCATCACCGTCCAACTGGAAGATGGGATGCATGAACAGATGCAGCCAGCCGCAAGTGCCGTAGCTGCTGTGGGGCATACAGTCCACCTGCTGCTCGGCAGGCAGAAGAAGCTGGCAGAGCTGACAGTCCTCCGAAGGCTCGATGCGCCCCACGTGGCTTGCCATCGCTATCATGCAACAGCCTGGCCGAAGCGTATGCTCGTGCCCGGAGAAGTGGAGCTTGCAAGTGCCCGCTGTGCATAGTAGGTGAAGAATCTGTTGCTGCATGTTATCTCTCAATCCTTTTACTGCTGCAAAAGTACAAAAAATTGAGGAACGAAGGATGAAGAACAAGGAATTATTTGCAGCAGGGCACAGCGATAGCAAATTTTTCACTTTTCACTTTTCACTTTTCACTTAATTGTTGTACCTTTGCACGCGAAAAGACCCTCTATCCCCCTTTAGGGGGAATGAGAAATGGTAAATCGTAAATCATTAAATAGTAAATCCCTTTATGCCGCAAATATCCGTACGAGGCGTTGAGATGCCCGAGTCGCCCATCCGCAAGCTGGCTCCCTTGGCATACGCTGCAAAGGACAGAGGAATACACGTCTATCACCTGAACATCGGTCAGCCTGACCTGCCTACGCCCAAGGCGGCGCTCGATGCCATCAAGAACATCGACCGCACCATCTTGGAGTACAGCCCCAGCCAAGGCTATCTGAGCTACAGGAAGAAGCTGGTCAACTACTACAAGAAGTACAACATCAACCTCACAGCCGACGACATCATCATCACAAGCGGCGGCAGCGAGGCGGTGCTCTTCTCGTTCCTGGCCTGCTTGAACCCGGGCGACGAAATCATCGTGCCGGAGCCTGCCTACGCCAACTACATGGCGTTTGCCATCTCGGCCGGTGCTGTCATCCGAACCATCACGACGACCATCGACGAAGGCTTCTCGCTGCCGAAGGTGGAAAAGTTCGAGGAACTCATCAACGAAAGGACACGTGCCATCCTCATCTGCAACCCGAACAACCCGACAGGCTACCTCTACACCCGTCGCGAGATGAACCAGATACGCGACCTGGTCAAGAAGTACGACCTTTACCTGTTCAGCGACGAGGTCTATCGCGAGTTCATCTACACGGGCAGCCCTTACATCAGCGCCTGCCACTTGGAGGGCATCGAGAACAACGTGGTGCTCATCGATAGCGTGAGCAAGCGCTATAGCGAGTGCGGCATCCGCATCGGCGCCCTTATCACCAAGAATCAGGAGGTACGCAAGGCCGTCATGAAGTTCTGCCAGGCACGCCTCAGTCCCCCACTCATCGGACAGATTGCAGCAGAAGCAAGCCTCGACGAGCCCGAGGAATACGGGCGCGAAGTCTATGACGAATATGTGGAACGACGCAAATGCCTCATCGACGGACTGAACCGCATACCTGGCGTCTATAGTCCCATCCCGATGGGTGCCTTCTACACCGTAGCGAAGCTGCCCGTCGATGATGCCGAGAAGTTCTGTGCCTGGTGCCTGAGCGACTTCAACTACGAGGGCGAGACCGTCATGCTGGCCCCCGCCGCAGGCTTCTACACCACGCCCGGTGCCGGCAAGAACGAGGTCCGTCTGGCCTATGTCCTCAAGAAGGAAGACCTCACCCGCGCGCTCTTCGTGCTCAGGAAGGCACT
>OMSJ01000050.1:0-26640 GCA_900313705.1 uncultured Prevotellaceae bacterium
GTAGGGGAATCGCTTCGTAAACGACACATAGTCGCCAATCTTAGTGTAGCCGCGGTCGGTAGGTATAATGATTTTGCCTGCATAGTTCATCACGCCCCAAAAGCCATTTATCTTGAAACGAAGGAAACCCGTCCCGCATTGTGCAAGGGCATCTAGTTCTGCTGGTACAATTTCCTTATTATCAAAAGTTATTAGACCCCATTTACCATTCTTTTGTACCAACAAGTAATTGTCTACTAACGGTTGTATTTCAGAATACTTATTAGTAAGGGGAATTATCCAATTTTTGTTTATATCCTGTAATCCCAATTGACTATTCTCTTTAACAATATAATATGTCGAATTATTTGTACCACCTAAAAAAGGCATACAGATAGAATTAACGTTATAAGGAATAGCGTGCTTCAAAGAATATGGAATTATAATTGATTCCAATTTTGCTTTAAACATTGCTTCACGAGGCATTGATACTACAGAATTTGGTATGACAATTGACTTTAAATTAGGACAAGAAGAAAAAGCATATTCCTCAATGGAAGTAACAGATTGTGGAATTGTAACAGTAGACAAATTGCTACATTCTTCAAAAGCCCATTTTCCTATAGTTCTTACACCATTCTGAATAATTACTTTTTTGATCTCATTCTTTGAAGACTTCCATGGTCTACTATACCAATTAGTTGATCCGCCATTACCTGAAATGGTTAAGACACCATTGTTTAATTCCCAATACAATCCGTTGTCAAATGGTTGTCTTTTGTCTTCTATGGCTGCTAATTGATTTATTAATCCCATTGCTTTATCTACTTCAGATCTTAAATCTCGATCACTCTGGGAATAAACATTAAAACAAGTAAATGAAAACAATGTCAAATAGAAAAGAAATCCTCGTTTCATAATTATTTTGGTTTTAAAGTTAGTACTATCATATTACTTCATTCAGCAGGTTTGCACTTACTTCCGATTATGAAAAGAGTGCGCACTCCAAACGTATTTAGTTTTGCTCGTTAAACTCCTTGCCGAGGTGCTAGTTCGAGATGGAATTTGAGCAAAATGTCGTGTATCTTGCGAAGCACAATGCAAAAGTAGTGAATTTCACTGTAAGTAAAGCATCTTTTCAAGGTTTTATGTAAAATAATAAAGAAAATGGTTCTAATGGAGGTGAATTCCTGAATAAAGGACTGAATGAAGACTGGCTAAAATAATTAAAAAGAAATAATCCTCGCGCACGAGACACATCCCTATGCGCTACGACCGCTACCAATTTTTATAACCTTATATATTATTAAAAATCAATAATATAAGAAAAAGTAAGTATTGCTACCAATATCCCAATAGGTAGCAAAACCCCCAGAAAGTAAACAGAGGTCATTTTGGGTAGCAAAACGTAGCAGAAAGTAAACAAGATATTTACTATATAATTCATTGAAATATAATAGGTAACAAAAGTAGCAAAGGTAGCGCCCCTTTTTGCCTCAATTTTTACGCGAGGAAATTTTTCAAAAAAGCTGCCATCTATCTCACGACAGATGACAGCCACAGATTAACTACAGTTGGAATATGACTAAAGAAGAGAAGATTGATTATTTGAAATTGAATTCCTCTTGTTTAGGCTCATTGTTCTTCTGTTCCTGTTTTTCATCATCATCATCAGAATCTTGTCTGTTATGACTGTTCTCCTGCTCCAGGTTGATGTTATATCTCTCAGCCAGCAGTTTCAGGTTGAAGCAATAGGAGCGCTGCACTGTCTTAGCCTCCTTGGTGGTGTTCCCCTCCTTCTGGTACTGCACCAAGCCTTTATGATAAACCGTATATTTGACAGAAGCCTTTTCCCCGAGGTATTCCCTGGAGTGTGTCAAGTAGTATTTCAGAGAGCCTTCCGGCAGCAAAGTATCTCCAACCAGCCTGCCAAACTTTTTATAGAGCATGAAGATACGTGACTTCTGAATGAAGAGCACAGGTATTGTCTCGTTCCATTCATATTCAAAATCATTATTTGTTTTCAGATGTCGCAAGTATTCAATGCGGTAATCCCCATTCTCAATGATTTCTCCCTCGCTTACCAGATACTGCACCATGTTCCAGAATGCAGCCAGTTCATTGTTCTGCCTGCACTGAGCATTTTGAAACTTGATGCCCATCGAACAGACAGTAAGCATCTTTTTGTAGGATAGAGACGTGTCAAGATACGCCTCCAATGTACGGAACGCCGCCAATGGTGCCACCCAGTTCAGCATGATGCGGTCCTCAATATGCACATCCCATAGCAAATCTGACACTTCACTCATCGTCCGCTGATAAACGGCAGGATAATCCGCCTCGATATATCTGCGCAGATTCAGCAGTTCCAGCGTCAAGTGTGTCATTCCCTGCATCCTCATCCTCTTCAGCTCCATGAAATTCCTCTTCTCATCATCAGAGAAAATAGAGCTGGAGAACGAAAGGAAAATGAGACGCGAGAAGAGTGCGATGTCCGCAGTGGGCATTTCCTGTCCCGAGAGGATGACGCCCGAATCCACAGCGGTTGTCTCTTTCTTCTTATCCAGATCCATGTTCATGCGCGTCCGTCCAGTGCCGTCCCACAGACCTTTAAGGAACTCGTTCTTATTGACGTCAAGGCAGTTCTTGAACTCATCGATATGAACCAAGGCATTCGCCACAGCCGCCACCGTATCATTCAAGGCCGGCAATGTAGAGTTCTGGATGTTAGGTGGTACATTCTCGATGATGAAGAAAGCCATCAGTGTATGTCCCAGCTCCGACTTGCCCGAGCCTTTCGGCCCGAATAGATTCAGGATAGGGAAGGAGCGCGTGGAGCGAGTCACGATGTCCCGAAACAAAGTGGCGAGAAAGAAGATGAATCCCACCCGTCCATTGTCCCCAAACACACGGAAGATCTGTTCCGAGTAGTCGCTTAGCGACACAGCCGAATATCCAAGATGCACGAATCGGCGTTCAAACTGGAAGAGCTTGATGTCATCGCGGAAAATCTTGGAGTTGGCAGGCAGATAGAAATTCCCTTTTTCCTCGATGCGTACGATGCCGTAGTCATCGACCTTCAGGAAATGCCCATCATAGAACACGCCATTACCGAAAGCGAAGAATCCCTGCCGCTGCCATCCAAGCTGTGTAATCATGATGGCTGTTTCCGTCTTCTCATAGAGGAACGACTTCAGCTTGGTAAGTTCTTTCTCCGTCGCTTTCCAGATGAAGTTGCCAAGTCCCTCGATGCGCTGCTTGAACTTGACCAGGGAAACCAAGTCCTCCTGTTTCATCTCTATCAAGTCCTCTGTGCCGAACATATTCTTCAGCTTATAGATACGACGGGGGCTGACACTGTCCTTGATGTGGAAAAGCGGCTCCATGATGAAATTACTCCAGACATAACTGCCACCATTTTCAGAGATGGAGTAATAGTATTTGTCATTCACCACATTGAAGCCAAACTGTTTGTACAGTGCAGACTCCTTTTCAGCCTTTGCTTTCTCCTCCTCTTCCGCAGCCATCTTGCGCTGCTTGTCCACCTCCCTCTTCCACATCGACTTTGTGCCGACATATTGTGTCAACTTGGAGATGTACATTTCCATGGTTGTATCATCTTCCATGGTCGCCATGAGTGAAGAGAGCTGCCTGATTACTTTTCCCTTCTCTGCATCAATCATCCCATCCTCGAAAAGCAGGTCAGCCATCCAAAGGATAAAGTCCTGTTCCTCCAGTCCGTCAAAGAGCGTCCTGTTCTTGCAGAACGTGTCAGGATCCTGTTTCTCCTTGCCGACAGGAATCTGCTTGACGGACACATTGAAGCCAAGCCTCATGGCCTCTTCACCCGACTTAATCACAGCCTTGATGCCGGGGCCGTACTTCTCCCCAGGTTTGGGCGGGTCGGCATCCGGCAGGAAGCACAGATGCCTTGCCACCTTTTTCAAGGTAGAAAGATTCTCCTCCGTCCAGGCCGTGCCAAGCGGAGCCACCGCATTCAGGACACCTATGATGTGCAGCCTCATACAGTCAGGCGCACCCTCCACGATATAGAACCTTTCCTTCTTTGCCGCTTCTCGCCAAGCCAAGTCAATGCCAAAAATAGACTTCGACTTGTTGTATATGAGACTGTCGCTGCTGTTCATATACTTACGCGAATTCTTTTCTTTGTCAGTCTCTCCTGCTTTTGTCTTCGGCTCATCAAAGAGCCTTGCTGTAAAGCCAATGATACGATGCTGGCGGTCGCGTATGGGAATAGTGATACGCCCGCCGAAGACATCATATCCCTTTTCACCTACCAGGTGCAGCTTTTCGGCCACCTCCTTGCTGATGCCAGCCTTTTGAACCAGCTGTGAGAAAGGAGGACAGTAACCAATCTCCGTTTCCTCACAGAACTCCTTTCCCCATCTCTTGTAAGCGTATGCCTGCGCCTCTTTGTGTGAAAGGAGCTGTCGATGGTATTCCTTACAGATAATGTCATTGGCAATCCACATCGCTTCCCTCAGCCTCATTTCCTCCTGTTCCGTCGCAGTAGGCACAGACTCCTCAATCTGTATGCCGTATTTCTTAGCCAGGTATCTGATGCCCTCGGGGAAAGTCATCCCCTCGTGCTTCATGATGAAGTTCACAGGCGTACCACCTTCGCCGCAGGCAAAACACTTGTATATATTTCTTGCAGGCGAAACGGAAAGAGATGGCGTACTGTCTTCATGGAAAGGGCATAACCCCTTAAAATTGGCTCCTGCACGTTTCAGTTGCACGAAGTCAGACACGACATCGACAATGCTGGCCGCGTCCAGAACCTTGTCTATGTCAGATTGCTTAATCATCGTCCTTTAGTATTTCCTCTGCTGGGAGTTCTGTATAAAACTGTGTACCTTTGTTCACGAGCCATGCCATGATGTAATAGTCTATCAGTTCGTACTCAAAGGTGATGGAAGTCAGATTACCCACACACTCACCGACGATGATGTTCACCGGCAGGGCGTGTTCCACCTGCAGCTCCACGATTTTAGTGGCAATCTTCGGCTGCACATAGTATATCTTCCTTTCCATGCTAATCCTCCGATACTTCTCTAATTATTTTATGTCTGATCTTCACGACAGCAAAGTTAAGCTCAATCTCCGTCTCAATGGCTTTGGTGGAGAGATTCTGCCCGATGATTTCCCCCATGAGTTCTCCCGTCTTTTGGAGTAGCTTTTTCTGCAAGTCCTCACCATCCGGCGCGTTCTGCATTTGTTCGACAGTACCTGCCAAATCCTGCACATTAGCGAAGGTATTAACGATGGCAATGGTAGTTTCCACGGCCCTTTTTGACTTCAAAATTGTAGCCAACATGTATAACCCTCGACTCGTAAATGCCGTAGGCAGAACGGGGGAAAACTTAATTACTTTGAGGTGGTCAAAAATTTTTACCACCTCTTCTTTCTCATCGCTAATTAGCTGAAAAAGATATCCTTCAGGAAACTTGTCAGGATTGTTTTTTACAGCTTGATTGATAGCTTTCGTTTCAACGCCATAGAGCGCAGCAACGTCTCTGTCAAGCAAAACATTCTTTCCACGCACGACAATAATTTTGTCCTGCACGTCTTTGGTTGTAATGATTCCGTTTTCCATATATGTAAGTTATAATGTATGTTCTTAAATTGCCACCCTCAGCGCATTTCCCAATGGGCTTCAGGTGGACTTAGTTATTCAAGTTACAGTGACTCATCCTGGTCGTCTTCCAGAATAAGTTCCCTATTTATGTCTCGGATGTTTATGTATACAGTTTTTCCAACCTTAGTAAAGGGAATCTGCTTTCTGTCGCACATTTTATAAACCGTCTTGATTTTCCGCTTAGTCAGGATAGAGACCTGTTTAACAGTCAAGGGGAAATCGAGCAAATTCCCAATTACCTTGAATGAAATGGATTTGATAATACATGGCAGTTCCTTGTTCAAGTCCCTTTTCACTTCCTCGATTATTGCGATTCTCAATTGTTCGAGAGTTTCTTTTGTTAGTTCTATTGTTTCAGTGTTTTTCTCCATACCTTTATTTATTTAGAGGAAGTGCAACAACTCTAAGAAGTTTTTCATTTGGGATAATTTCAGAAGTGAAGAAGAATCCATAATTATTGCTTTCGTTACGATTGAAGTAGAAGATGGCATTTCTAATCTTCTTCACAGCATCTTTATTCTCGACCAAGCAAATTCTTGTTTCTTTCTTCCTGAACGTAATCAGCCAGTCATTAGGGTTTTCAACGACACGCGCTTGTTTGTGCCACCTTTTTATATTAGTGGCCACAGCTTTCTCTCTGCTGACTCTGGAAAGATATTCGAAGGACTTCTTTCCAAGCTTCAGCCTTCTTGCGGTGTGTTTAATAAAGTTAGTTGTAATACCCTTAAAGGATTTTCTCCATTCTATTTCACTTTGAATAGAACGGATGACAGATTTTTGGGAAACGTCCTTCAGAATCTGTTCAAGCCGATTGATTTGTTCCTTGTTTTCTTTTGAAACTTTTTCGTTCAATTGCAAGGCCAAATCTTCGTTGCTTTTGGAGCAGAAATTGTTAAAAAGCCACAATTCATCGCTCCTACTTAAAAAACTTCTTGCCATAACTATATTTTTTTCATTAAAGCTTGTCACTTACAATTATTATTGTTACCTTTGCGTCTGAATTACAAGTGTTCTTTGCGTATTGTTAATGCCTCATTTTCTGTGATAAAGTTAAAGCAGAAAAACCGAATTAAAAAAATGGGGCGCAAAGGTCAGACTCAATCTGTCGAACACTATTCGACATATTTCGACAGCCTTGAAAGATTTAACAATAATTAAGATGCTTGGAATTCAAAAAAGGCAAGATTTAAGCGTAAATCACCAGCCTGAAAAAAATACGGATTCAGTCCGAATCTCAAAGAAAAAGGTCAAAAATTAAGGTTATGAGACCCCAAACAACTCTACTTTACGAGTTCGATGGGACAAAAATCTCGCTAAAAATACCCCAAATTTGATGTATAATTTGAGATACCAACAAAAAAAATGAATAAAAATTGAGATAGAAAAAAGTGATGATTGCCAATATAAATAAGTAGCTATCAAATATTTGATAGCGATGCTGGCAGAATTATCTTCGCGCCCCAGGCGGGTTACCAAAAGCCCCAAGCGGGTTACCAAAAAAGAGAGGCTTTAGGGCCTCTTTTTTCGTTTCCGCTTGCAGCTTTCACACAACGGTTTCGCCTGCCGATCTTTAGTTCTTAGCGCGTTGCCAAGCCAAGATGCCGCCATCAAGATTGATGACCTCGTACCCCAGCTTCACCAACTTCTGAGCAGCCGACGCGCTGCGGCGGCCACTGCGACAATAGACAGCCACAGCCTTTTCCTTCGAGAGCTTGGCAGTTGCCTGCTCCTCGAAGTTATAGGAATAGAAATCTACGAGGAGCGCATCAGCAATATGCCCTTCCTCATATTCCTCTTTTGTGCGCACGTCCAGCAGTTGCACTGTGGCCGTGTCGCCGATGATTTGCCCGAACTCTTCAGGAGAGACAGTCTTGAACCCTTTATTGCGATGCGCATTCACAGCCCAAGCTGCTACAACAATAATAGCGAGAACGACTGCGAGAATGATTTTCGTATTCATAATATGTTATCCTTAAAACCGCTGCAAAGGTACGAAATAAAATGAGAATTACTATTCAATAAGAACAATATATCATGTTATTTGTTTAATGTTTTGAGCCATTCTGCACATTCATCAGCAAGCAATGCTATGAGTTTCATGTAGTAAGTGGTAAGTTCGGATGCCGATTTCCTGTTCAATCCCGCCATATTGTGTTGCAAAGAAAGCAAGATGCGGAGCATGCAACGGGTGAACTGTTCGTCATCAAAATAATTGATGAGACCAATGATGTGTTTGTATGGACAAATACGATGGCCGCTTTCCCACGCATTATAAGTAGCCTGAGAAATATCAATAGAGAATGCTATCTGTTCTTGCGTAACACCCTTGCGTTTCCTCGCTTGCAAAAGTGCTGAAGAGAAGTCATATAGAATATTCATTTCGTTCCCCCTTTCATATAATATGGCATGAATTCGTCTGGTTCGCTGACACTTATTGCAATGGGCAGCCCCTTGTTGCGGTAAATCAGGAAAGCTTTTTTGGGGTCAGTGACATAAGAGCGGAAGGTGCCGATACCTTTTGTGCGGAACCATCCAATATACCCGAACACACCACCTACCCCAAACAGGCGGATAGTCGTGCCGAATAAATTTCTCTTAACCCCTGTGCTTATCACATGAACAGAGTTCTTGGCACCAAATAATTGATTTTCTTCGCCGACACGTTCAATATGATCTATGTTTTCGTACGGTATTCGGATGGTTCTTAGCATTGTACGAACACCGATTCCCTCATCGTCGGTAATAATGTACATGGGGAAGATGAGGAAACATGAAAACGCAACAACAAGCAGAATAGCAGATACGATTATGGCACCGGTTACGTTCATCCCTTTGGAGACAAAGTACATCTCTGTCAGGACACCGATAACCATAGCTAAGAGAAAAATGGTTGTAATCCATTTTACCATTTTACTTTGCGAACATTCATAAATAGTTTTCATAACTTTCCGTTTTTAGGGATTAAACATTTTTTCTGCTGCAAAGTTATATAGAAGTTCAATATATTATTATCAGTTTTGCTGATAAAATGAGAATTTCCGATTTGCAATCTTTTGCAAAGATACAACATTTCCTGTAAAGGGCAATCTATAACTTAAAAGAAAAGCCTTTCCCCGTCAAGAGCAGACGACAGGAAAAGGCTTCTCTTTTAGCATTCAAGTGGCTTGACCACTACTGACATTCCTTATTTTTTCACAACCTTCTTTCCATCCATGATGTAAAGGCCTTTCGCGGATGCTTGAGGCAGGCGTTTACCGTCGATAGAATAGTAACCGACTACGCGCCCGGTGGTGCTACGAATCTCGCCCACTCCCACAGCTGAACTGTCCACGATATAAATGTCTATAATAGGACTATTCAGATTAGCTGCGGGACTGGGCGATGTCGTAAAAGATGTGGATTTCGTGTTCAAGCCGGATACTATTAAAGTAGCTTCACCGCTGAATGTTTCGGATTCTCCATTCTCTGTTGTAACAACAGCTCCCCAGCCATCAGCAGTGTATATGCGATAGCCAGTAATCAGAAAAGGGTCCTCTACGCTGATTGTAAATATCCTGTCGCTGGCTAAATGATAAGCTGTTGTATTAAAGCCGTTGGTGCCATAGCTGTTATCACTTCTTTTGTTAGAAATCGTTACGATTGGAGCAGGCTCAGCAGAGACCCATTCTGCAGCTTTCCACCCCTGACCAATTGCCACCTCACTGCCGTTTTGATAAAACGTTCCGTCTGCCCCATTCTTATATGTGACTGTGAAAGTCTGATCATTATTGCCGGGGTCTGGAGTCTCGCCTGGTGTGAAGAGGCCCTCGATACGTACTTCGCCATCGATATACGAGGCAGGGATGGTGTACTCATGTGTTGTCCTGTTGAACGAGGCAGCTGGGATGGTAACACTCTTGTACTGCCTGTTGTCACGCACAAACTCTGGTCCGTCGAGGTTATAGCCGTGTGTAATCACGATGCCCGTATAGGTAAAGTCGGGTGCGGGAGCCATTTTGACGGTAACTGGCTGTCTGAATGGTATCGGTGCATCGCTCAAGGCTGCACCTTCCGGTGTCAGGACATCGCCATTGAGCTGGTTGGCGGAGATGCGCACTTTGTCATCGTGGATATTCAGCAGCACATCCACGATAGCACCGCCATTGGCTGTGAGCAGATTGCCCGTGTCGTTGTTGCCTCCGGCATCGGCGCAGTCCCAATCCACCTTCATGCGCATACGGTAAATGCCGGACAGTGTCCCTTTAGGAATGATGAAGGCAGGACAGGTGATAACGCCGTTCACAACGCTGTTGCCGTTGCTTTGGGAAATACCTTTGCTGTTGTAGCCGCTCAGGTAGGTATAGCTAATCAACTCGCTACCTTCGGCGGGCTTGTTATTCTGGATGATGGGTGTGAACTGACCATCGTTGTTCCAATCGACATAGACGTAGCCGCTCATCCAAGCCCCTTTATAATTCATCTTCACCGTAACGGAGCCTCCGGCCTTGGCATAGACCATTGCCTGCTCCGTGAGGTTGTTATAGACGGTGGCTGAGGGTACGGACACATTCTTGGAGCTCTCGCCCGTTGATGTGATTGTCAGATTCGTGAGTGCACGGTCGGTGCGTGTGGGTGCTTGGTTCGTATCGAAATTCAGCGGATAGTTGATAATCTGATAGCGTGGCTTGGGGCTGTCGGAGACCTCAATATCATCGATAAAAGCAACGAAATCCGTCGTTCGCAGATGAGGCGATGCCAGATCAGGTACGACGACAAAACTGTGAATATCTACAGACTCGTTGGTCGTAATCGGGAACACGAGGTCGTTCCACTGTCCTTGGGTTGACAAGGAAGCCGTCACCCAGAACTGCTCAGTTTCAGGAGCCTGACCCTCCCAGTCGTGTCGCTTTCCCAAGCCTATCAGCATGACATTGGCATTTTCGCCTGCGGGCTTGTTGACCAATACATGTACATACTTCTTGCTGTTGCCCAGACAGAAGGGCTCTCTAAGGTCGATACGTGCGCCAAAGGTGTTGCTGCCGTAGCGCGAACGCTGGACGGCCAACACGATTTCGCTGGCGTTGGTGGCCACGCCCGGAGCTTCCTTTTCCTCCATGTCGGGGTTTGCCACCAGCTTCACGTAGTTACTGCCGTTCAGGACACCTGTACGAAATGGTGATTGCTCCCAGGTGTCATAGACTCCGAGGCTCCGGTACTCCTCCGCACTCTCAAACGTGACGTGCTGTGCTGCAGCCAAAGAAGGCAGCAAAGCAGCACTAACAAACAATGCAGAACGTAGAATGTATGATGTGTATTTAGTTTTCATGATGTTCATCCTTTAAACACTTGAACTTTTAAATCCATTAAACTCATCAATATACGCCCAAGGTGTGTAGTGTCGGGCAGGAACGGCTGTCTTCGATGCTGATACGCAAGTAGCGAGCATCAACTCCGCCATAGGTGCTGGTGCTGTTGTTCAGCGGCACGATGCGCTTGTAGCCCACCGTGGTCGTCGTTGTAGCACACTTGGTCCAGGACACACCATCTAGGCTGGTCTCAATGGAGAACTTGCGGATGCGCTGTCCAAGGCGGATGTACTCCATAAGCATCACATAGTGCAATGTCTGCGGTTCTGCCCACTCAACGTTAATCGTGGCAGAGTGCTCGCCGTCGTTGGTGGCCCAATAGGTTTCCTTGTCGCCGTCTGTGAGGTTGCCGACGTCGAATGTCCGATTCGCTCCGACAGCGCGTGTGGCAGAGGAAGTGATAGAAGATGCGGTGGCCATTAGGTCTGTGCCGAGGCGTTGCCTGATCATCGATCCTAATTGCCGGAGCACTGTCACGTCAGCCTGCGGCAGTTCGCCGCTTTGGTTGGGCGGGAAATTGAGGATAAGCGTGGCGTTGCGGCCTACGGTTTCCAGATAAATCTTGAACAGTTCGTTGGCGGATTTCGGGCTCTCACCGCTATGCCAGAACCAACCCTTGTTCGTAGCCTTGGCATCGCTTTCGCCGGCACGCCATTTCCAGCCCGATTCGTTGCCGCTCTCACCCCAACCCATAGACCAATTCGTTTCTCCAGCCCAGCCTGCCTCATTGCCAATCCAGCGGGCCTCGTCACCCACGCCCCAGATGACGCAGTTGGGAGCTATCGCATGAACGGTGTCGCGCAGATTTGGGATGTCGTAATAGGTAGAGGCATCGGGGATGGTGCGGGTGGTGTTTGCTCCACCGTAGTAACCGGCATGGTCGCCACCTGTGGCACCATCGAACCACATCTCAAACTGGTCGCTGCCGTATTTGGCCAGTTCCAGGCATTGTGGCAAGAACACCTTGTTGACATAGTTGCTCGTACCATCGCCCCAATATTGACTGTTCAGGTCCCATGGCGAAACATAGAATCCATATTTCATGCCCAGGTCGCGGGCTGCTTCGGAAAAGTCCTTAGGGATATTCGTGTCACGCCCGTTCTGATTACCAGCGTTCACGATGCTGTGCGTGGTCGTGGCAGTAGGCCAGAGGCAGAAGCCGTCGTGATGCTTCACCACGGCGATGCCGCCTTTCATCCCCGCTGCCTTCACAGCTTCGAGCCACTGACGAGGATTAGGAACCTTGGTGGGAGCGAACTTACTCTCAGACTCGCTGCCGTTGCCCCACTCAGCGTTGGTGAAAGTGTTCATGCCGAAGTGGAAGAATGCGTAGAACTCCGTTTCCTGCCATAGCAGCTGACGTTGGCTCGGCACAGGATGAACGGGTGCCGGCTCGTTGTCGGGATTCGGCAACGACTCCTCGTATATCTGCCCGCTGACAACAGTTACGAATGCCAGCAATGCCATCATAGAGAATACCAATCTTTTCATGTTCATATTTGTTTGTTTATTATAGTTGTTAGACAATGATAAAGTTATAAGACTAAACGGCCTTCATGGCGGAATTATGGAAAGCATATTATCTACACGGAAGTGCAAAATAATAGCTTTTATTGTTTGAATATGGTGCAAAGATACACATTTTCTTTGAAGATATGTATAAAATACAAAAAAAGCCTGCCGAGCTTTACTTCTTAGCGCGCCTCCAAGCCAAGATGCCGCCATCAAGATTGATGACCTCGTACCCCAGCTTAACCAACTTCTGAGCAGCCGACGCGCTGCGACGGCCACTGCGACAATAGACAGCCACAGGCTTTTCCTTCGAGAGCTTGGCGGCCGCCTGCTCCTCGAAGTTATAGGAATAGAAATCTACGAGCAAAGCACCCTCAATATGACCTTCATCATATTCGCCCTTGGTGCGCACGTCCACCAGTTGAACGGCAGCCGTGTCGCTAATAATCTGAGCGAAATCATCAGATGAAACAGTTCTGAAACCTTTATTGCGATGTGCATTCACAGCCCAAGCTGCTACAACAACTATAGCAAGAACGACCGCGAGAATGATTTTCGTATTCATAATATGATACTGATGTTTCGCAAAATAAACTATACAAGATTCTACATCGAAAGAAAAAATGAATAAGATACATCTAAAGAATAATATGGAATTAAAACATCATTTATTGATATTTTTTGATTCTTTCCATTTCTTTTCTGCTCTATAACAACGCAGAACAACATCTATTTCTTTCGACGTAAATCCGATAGCTGTAAAATTTTCGATAAAATCATTTTCTCCAAATGACCTACAAAAATCCAATGCAAATTCTACAGCCTTAATTGGATCATCTTTAAATCCATATATAGATGCATTTAATTTATTTAATTCGTCCTTATCCCAAGTATCCACCTTGTTCTCAAAAGCATACCATTGCATCAAAGGATAATACACACCCATACCAGAATAAACTGGCTTGAAATAAGCACTTATAATTTTCTGAGGCATTTCTTTTATTTCATCAATTGATATGGATATTGTATCTTTACTTTGCCCAAATGTCACATTAGCACAAAGTAACATAACAAGAGTAATAAATATACGATTCATTTTCATTTTTTTTTATTTGTTGCTTGCTGAATATAAAAATATTTAAGATTCGCATATCTTGAAAAATGGCCTGAAAGGACAGAAAGTTACCGGCTCTGGGCTTAGTGCTGATAGTCTTTCATGCCGCTTCAACGCAGTTCTTTCATTTCTTCTGATACTTGTATCATATAATGGCTTCTGCTCTTGAAACTGCTGCAAAGGTACGACAAAAATCCGAGACTACCTTTATAAACACAAAAAAACTCACGGGATTTCCGTGAGTTAGTATAAAAAAAAGAATTGTTCACGCATTGGTGAACAACTCCATTTGAGCCTGCTTCTTAGGATTCGGAGCTTCGAGCTGATCACAGATAGCTATTCTGTGTCCAGCACGAATCAAGCGAGGAAGGCAAGAATCGATGCAGTGGTGCGGAAATCTAGCAACGCTGATTTTGTCAGGAGTGCCATAGATGTCAGTAAGTTCGAGAACCGCAGCTGCTGTCATGGCATCTTCTTCGTAACAAGTGTAATTATCACCTGTACGGAACAACAGCAGTGCATTAGGATATATGAAAGCACAGGAAATGCATTTTATTCCCATTCTCATAGCGTAACATCGGAATAAATTCGTTAATTTTGTCATGTGAATTGTAAGTTTTGGGTTAATCCGCCGATCAGGACGTAACACAAAACTATAAAAAGCCCCTGAAACAGCAATTGTTTTCAGGGGTCATTTTTATTTTGTCGCAAGGGGTCAATGTATTATTTTAAGTTTCGGGAATTCTGCTGAAGACGGCCTGAAAGGCCAGCAAGCTCCCAGCCCAGGGCATTGCCCTGGGTAAGTGTGTTGCATAGGATAGGCCGCCCTTTATGCCCTTTCAGGGCGAGTTTACCCATATCCTTGTACCCAGGGCGATGCCCTGGGCTATGTGCTGATGGCCTTTCAGGCCGTTTCTATGCATGGGTTTCATTACTTCAGAAACCTCAGTTATTTAAGTAAAAGTGAAAATAAATGCGGTTTTGAAGGATTTATTTGAATAAAGGTTGTATCTTTGCACCCTGTTTCGTATGTCAAGAAGATTTAAGAAGATAAAGGAGATATGCCGCTTTTAGCGGCGAAGATAGAGGACGATACCCACGGCAGGTGGCAAGGCCAAGCGGCAAAACCAACGTCATCTATCTTCTTCTATCTACTTCTGACTCCTTCTATCTACATGGCAAACGGAGCTTGCGGAAGTTGAATACATTAAAACTAAACTGATATGAAGAAAAGAATCTTATGGATGCTGACTGCCATCCTGACTTGCGGTCTTACGACAATCTCCTGCTCGGGCGATGACGGGACCAATTCGACGACGGATGAGGTGGAAGCTCGCCTCTCAAAGATGACGCTGCGCGAGAAAGTGGGCCAGATGTTCTTTGTCCGCATGGAGACGCTTGATACCACCATTCACTGGAACACCTATGCTGAACTTCAGGAGAATCCTATCCTTGAGGTGACCCAGACAATGCGCAAAGTGAATGAGAACTATCCCGTGGGCGGACTCATCCTCTATGCCTGGAACATCGAGAACGAGACCCAACTCTCGAAGTTAATCTCTCAGATACGGGCTCTGAACGGAAGTCCTTTGCTCTGCATCGACGAGGAAGGCGGTCGCGTGGCCCGCATTGCCAACAATCCTAACTTCGACGTGAAGAAGTATGAGTCGATGGCGGCCATCGGTGCTACGGGCGACCCGAAGAATGCCTACGAGTGCGGCAACACCATCGGCACTTATTTGAAGCGCTACGGTTTCGACATCGACTTTGCACCTGTTGCCGATGTGAACACCAATCCAGAGAACATCATTATTGGCCCTCGTGCTTTCAGCGATAAGCCTGAGGTGGCTGCTCCAATGGTGACCAACTATCTGCAAGGCCTGAAGGATGCGGGCATCACAGGTTGTATCAAGCACTTCCCTGGGCACGGTGATACGAAAGCCGACACGCATTTCGGTTACGCATCGACTCAGAAGACGTGGTCCGAGATGCTGGACTGTGAGATGGTGACCTTCAAGGCAGGCATTCAATGGGGTTGCCAGATGATTATGACGGCTCATATCGGTGCTCCGAAGGTTACGGGTTCAGATATTCCCAGCACGATGTCACCCATCATTCTGCAAGACAAGCTGCGCGGTGAGCTGGGCTATCAGAACATCATCATCACCGACGGTATGGAGATGGGAGCTATCACTCAGCAGTACTCCAGCGCTGAGGCTGCCGTGGGCAGTATCCAGGCGGGTGTTGACATTGTGCTGGGTCCGAAGAATCTTGTCGAGGCCTTCGATGCCGTCATCGACGCCGTCAACAAAGGCATCATCAGCGAGGAACGCATCAACCAGAGCGTCCGCCGAATACTGAAGCTGAAGCAATAAACTGAAGCATCCCTATAGAGGAAATGTCAAGATTGTTCGTGGCACGACCTCTTCTAAGCGGCTTTTTTGAGTCCGCTGGGATGTTGTTACCTCAAAAGGCGAAGATGCGCTTAAATCGCGCTGCCACTGATTATCAGTATTTTACAAAGCCTCTTGGAGCGAGAGGAAGTTAAAAGAATAGCAGCGCAGCATGTATCCTTGATAATCCGTGCATAGTTTTTCGGGGAAAATGGCGTGGAACTTTGGGCAACGAGACAGGAGTAACTGGCCAACGCAACGTGAGTTGCTGGTCAACGAGGCACGAGCCTTTGTTTTGAAGGACGTGGAAACGTCGGCTTACAAGGCATTATTATTATGATAATCCACAAAGCACCTCTTGCTCCCCCCTCGGGGAAGTAGTCAGATAAGTACACGGACTTATGGGGATAAGTACACGTAGTTATTCGGATAAGTACACGTACTTATGGCGACAAGTACACGTACTTCTTTCCATAGGGTAGTTTTGCGGATTTCATATTATTTATTGTTTTAGTGTAAAGATTTTGGAGATTGGCATTGCAAATGCGTATGCTCGTATTTGGCGGATTACGAATCTGCCAGAACAGGGTCGCGCAGCATGTGGCATTTTGCTGTCCTATTATGGAGATGCCCGCGTCCCAAAGGGAATCCCGCATCCAAAAAGAACACATACACGAATTTGGGCCGTCGTTTTGTGTCTTTAGACATTAGTCTAAGAGCTATTTTCGTGGAAAAGTACAGATAAATTTGGTAGTGTGCCGTTTATTTCGTACCTTTGCGCGATTTTTATTATATAAACACAGACATCATCTAAATGGTAAGAAAGGTTGTTATCACCGGAATGGGCATTTGGTCGAGCATCGGGACGAGCACGACGGAGGTGGAGACATCGCTTCGCGAAGGGCGAAGCGGCATCATCCTGGACCGCGAGCGGCTGACCTACGGCTACCAGTCCGGACTGACGGGCGTGGTGAAGGTTCCCGTGCTGAAGGGGCTGCTCGACCGCCATCTGCGCCGCGGCTTCTCGGAGGAAGCGGAGTATGCATACATGGCAAGCCTCGAGGCTTTCCGCATGGCACAGATCGACGATGCCTATCTGCAGGCAAACGAGGTGGGCTGCATCTTCGGCAACGACTCGTCGGCCAAGCACGTCATCGAGGCTGCCAGAATCATGGAGGAGAAGCGCGACTCGGAACTGCTTGGGCAGAACTACGTCTTCCAGTCCATGAACTCCACCGTCAACATGAACCTGAGCACGGCCTTCCGCCTGAAAGGTGTGAACTTCACGGTCAGTGCAGCTTGTGCCAGCGGTAGCCACTCCATCGGACTGGCCTATATGCTCATCCGGCAGGGACTGCAGGAGATGGTGCTGTGCGGCGGTGCACAGGAGACAAACTACTACAGCATGGCTTCTTTCGATGCCATCGGCGCTTTCTCCAGGCGGATGGACGAGCCGACGAAAGCCAGTCGCCCCTTTGACCGTGACCGCGACGGGCTGGTGCCAAGCGGCGGTGCTGCGGCACTGGTGCTCGAAGACTACGAACACGCTGTGGCTCGCGGAGCAACCATCCTGGCTGAGGTGAAAGGCTACGGCTTCTCGTCCAACGGCACAGTCAGCATCAGCCAGCCAAGCGACGAAGGCTGCTGTGTTGCCATTTCACGCGCCATGAAGGATGCCGGCGTGGAAGCATCCGACATCGACTACATCAATGCTCATGCCACCTCCACCCCTCTGGGCGACATGTACGAAGCCATGGCGCTCGGTCGGCTCTTCCACGGACAGCACGCCCTCATCAGCAGCACCAAGGGCATGACGGGCCACGAGTGCTGGATGGCGGGTGCCAGCGAGATTGTCTATTCCCTCATTATGATGCATGGCAACTTCGTAGCGCCAAACCTCAACTTCGAGAATCCAGACGAATACTCCGAGAAGCTCAACATTGCCACGAGGACTACTGAGGCTGAGCTGAAGACCGTCCTGAGCAACTCCTTCGGCTTCGGCGGCACAAACAGCGCACTGGTGATAGGGGAATTGAGAAAATAAGAAATTGAGAAAATAAGAGAATAAGAGGGTGAAAGGATTATAAAACTATGCATCTATTTCCAGACATAAAGCGAAGGTACACCTCCGAGCAGCTCTCCGCTCGTGAGGCTCAGCGGCAGGCTGAATTCATTGCCTGGGGTCCGATAGTGTTCCAGGCATCGAGGCTGATGCTCAAGTTCGGCATCCTTGACATGCTTCGCGACAGCGACAACGGACTCAGCGAGGCAGAAATAGTCGAGAAGACAGGGCTGACGCGATATGCCGTCAAGTGCCTCCTGGAAGCCTCGCTCAGCATCGGCACCGTGCTCATCAATGCAGAAACGGACCGCTACACCATCTCCAAGACGGGATGGTTCCTGCTTAACGACCCCGCCACGAGGGTGAACATCGACTTCAACCACGACGTCAACTACCTCGGATGGTTCCACCTCGAGGAAGCCCTCAAGGAAGGCCGTCCCGCCGGACTGAAGCACTTCGGCGACTGGCCTACCCTGTACGAAGGTTTGTCAAGCCTTCCCCGCCAAGTGCAGGACAGTTGGTTCGCCTTCGACCACTTCTACAGCGACTCGTCCTTCCCCGAGGCACTACGCATCGTCCTGGAGGAGCACCGTGTCCGCTCCCTCTTCGACGTGGGAGGCAACACAGGCAAGTGGGCCCTGCAATGCGTCGGTCACGACAAGGACGTGGAGGTCACCGTCCTCGACCTGCCGCAGCAGATAAAGATGATGCAGGAGAACATCGCAGGCAAGCCTGGAGCGGACCGCATCAAAGGCTTTGGCATCAACCTGCTCGACGAGAAGGCCTCCTTCCCCAAACGAGAGGGAGGGCTTGACGCCATCTGGATGTCACAGTTCCTCGACTGCTTCAGCGAAGAGGAAATCGTCAGCATCCTCCGTCGTGCAAAGCAAGCCATGGGCACAGACACCCGTCTCTTCATCATGGAGACGTTCTGGGACCGCCAGCGCTTCGAGCCAGCCGCCCTCTGCCTGACCATGACCAGCCTCTACTTCACAGCCCTTGCAAACGGCAACAGCAAGATGTACCACAGCGACGACATGAGGCGCCTCGTCCGTCAGGCAGGGCTGCAGATAGAAAGCATCCACGACGGACTGGGACAGGGACACAGCATCATGGTGTGCAGGAAAGAAGAGGCAACCACACAACAAACAGCAAACGACTAAACTGATAAATACAAGATATGAACAGAACCGAAATTGAAGAAAAAGTAAGAGACTTCCTTGTCGAGGACCTTGAGATTGACGAGGAGAAGATTTATCCCCAAGCCAAGCTCAAGGAAGACATGGGCATCGACAGCCTCGACCTCGTGGATATTGTGGTCATCGTGGAAAAGAACTTCGGCTTCAAGCTAAAGGCCGAGGAAATGGCTGGCGTGGATACCTACGGACAGTTCTGCGATTACATCGAGCGGAAAGTAAATGCCCCCGAATAGCTAAGACGTTGAAGACAGAAGGACAGCAGTGGGCAGGCACGACCTACGGAAACGGATGGATGCACAAGTGGCTCATCCGTATGCTCCGTTACATCGACACACGGGTGCTCTACACCTTCGTGGCTGTCTTCGTCATACCCGTCTGCCTGCTCCTGAACCCCAGCCGCAGCATCGCCTATCGCTACTTCCGCCGTCGCATCGGCTACGGCAGGCTGAAGTCCGCATGGAAAACCTACGTCAACCACTGCCTCTTCGGTCAGGTCGTCATCGACAAGTTCGCCATGTATGCCGGCAAGAAGTTCGACGTACAGATAGAGAACTACGAACAGTTCCAAAGCCTCGCCACGAGGAAGGAAGGCTTCGTGCAGCTCAGCGCCCACATCGGCAACTACGAGATAGCAGGCTACTCGCTCATCAGCCGCGACAAGGCATTCAACGCCCTCGTCTTTGCCGGCGAGAAGGATTCCGTCATGCAGAACCGCAACCGGATGTTTGCCGACACTAACATCAAGATGATTGCCATACGTCCGGACATGAGCCACCTCTTCGAGATAGACAAGGCCCTTGCAGGTGGCGAAATCGTCAGTATGCCAGCCGACCGCATCAATGGCTCGCCAAAAAACATAGAGCACGACTTCCTCGGCGCCAAAGCAAGGTTCCCGCTCGGACCCTTCTCCATTGCGACCATGCGAGAGCTCGACGTGCTTGCCGTCAACGTGATGAAAACCTCGCTGGGCAGCTATAAAATCTACGTCACACCGCTCTTCTATGACAAAGGAGCCTCGCGGCAGGAACAGATAAAGCAGCTCTCCAAGGCTTATGTGGCAGAGCTTGAGAAGCGCGTCCGGCAGTATCCGGCACAATGGTACAACTACTTTGAGTTCTGGCAGGAAGGGTAAAAGTATGATCAGCGTATTGTCCACCAACATCACCTCGCCTCTGGGGTTCACCACGGAACAGAACTACCGGGCTGTCCTGTCTGGCAGCTCTGCCCTGAAACGCCATGAGGGGTTGTGGGGATTGCCCGAGCCATTCGCCGCATCTCTGTTTAGCGAAGAGCTGAGAGCCGCACTTGCCATCGACGGACACACCTTCTTCGAGTCCATTGCCATACGTTCCATTCGTGAAGCCCTCACGCATACCCGACTTGATGTCGCTTCCGAGAGAGTCGTCCTGATAGTCAGCACGACCAAAGGCAACGTCGAGTGGCTTGATACCCCACATTATTATCCCTCCGAAGCGGCACAAGCCATCGCCCAGGCCATCGGGCTGACCACCAAGCCCATCGTCGTCTGCAACGCCTGCGTCTCCGGTCTCTCTGCCCAACTTCTCGCAGACCGCTTGCTCTCGGAGGGCATCTACGACTACGCCATCGTCGTGGGAGCAGAGGTACAGAGCAAGTTCATCGTATCGGGCTTTCAGAGCCTCAAGGCCGTCTCGGAAGAGCCTTGCCGACCATTCGACATCGAGCGCAACGGCCTCAACCCCGGAGAAGCAGCAGCCACCATTGTCTTCGCGAAGACCTCCGACAGAGAGAGTTGGCAACTCCTGGACGGAACCACCTGCAACGATGCCTACCACAACGTATCACCTTCCCCGCAAGGCGACGGACTGACAAAAGCCATCGACGCCGTGATGACAGGTCGGGACAAGTCCCGCCTGGCCACAGTTTGCGTACACGGCACAGCCACTCTCTACAACGACCAGATGGAGTCGAGGGCCATAGAGCGTGCCGGCCTCTCAGACGTCCCATTGTCCGCGCTCAAAGGCTACTACGGACACACAATGGGAGCGGCAGGCGTGCTCGAAACCATCCTGACCATGCAGGCCACGGACGACGGCATCGTGCTCCCCACAAAAGGCTTCACGGAACCCGGCATAAGCGGGAAAGTCAGCATCAGCAGCAAACCAAAGAAGACCGACAAGCACACCTTCCTCAAAGTCATGTCAGGCTTCGGAGGCTGCAACGTCGCAGCACTCTATAAAAAGGGGGCAGGGAGCAAGGAGCAAGGAGCAAGAAAGGGGGCAGGGAGCGAGGAGCAAGGTGCAAGAGGAATAGTGAAGCTTGAAAAGACACATACCGTCAGGCTTTCCTCCAAGGATGAGAAGACCCTGACAGACATCTACAAGCAAGAGATAGGCGACTATCCCAAATTCTACAAGATGGACTTCCTCTCGCGACTGGCTTTCGTGGCAGCGGAGACCCTCTCTAACTCTCCCTTAAAGGGAGAGGACTCCCTCCCTCTAAGGGAGGGTTGGGGTGGGTCTCTCATCCTCTTTAACCACTCCTCCTCCATCATAGCCGACCGCCAGTTCCTCTCCACCATCAGCGACAAAGACAACTGCTTCCCCAGCCCATCACTCTTCGTCTATACCCTGCCCAACATCACAGCAGGCGAAATAGCCATCCGACATCACCTGAAGGGCGAAACCACCTTCTACATCCTTCCCGACAAGGACGAAACCCTGATGCAGCAAATCCTGGAAGCAACCCTGAGAGCCACAGGCACCACAAGCGCCATCTGCGGATGGGTCGATGCCGAAAGCGAGACAAACTACGAATGCGAACTATCAATGTACAATCATACATAACATGGAACAACTAATCAACGAACTGAAGCTTCAGATAAAGGAAGCACTCAACCTGGAAGAGCTCACCATGGAAGAATTCGACGAGAACGCCCCCCTCTTCGGTGAAGACGGCATAGGCCTCGACTCCATCGACGTGCTCGAGATAATCGTGCTGCTCGAAAAGCAATACGGCATCCGACTCAACAACCCCGCAGAAGGAAAAGCCATCTTCCAAAGCGTCAACACTATCGCCCAATACGTACAGGCAAACAGGAAGAAGTAAGAGCCCCTCTCCCCGCTCCCCCAAAGGGGAGAGCCTTTATCAAGACATAAAAATGGATATCCAAGTAGCAGGTTACGGCATTATTAGTGCGATTGGTAATGACGCGCAAAGCGTTCTTCGCTCCCTCAAGGAAAAGCAGACAGGCATCGGCCCCATGCGTTACCTCGATTCGAGCCACAAGGAGCTGCCCGTCGGAGAAGTGAAGCTCTCCAATGAGGAAATGACACAAATGCTCGGGTTGGACGGAAAAGACTGCCACAGCCGCAGCCGCACCGTCCTCATGGGAGCCATCGCCATCCGTCAGGCTCTGGAAGATGCCAAGCTCGACCTGAAAGGCAAGCGCGTGGTCGTCATCAACGGCACGACAGTCGGCGGAATGGACGTCACGGAGCGCTACTTCTTGCAAATGCGAGAGCAGGACGACCTGTTGCCGTTCATCGAGAAACACGACTGCGGCAGTTCCACCCGCGAGATGGCCGACCTTGCCGGACTCTCGGAAGCCGAAGTCTGCACCATCTCCACAGCCTGCTCCTCTGCTGCCAACGCCATCATCCTCGGGTCGGAAATGCTCAGGATGGGTGAAGCAGACATCGTCATCGCCGGCGGAACAGAGTCGCTCAGCAAATTCCATCTGAACGGGTTCAACACCCTGATGATTCTCGACAAGGAGCAATGTCGTCCCTTCGACAAGACACGCACCGGACTGAACCTCGGCGAAGGAGCCGCATTTGTCGTGCTGAAGACCCCCTCTAACTCCCCCTTAAAGGGGGAGAAACAAGGGCAAGGAGCAAGGAGCAGGGAGCAAGAGGATACCAATAACCCTAACAATTCTCTTGCCCCTTGCCCCTCGCCCCTCGCCCCTCGCCCCATTTACATCCTCGGCTACGGCAATCGATGCGATGCCTTCCACCAGACAGCCTCGTCCGAAAACGGCGAAGGAGCCTTCCTCGCCATGAGCGATGCCTTGCAGATGGCTGGGCTGAAGCCGCAGGACATTCACTACATCAACGCCCACGGCACAGGCACACCAAACAACGATGCCAGCGAGAGTGCTGCCATCTGGCGTGTCTTCGGAGACAAGATACCACCCGTCTCCAGCACGAAAGGCTTCACAGGCCACACCACCTCTGCTGCAGGAGCGATAGAGGCCGTCATCAGCATCCTTGCACTCCAGCACGGCTTTGTTCCTGCAAACCTTGGCTGGAAGACCCAGGACAGCGATTGCATCACACCCTCCATGGGAAGCGGGAAGTATCCGATAAACAACGTCCTCTGCAACTCCTTCGGCTTCGGCGGCAACGACTCTGCCTTGATAATAAGTAAAGACCCTGGTCCCCTCCTGACCTCTCACGAGAGAGGAAACATGAAACCACAAGTCGTGGGAGAAGCTCTCATAGAAGACATCGACCAGCTCCAAGAGATTCGCGAGTACATTTCCCCAGGGGAAGCGCGACGGATGGGCAAGCTGCTGAAGGCCGCCACCGTTACCTCGCTCAAAGCCCTTCGGCAGGCGGGGGTAGAATGTCCCGATGCCATCATCACGGCCACTGCGTTCGGTATGCTCGAGACGAGCGAGAAGTTCCTGCTCGACATGCTGGAGAACGGAGAAGAGACGCTGAGCCCTACCCTCTTCATGCAGAGCACACACAACACCATCGGCTCCGCCATCGCCATCCGGACAAAGTGCCACGGCTACAACGTGACCTATACGCAGGGGAAAGACTCGCTCCAATGGGCGCTTCGCGATGCCAGACGGCTGATTGAGACGGGAAGGGCAAAGACCGTTCTCGTGGGCTGTCACGACGAAGCGACTCCGACCCTCCAGGACCTCTTCCGCCGCATGGGGAGGCCTGTACCACCGATGCTCTATTCGAGAAGCATCGTCCTAATAGGTAACTTTTAATTTTTAATTTTTAATTTTTAACTTTTAACTTTTAATTCCTAAATGTCCCTCCTGCCTTTAGCCATCATACAGAGCCTGCTGCTTGCGGGCGGACAAGTCTTCCTGAAGCTTGCCCTTGAGCGAATGGAACCATTCGACTGGAGCTGGCACTTCTGGAGCGCATTGCTCACGAACTGGCACTTTGCCCTTTGCGGACTCTTTTACGGCGCAGGCACATTCCTCTGGTTCTACATCATCAAGCACTTCCCCTTCAGCATGGCTTATCCTATGGTCTCGCTCAGCTACGTGTTCGGCATGGTGGCCGCGATGCTCGTCTTCCACGAAGAAGTGAGCATAACCAAGTGGGCAGGCGTGCTGCTCATCATGGCTGGATGTTATCTTATAGCTAAATAAAAGGAAAAGACTATGAAACGATATATCTTGTCTACTTTTTACTGTTTAGTGTTTACCGTTCTGGCTGCGCAAGGCTTGAGCGAGCAGCAGATCATCGAGAAGATGGTGTCCGCCGCACAGCAGATAAAGACCGTCCAGTGCTCCTTCACCCAGACCCGGCACATGAAGATGCTCAGCAAGGAAATGGTGTCGGGGGGCAAGATGTCATGCCAGCAACCCGACAAGCTCCGATGGGAATACACCACACCACGTCCCACCACACTCATCCTGAACGGGACAGAGGCACGACTGAAGAAGGGCGATGCTGCTAATGCCAGTCAGAACAAGTTCATCGGGGAAATGGCACGACTCATTATGAACAGCGTAGCAGGCAAATGCCTCGCCGACAGTAAGACCTTTCAGGTCACAGCCAAAGAAGGCCCCACACAATACGAGGCAACGCTCCTGCCACTGCGAAAGGACATAAAGCGCATCTACACTAAGCTCGTCCTCCACTTCGACCTCAGCAAAGCTACCGTCACCGAAGTAGAACTCTACGAAAAGGGAGGTGACCGTACCGTCATAGAGCTGCACGACATACAAATCAACAAGCCCATCAATGCCGAAGCCTTCGACCTCCGATAAGAGCATACAGCAACAGACACTCCGCGAACGGGGCATCTGCGTAGTGATCCCTACATACAACAATGCAGGGACCATCGCCGACGTCGTGCACCGCACCCTTGAGAGGTGCCTTGACGTGATTGTCGTGTCGGACGGTTCGACGGACGGCACACCCGACATCCTTCGGGGCATAGAGGGCATCACCATCGTAGCCTACGACAAGAATGCAGGCAAGGGAACAGCCTTGAAGCGAGGCTTCCGCAAGGCCCTTGAACTGGGCTTCGCTTATGCCATCACACTCGATGCCGACGGCCAACACTTCCCCGAGGACATCCCTGCCATGCTGCAGGCCAATCAGGAGAACCCAGGAGCCCTCATCGTAGGACAGCGGCAAGGACTCGAAGCAATGGAGAGAAGTGCGGGAAGCAAGTTCGCCAACGCCTTCAGCAACTTCTGGTTCGCTGTGCAGACAGGCCATTACCTTCGCGACACCCAGACCGGCTATCGCCTCTACCCCCTCCGAAAGTTGCATGGCCTCTCGCTGCTCACCTCTCGCTACGAGGCAGAGCTTGAGTTGCTTGTCTTCGCTTCGTGGCACGGCACAAAGATTGTCTCCACTCCTGTCTGCGTCCACTATCCTAAGCCCGAAGAGCGTGTGTCGCACTTCCGCCCCGTCAGGGACTTCTCGCGCATCTTTGTCCTCAACACGGTGCTCTGCTTCCTGGCCGTCGTCTATGGTTTGCCGCTTGCCCTATGGCGCGGCCTGATGACCGTGCTGCGGACCGTCTATGCCCTGCTCTTCTTCCTGTTCTCCATGTTCTTCGTCGTCACACCCACGGCTTTGCTTTGCACAGCATTAGCTCGAAACAGGGAAAGCCAGCGCCGAAGCATCCACCGCCTGATATGGTTCTTCGCTAAGTTCGTAACGACATGGCACGGCATACCGGGCGTCAAGTTCTCCATCAGCAATCCGGGCGGCGAAGACTTCCACAAGCCCGCAATCATCATCTGCAACCACCAGTCGCAGCTCGACCTGATGACCATGCTGACACAGACCCCCAAGCTCGTGGTGCTTACCAAAGACTGGGTTTGGCACAACCCGATATACGGCTATGTGGTTCGAAGAGCTGAGTTCTACCCCACCTCGATGGGCACGGAAGCCCTGCTGCCTAAGCTGCGCTCACTCGTCGAGAGCGGATACAGCATCGCCGTCTATCCCGAAGGGACCCGCTCGCAAGACTGCACCATCACACGCTTCCATCTGGGAGCCTTCTACCTGGCAAGCCATCTCGACATCGACATCCTGCCGCTCGTGCTTTACGGAGCAGGCAAGGCACTGCCCAAAGGCGGGAAGTACCTGCGCAAATGGCCCATCAGGATAGAGATAGACC
>OMSJ01000050.1:26659-38020 GCA_900313705.1 uncultured Prevotellaceae bacterium
GAACAGTCATCATGGTTCAGGAAGTATTACAAGAGACGTTACACAGAAATAGCAAACAGGATAGAGCAAGATGTCTAAAGTCATCATCATAGGCTCAGGATTAGGCGGACTCACATGCGGCTATATCCTGCAGAAGAACGGTTACGACGTAACCATCCTCGAACAAAGTCACCAGATAGGAGGATGCCTCCAGTGCTTCCAGCGCGACGGTGTGAAGTTCGACACGGGGATGCACCTCATCGGCAGCGCAGCCAAAGGACAGAAGATACAGCGCTTGATGAACTACATGGGCCTGACCGACAAAGTCCAGCTCAGTCCTCTCGACACCGACGGATACGACACAATAGCTCTTCGCGGACAGCATTTTCGTTTCCCTAACGGCAAGGAACCATTCATCTCACGGATGGGAGAGTACTTCCCGAAAGAGAAAGACAACCTGCGACGCTATGCAGACCTCGTCAGCCACATCGCATCAGCCTCAGCACTCCAATTCCTCCTCTCGTCCCAACGGAGCTTGACAACCATCCTCGAATACCGGACACGAAGCATCAACGAAGTGCTCGACGAACTCTTCCACGACGCCCTGCTGAAGGACGTCCTCGTCGGCAACATCCCACTGTATGCAGCAGAGCGCAACAAGACGCCTTTCTCGCTCCACGCCTTCATCATGGACTTCTACAATCAGAGTGCCTACCGCATCGTCGGAGGCAGCGACGCGATAGCGCAGTCACTGGCTCAGTCCATCCGAGAGATGGGAGGAGAAGTCCTGGTCCGCAAGAAAGTCTGCCGCATCGTCTGCGACGACACACAGGCCACCGGCGTCGAGACCGCCGACCTCAACTACTATCCTGCCAACCAAATCGTCAGTACCGTCCACCCTGCCCGACTGCTGGAGATGCTCGACACAAAGCTCATCCGTCCAGCCTTCCGCAACCGACTGAGCAGCACACCCAATACCATCGGCTGCTTCTCCCTCTATGTCAAGTTCAAGGAAGGTGCGATGCCTTACCTCCCCACCAACTACTACGGCTACTCGCGTCCCTCACCCTGGGACTGCGAACGCTACGACGACGCGGAATGGCCCACGAACTTCCTCTACATGCACCACTGCCACGCTGAAGCTCCGCGCCACGCTCGCAGCGGCGTCGTACTCTCGTATATGAAGATGAGCGACGTGGCAAGATGGCAGGGGACAGCCGTCGGCCATCGCGGCAGTGACTACGAAGACTTCAAGCGCCGACATGCCGAGCGCCTAATTCAGGAAGTCGAGAAGCATCAGCCCGGATTCGCCTCTACCATCGAGAGCTATTACACAGCCACCCCGCTGACTTACCTGTCTTATACCGGCACCGAAGACGGCTCGATGTACGGCGTAGCGAAGGATGTCAGCCGAGAGTTGGCAGGACGCGTGCCCCATCGCACCAAAGTGCCGAACCTGCTACTGGCTGGTCAGAATGTCAACTCGCACGGCATCATGGGCGTCCTCGTCGGCACCATCGCCGCCTGCAGCGAACTGGTCCCGCCTCAGAAGCTCTTGAAGCAGATACAAGGAGAAGACATCTGAGTGCGCTCCTGTTCACAAGACAGGGGCCTCAATAACACAACTTAACTACTGACTACTTAACTACTGACTACTTAACTTAGGAATCGATGTCTGAACGTGTGCTCATCATAGGCGGCGGGCTTGGTGGCCTTTTCTCCGGAGCTATTCTGGCAAAGGAGGGCATGGAGGTGACGGTCCTGGAAAAGAATGCCTCGATAGGCGGGGGGCTGCAGAGCTTCACGCGCTTCGGTGAGGTCTTCGACACGGGGATGCACGTCCTGGGCGGTCTGCAGGAGGGTGGCAACATCCGACGGCTCTGCCAGTACCTCGGCATCTGGGACAAGGTACACGTCCGGGCTGTTCCCACTGAGTGCTCCGAGCGAATCTTCTTTGCCGAGGACGGACGTTCCTACGAGATAGCGTCAGGGCGAGAGGGGTTCGTGGCATCCCTGGCCCGACACTTCCCCGTCCAACGGGACTGTATGGTTCACTACGTGGAGGCTTTATATCGCATCGTCGATGAGATGGACCTTTTCCACCTCAGACCTTCTGCGGACAACATAGCGAAGCACAGCGAAGAGTTCGGGATGCCAGCCGACGCCTTCATTGCGAAGTACATCTCCGACAGGCGACTTCGGCAGGTCGTGGCCTACGTAAACTCACTCTATGGAGGACGTGCTGACGAGACTCCTGCCTTCGTCCATGCCGCCATCTCCGTTCTCCACATCAACGGGACGTATCGCTTTGCCGGAGGCAGTCATCTGTTTGCCGAGACGCTGGCCGACGTCATCAGAAGCCATGGCGGACAGGTCATGGCTGGCGACGGGGTCTGCCAAGTCTGCACCGAGGGCAGAAGAGTGACAGGCGTGATGACAGAAAAGGGCCGTCGCATCGATGCCGACTACTACATCTCCGACGTTCATCCCTGCACACTGCTCTCCCTCATGGATGACCCCAAGGCTTTTCCCAAAGCCTACAGGACACGCCTCAACGAGATACCGGGTTCCTATTCGTCTTTCCTTCTCTATCTGAAGCTGAAGCCAGAGTGCTTCCCTTACCTCGACTACACGGGATACTATATCGAGGAGTACGACAAGATATGGGACTGTGCGGACGCAACGTGCTTCCTGTACATGACGCCACCGGAGATAAGCCAGGGCAGGTTCAGCAGGAAGATGATTATAGCGTCGCCGATGCGATGGGAAGAGGTGAGCAGGTGGGAGGAAACGGCTGTAGGGCATCGCGGCAGCAAGTACGAGGCATGGAAGCAGGCTCAGGCAGAAGTCTTGCTTCGCGCAATGGAGAAGATGTTCCCAGGTTTCCGTAGCCAAGTGGAAGCCGTCAATGCCGCTTCGCCACTTACCATCCGCGACTACTTCGGCAATAAGGAGGGAGCGATGTACGGCTTTGCCAAGGACTGCAGACACATGGAGCTCTCGCAGGTTCCTGTCGTGACCAAGATACCAAACCTCCTGCTCACAGGCCAGTGCGTCAACCTGCATGGCTTCTGCGGCGTACCGCTCACAGCCATCAGCACGTGCGAGGCCATTCTGGGAAAGAACTATGTGCTTAATAAAATTTGAACCTATGCGAGCCTACATAATACTATTATTATTATACTGCACGCAAACCTTCGCACAAAGTTCTGTACGGATATGGGACGGCACGAAGACCAGGGCAAAGGCTGTTACGCTGATACCTTATCTTGCAGATGGCGACTCTCACTCCACTGCCGTCATCGTTTGTCCCGGTGGTTCCTATTGTTGGCATGGCATGAAAGCGGAAGGAACGGAAGTGGCCCGATGGCTACAAACCAATGGCATCTCAGCCTTCGTGCTGAAGTATCGCGTACAAGGCATACTGCCCTACCTCACCCATGCTCGCCTGTTCTACCGAGGTCATCAATATCCAGACCCGCTCAACGATATCAAGCAAGCCATAACCTACGTCCGTGAACATGCCGACGAGTATCATGTCAATCCCAGGCAGGTTGGCGTGATGGGCTTCTCTGCCGGTGGACATTTGGCAATGCTTTCCGCTGAGCAATCCCACCCGCGTCCGGACTTCATTGCGGCCATCTATCCGGTGGTGAGCATGTCGCATCCCGACTGCCATAAGCGTTCCAGGCGCGCCTTGCTGGGCGAATATGGGAAGCTCAACAGAAAGATGCGCGACTCTCTCTCTGTCGAGAAGCACATCCCCCAGGACTGCCCACCCGTCTTCCTGGTTGCCTGCGAGGACGACCCCATCGTGAAGTACCATAACTCGGAAATGCTGGACTCTGCCCTGACTGCCCGAAGCATCAGCCATCGCTTTGTGCACTATAAGACCGGCGGACATGGCTTCGGGGCATCTGACTCAAAAGGAACAGCAGAGTGCCGCGCCTGGAAAGAAGAGTTCCTCAAGTTCCTAAAGCAACATAAACTATGAATTGTGAACCATGAAAAAGGGGTTGTTCGTTGTTATTACGATGGTCCTGCTGGCATTGGCCTGGCAGCTTAGCTATAAGGAGGACATCCAGGACTTCCTGCCCTTCGGCAAGACGGACAGGCAGCGAATGGCTGTGTATCAGGACATCTCCGGCATGAACCGACTGTTCGTCATCTTCGCTGGCTCAGGAGATGCTGAGCAGACGACCGAAGCAATAAGGAGTTTCGTACAGATAGTAGAGGAAAGCGATACAGGGGGCTGGTGCCGCGACATGCAGTGGACATTCGACATCGACAACCTCTCCGAGACGATGGACTTCATCTATCAGAACATCCCCCTATTCCTCTCGGCAGACGATTACAGACGAATGGACAGTCTGCTGGCCGAGCCAAGTTTCATGGATGAGAAGCTCGCCGACGACTTGAACACCCTGATGCTCCCTTCGGCAGGCATCCTCAGCCGCAACATCTCCAGCGACCCTCTCGGACTCTTCCTCTCGCCCTTGGAGAATCTGCAACAGTCACAGCATCTGCTTCGCTTCGAAATGTACGACGGCTATGTCTTCACACCCGACATGTCCCGTGCCATCGTCATGCTCTCCTCACCCTTCGGCAGCAGCGAGACAGACATGAATGCCCGCCTTGTGGCACTGCTCAATGGGGCTATTGAAAAGACCCTCTCTAACTCCCCCTTAAAGGGGGAAGACTCCCTCCCTTTAAGGGAGGGTAGGGGTGGGTCCATCAAGGCACACGTGGCAGGCGGACCGCAGATTGCCGTTGGGAATGCACACCAGATTGTACGCGACAGCATCCTGGCCGTTACCCTGGCAGCCATCCTCATCCTCCTGCTCTTGCTCTATGCCTTCCGCAGCCTCAGGGACATCCTGCTCATTGCCCTTTCCGTAGGATGGGGATGGCTCTTTGCCTTGGCTGGTATGGCATTGGTGCACGACAGCGTGTCGATGATAGTGATAGGCATATCGAGTGTCATCATCGGCATCGCCGTCAACTATCCCCTTCATCTAATCGCCCATACAGGGCATCAGCCCGATGTGCGGCAAGCACTTCGCGAGATAACGAAGCCGCTCCTCGTGGGCAACATTACGACCGTCGGAGCCTTCCTTGCCCTGGTGCCCCTCAAGTCCATTGCCTTGCGCGACCTCGGCCTCTTTGCTTCCCTCCTCCTTGTCGGCACCATCCTGTTTGTACTGCTCTGGCTGCCCTTTATGATAAAGGTGAAAAGGTTAAAAGGTGAAAAGGTGAAATCATCAAATGGTCAAACCGTCAAATCGTTAGATTGTCAAATTTCCAAATGTCCTGACTTATTGAGCCGACTCGCTTCGGTGCAGATAGAAAGAAGCAAGTGGACAGTCATCTGCCTGACCCTGCTAACCCTTTTCTTCGGCTATCACAGTCTCTCGACGGAGTTCGACACAGACCTTGCGAACATCAACTACATGACGGACGAGCAGAAGGCAGACATGTCGTACTTCGGGAAGCTGCTTGGAGGGGACAGTTCTGCAGACGAGGTGACGCTCTATCTCCTTTCCTCAGCCCCGAACTTCGACGAGGCACTCAAGTCCTCGGAGTCGCGTCAGGCAGTCATCGACTCGCTGACGAATGCAGGTCGGATAGTACACCATTCGGGAGTCGGACGTTTCCTGCCTTCGAGCCAAAAGCAGGCAGAGCGCATCGAACTTTGGAACGATTGGGTGCAACGCCATCCCAATCTGCTGAGCGACCTGGATGCTGCGGCACAGAGACAAGGGTTCGCAGCCGAAGCCTTCACAGACTTCAAGGACATCATCAGCTCAAGATACACGACACACTCCTTCGACTACTTCCTTCCCCTCACTTCCGGCGTACTTGCCGGCAACGTCTCGCAAGCTGGTACACAAGGAGACTCCACCATCGTGGATGTGCTGACCGTTGGAAGGGAGGATGCGGCACAGGTACGTAAGCACTTGCCCGACGCCTTCGACATTGCCTCGCTCCATTCGTCCGTCGCAGATGCCCTTTCCGCCGACTTCAACTACATCGGGTGGGTCTGCTCAGCCATTGTCTTCCTGTTCCTTTGGCTCTCGTTCCGCAGAATAGAGCTGGCCGTCATCTCCTTCATTCCGATGGCCGTCAGTTGGATATGGATCCTGGGCATCATGGCGCTGCTGGGCATCAAGTTCAACATCGTCAACATCATCCTGGCCACCTTCATCTTTGGTCAAGGCGATGACTATACCATCTTCATGACCGAAGGCTGCATCTCGGAATACAAGCACGGCCATCCCGTCCTTGTTCCCTACAAGCGGAGCATCATCCTTTCGGCCCTGATTATGTTCATCGGCATCGGCACCCTCATCACTAGCCGCCACCCTGCCTTGCACTCCCTTGCAGAAGTCACCATCATCGGCATGTCATCTGTCGTGCTGATGGCCTACATGATACCGCCACTCCTCTTCAGATGGATGATGAAACGATTCCCCAAACGATTCGAAAGCCTATGAGACACATTATCCTGACCACACTCCTACTGAGCTGCACCGTGGGCGTACTGGCTCAGCCACAGGAACCCAGAATCGAACCCGACGGACGCGTGACGTTCGTCTATGCCGACGACACTGCCAGCATCGTGCAACTGAAAGGCAGCTTTATCCCAAAGAAAAAGAAGATAAAGACACCAGCCGGTACCTTCGGACGCGAACAGGTCTATGACATGCAGCGCCTGCCCGCCGACTCCACGACTTGGACCTTCACCTCCGAGGCGCTCCCGTCGGAGATGTACACTTACCGCTTCGTCGTGGACGGCAGGCCGATTGCCGACCCTGCCAATCCCTGCTTCGTGCGCGACGTAAAGGACACGCTGAGCTATTTCATTATCGACGGTGAGACAGGCGGCTACTACATGGACCGCGACGTGCCGCACGGCAAGGTGGAGCGCGTCTGGTACCCCTCAACGATGAACAACATGGCGCAACGGCGAATGACGGTCTATACACCGCCCACCTATGACGAGGCAGAGCAGGACTCCTTCCCCGTCCTCTATCTGCTGCATGGCTCTGGCGGAGACGAGACGTCATGGACAGACTACGGCAGGGCCGCCCAAATCTTGGACAACATGATTGCCGCCGGCACCATAGAGCCGCTCATCGTCGTCATGCCTAACGGCAACGCATCTCTCGATGCCGCACCCGGCGAAAGTCCCTATCAGCAAAGCGAACCGTCGGCGCTCAACATCACCTCCATGCTCGGCAAGATAGAGTATGCCTTCGTGCCGGAAGTGGTGGGATACGTGGAGCAGCACTACAGGGCACGACAGTCGAAGGCGGCACGAGCCATCGCCGGACTTTCACTCGGTGGTCTGCAGACGATATACATCTCTGCCAACAATCCCGACACGTTTGACTACGTCGGGCTCTTCTCGGCACAGACCACCAACCTGCTCACATCCAAACGGGCAAAGACCATCAGCAATATCCGCAACAAAGCCGTGAACCTGATGAACATGACGGGCTTCCAGTTCGACTTCCTCTCGGGCGGCAAAGCCGACAAGTTCTCGCATGTGCAAATCTACGAGGACTTCGAGACAAAGCTTGCGGTGCAGTTCCACATCAAACCATACCTATATTATATAGCCGTCGGCGAAGAAGACTTTGTGCTGAAGCTGAACAACGACTTCCGCAAGAAGCTTGACGAGAAGAACTATCCCTACGTCTATCATCCCACCGACGGCGCACATACCTGGGAGAACTGGCGGAAGTATCTCGTTGACTTCCTACCCCGACTGTTCAAGAATGAGTAACACACACACAATAACCAAGAACCGAGAAACATGAACCACGAAGTAGAAAAAGAGCGTATCAGCGCTATCCTGAGCACTGCGCTTCCACTGGTCGATATCGAGTCGGACTTCCTCTTCAGCGAGCTCGACTCTCTTGGCGTCACCACCATCCTCATGCTGCTCTCAGAGGAATACGGCATCACGCTGGATGCAAAGGATGCCACACCGCGAAACCTGAGGAACATCGATGCCATCGTCAAGATGGTGGAGGAGAAAGTAAAGGTGAAAAAGTGAAAAGGTGAAAAAGTGCCCGTACTTATGGCAATAAGTACACGTACTTATGCTGACAAGTACACGTACTTATGGCGATAAGTACACGTACTTCCGGGAACCCTTACTTGATTTATGACTTTCAATCATAAATTCCGAAGCTTAAAAAGGTGAATTATGAATTGTACACTGGAAAGAAGCATAGAGCATTACGCCAATCAGACACCCCACAAGGCGGCAGTCATTTTTGGGGGTGAGGCATTGTCCTATTCCTGCTTGTGGGAACGCATCCGGCAGCGGGCAAGGCAGTTGCGTGAGGCAGGGCTTCGCGAGGGACAGCCTTACGTCTTCACGACCACGCAGGATGCCGACTTCATTGTCACCTATTGTGCCGTGCACCTCTGCGGAGCCGTCAGTGTCCCACTTGAAAGTTCAACAACAAAAGAGTGTCAGCAGCAAATCCTTGACGGGCTAAATGGGCAAGACACATTAACCTCCTTCAACAGAAATGAAATGGTCAACGGTCAATGGTCAATGGTCAACGGTCAACGGTCAATGGTCAATATCTCCGATGTCCTCTTCACCACAGGCACCACCGGTAACGCCAAGGGTGTGATGATTTCCGAGGAAGCATGGACCGCCAATGCCGAGAACCTGACGGACCGACTTGGCTTCACCGCTGAACTGCTCTTCATCGTCTGCGGACCGCTGAACCACCTGGGCAGCCTCTCCAAGATATACCCCACACTCACGAATGGCGCTACATTATATATAATGTCGAACCTCAAGGACCTGGGAGCCTTCTTCTCCGTCTTCGACCTCCCCTTTGCAAGGTTCGCCACCTTCCTCGTTCCCTCCAGCATCCGTATGCTCCTACAGTTTGCCCGAAGCGAGCTCTCGGCTGTCGCACGGAAGATAGACTTCGTCGAGACCGGCGCTGCCCCCATCTCGCAGAGCGACATGGAACAGCTCTGCCAGACGCTGCCCTACTCCCGCCTCTTCAACACCTATGCCTCAACGGAGACGGGCATCGTCTGCAGCTACGAGTTCAGCCGCTACGGATGTGTGCCCGGACTGGTCGGACCACCCATGAAGCACAGCACGGTCCGCATCGCCGAGGACGGACGGGTCGTCTGCTCGGGCAGCACCATCATGTCGGGCTACGTCGGCAGTCCGCAAGCTTCAGCTCAGGTCCTCATGGAGGGAGAGGTCTATACCTCCGACTTCGGCATCATCTCTCCCGACGGTATGCTCCACCTGCAGGGGCGCGGCGACGACATCATCAACGCCGGCGGCTACAAGGTGAACCCCATCGAGGTGGAGAACGCTGCCAGCGCGTGCCCATTGATACAGGACTGCATCTGCGTACCTGCCCCACATCCTGTCCTCGGCACCGCACCGAAGCTCTTCTACGTCCCCAGGCAGGACCAGACCGTCAAGCCTCGCCTCATTGCCGACTTCCTGAAGGGTCGCCTCGAAAGCTACAAGATACCGCTCTTCTACGAAGCCACAGAAGCCATCAAGCGCACCTACAACGGCAAGCTCGACCGGAAAGCCTACAAAGATTAGGCAGCTCAATTTTCGCATATTTAGAAGATATAAGAAGATAGAGGAAGATAGAGGAAGATAATTGACGTTAGTTTTGGCACTCTAATTTTCAACTTTCAATTTACTATTTAACGTGAGTTCTTCGGCAAGCCTCAGGCGCAGGCCTCATGGGGGCTTACTCTAAAGTCCCGAAGGGACGAGAGACCACAGACGGGGGTGTAACCCCCGGAACATGCGCATTAACAAAACTAAGCCCTGAAAGGGCGACAGAGAACATAACCTGTTTAATATCAAATTGCTTATATCTCTGTCGTCCCTTCGGGACTTTTCATGTTGTTACGCAATTACCGGGGGTTACACCCCCGTCTGTGGTCTATCGCGCCTTGACTTCGTCGACCTTTGGTTCGGCGCTTTTCCCCGGACAGCAATAAAAAGTTTTTCATCATTGTAGGCTTTTTCCCCTTGCGTTTAGGGAAAATCCTTCTCCACGCTTGTCGTTTTATCCGTACCTTTGCACTGTGATTAAAAAACAAGAGTACTAACAGATAAAACGATACAGCTATGAAAAAGTTATTCTTTTCCCTGATACTCTCGATGGCAGCCTGGATGGGTGCCAACGCAATGAGCTTCAATCGCGCACAGGCAGAGGCTCTCTATCTGACGGACAAGATGGCATACGAGCTCAACCTCAACGACCAGCAGTACAACGATGCCTACGAAATCAACCTCGACTACTTCCTCCGCATCGATTCACCCTCCGACGTTGCCGGCATGTACTACGACTATCGCCTGCACGACCTGCGCTGCATCCTGCACGACTGGCAGTACAGCCTGCTCTATGCAACCGACTATTTCCTCCGCCCCATCCTGTGGCGGGCTGGCGGCTGGTACTTCCCCATCTACAGCTACTACAACCGCGGGTACTTCTACTACAGCCATCCCACAGTATATGTTTCCTATCGTGGCGGACACAGCCGCTACTACCACAACGCAGGCTTCTACACGCATCGTCGCCCCGTATGGAACGGAGGTCTGCGTGGTCCCAGAATGAGCGACCGTGGCAGCAGCTATTCGCATCACTCCAGAGGCAACGGCTACCATATCGACCTCAACGGACGTCGCGGAGGTGGTTCCAATCGCGGTGACCGCAACGGGGACGCAGCTACGGCAACGACAACTCCCATCGCGGCACAGGTTCCCACGGCAGCTACGGCAACGACAACTCCCATCGCGGTACAGGTTCCCACAGCAATGTAGGGCGCGGCAACTCCTTCGATGGCAGCAGCTCCAGGATGAGCGGAGCCAGTTCCTCTTCCCTCAGCCGCAGCAGCCGCGGAGCTTCTTCAGAAAGCTTCAGCAGCGAGGCTCCGTTTCAAGCTTCGGCAGCAGCCACGCAGCTTCTTCGGCAAGCTTCGGCAGCAGTCGTGGAAGCGGAATGAGTCGCAGCGGTGGCTTCAGCAGCAGCCGTGGAAGCGGAATGAGCCGTAGCGGTGGCAGCAACAGCAGCCGTGGAGGTGTCAGCCGCAGCGGACGCAGATAAGACAACAGGACTCTCTCATACGTCGCCGTACGTATATATATAAATAGGTACGTGTACTTCTGCAAATAGGTACACGTACTTCTGCTAATAAGTACACGTACTTCTATCAATAAGTACACGTACTTCTGTCAATAAGTACACGTACTTATTTTTAACTTCGCTATCACACAAGGAAACAGACATGAAGACCTTCCGCACCTATCATCTCATCATGGCGTTCGTCAGCGTGGGCTATATCGCCGCTCTCGTGCTGCCT
>OMSJ01000132.1 GCA_900313705.1 uncultured Prevotellaceae bacterium
CGTATCCGAAGACTTGAAGAATGCCTATGAGACTTACATCAACGACGCCAAGAAGAAGGCTGAGACTGAACTCGAGGCCAAAGCCAAGAAAGACCCTAACGCCGCTGCTCTCGCCAAGTTCCTGCCTCAACCGTTGCCAGCAGAGAAACTCTTCTCTGCAACAGAACTCAACGCTCAGGCTCAGCAGGCTGATGTCGCTGTCATCACCTTGGGTCGCCTCTCAGGAGAGTTCCTCGACCGTAACGTGGCAAACTTCAACCTCAGCAGTTCCGAGCGTCAACTCGTCGAGCAAGTGTGCGATGTATATCACAAAGCCGGCAAGCAGGTGGTTGTGCTCCTGAATATCGGCGGTGTCATCGAGACAGCCTCATGGAAGGAACTTCCTGATGCCATTCTCTGTGCATGGCAGGCTGGCCAAGAAGGTGGCAACAGCGTTGTTGATGTGCTCAGTGGCAAGCAGTCGCCTTCTGGAAAGTTCACGATGACATGGCCAGTCAAATTCACCGACGCCTACTCTTCAAAGAACTTCCCCATCGACCAGGACCCACGCATCGACATGATGAACCAAGGAAAGAAGGGTAATGTGAAGGATGTCGACTTTACCAACTACGAGGAGGACATCTATGTAGGTTACCGTTACTTTGACTCCTTCGAGGTGCCAGTTAGTTATCCCTTCGGTTTCGGTCTCAGCTACACCACCTTTGAGTATAGCGATGCCAAGATTGCCGATAAGGGCAACGCATACGAGATTAGCGTGACGGTTAAGAACACTGGTTCTCTGGAGGGCAAAGAGGTTGTAGAACTATATATTTCTGCTCCCGACAATAAGGCCGCAAACAAACCAGCAAAGGAACTGAAGGCCTTTGCCAAGACCAAGGTTCTGAAGGCTGGCGAGAGTGAGAAAGTTACTCTTACCGTCAATGCCGCCGACCTTGCTTCATTCGATGAAGCAGCCTCTGCATGGGTGGTTGCCGAGGGCGAGTATCAGTTCCTCATCGGCGCCTCTTCTCAGGACATCAAGGCTACCCTCAAAGCTAAGGCAAAGGCCCAGCAAACAAAGGTCAACAACGTCATGAAGCCTGAGAAACAGATGAATCTACTAAAGAGATAACAATATGAAAACACGTTATTTAGTAAGTTTAGTTATAACTATAGCCGCCCAGTGCGGCTATAGTCTTCATGTCAATGCCCAACAACTCAACGCCAACAACATCGATGATGTTGTGAATGCTATGTCTATAGAGGAAAAATGCCATCTGGTTTTGGGGTGTGGCATGCACTTCAACGATGAGGCGAAGTTTCCTGGCACCGCTGGCAGCACATATGCGGTGCCACGTCTTGGCATCCCTGCCACCTACTGTGCCGACTCACAGCAGGGGTTGCGCATGAATGCCAATCGCGACTGGGATCACCACGACTACTACCCCACTGACTTCGTGGCATCTATGACACTCGCATCTACATGGGACCGTGAGGCAGCCTTCAAGGTGGGCAAAGGCATCGGCAATGAGGTTCGTGAGTTCGGACTCGACTGGATTCTATCACCCGCGATGAACCTTATCCGAAACCCTCTTTGTGGCCGTAACCACGAGTATTACTCTGAGGACCCCTATCTCTCAGGCACCATAGCAGCAGGTTATGTACGTGGCGTGCAGAGTGAAGGAACGGCAGCCTGTCCGAAGCACTTCATTGCAAACAATCAGGAGACCAACCGCAACAGCAACATCTCTCAGGTATCTCAACGCGCCCTGCGTGAGATATATCTCAAAGCCTTTGAAATCATGGTTAAGGAGAGCGACCCATGGACCATCATGACATCTTACAACAAGCTCAACGGTCCTTATGCTCTACAGAATCGTGACTTACTTACCACCATCGTACGTGATGAATGGGGATGGAAGGGAATGTACGTTTCCGACTGGAATGCCGGCGATGATGCCGTGGCTGCAATGAAGGCTGGCAACGATATGCTTCAGCCAGGACAAGACAAGCAGTATCAAGCTATTCTCGATGCAGCAAAGAGTGGCAAACTTTCTATGGACATCCTCAATGCCAATGTAAAGCGTATCCTGGAATACATCGTTAAAACACATAATTTCAAGGGCTATCAATACGGCAACGAGCCCAATCTTAAGGCTCATGCTCAGATTGTTCGTGAAGTGGGTGCCGACGGTATAGTGCTTCTTAAGAACAACGGCATTCTACCTCTCACCGGCAAACGTGTGGCACTCTTCGGATGCACTAGCTACGATTGGATTTCTGGCGGTTCAGGCTTCGGAGGCACTTCTGTGGGTCATTACACCGTGTCTCTGATAGAAGGTATGCGCAGTGCTGGTTATGAAGTATATAAACCACTCATCAGCATCTACAAACAGCATATTGCATCAGAGGAGAAACGCCTGTTCCCCAACGGTCGTCCTCCGTTCTCTATCACTCCACCTGCCCGTGCCGAGGAAAAGGCTTTCACCGCAGAAGAGATGAATGATGCTATCGATGGAAGCGATGTGGCCATCATCAGCCTTGGTCGTAAGAGTGGCGAGGCAGCTGACCGAAGTGAGGCCGACTTCTATTTGAAAGAAGGTGAGTCGCAGCTCATCAAGACGGTAAGCGAGGCATATCACGCCAAGGGCAAGAAGGTCATCGTGCTGCTCGACATCTGCAGTCCTATAGATGTTGCCTCATGGCAAGACCAGATCGACGCTCTCGTATGCACCTGGCAGGGCGGCCAGGAGAGTGGCTTCTCCGTTGCCGATGTGTTGTCTGGCAAGGTGAATCCTTCGGGTAAGTTACCTATGACATTCCAAATAAAGTATGGTGATGCTTACGCCGACAAAAACTTCCCTGCCAATGTGGACGACAAGACTCTCGGAGCGATGTTCATGTGGGGATACGACAAGGACAAGGCCCCAGAGGAGCGCAATCCCGAGGCAAATATCGACTACACCAACTACGAAGAAGACATCTACGTGGGTTACCGCTATTTCGACAGCTTCGGCAAAAATGTGGCCTATCCCTTTGGTTTCGGACTCAGCTACACCACCTTCAGCTATGACAACATGAATGTGAGCGAGGCTGGTGGCGTATATACCGTTAAGGTAGATGTGAAGAACACGGGGTCTCGTGCAGGCCGTAACGTGGTGGAACTCTTTGTCGCCGCTCCTAACAGCAAGAAACTTAACAAACCCGAGAAAGAGCTTCGCAACTATGCCAAGACCAAGAATCTGAAACCTGGCGAGACGGAGACCATCACTATGCAGGTGAAGACAGAAGACCTCGCATCATTCAACGAGAAAGCCTCTGCATGGAAGACCGATGCCGGTGACTATACCTTTATGATTTGCTCCTCTGCCAACGACATTGAAGCGAAAGCGACAGCTAAGGTAAAGCCTTGGACAAAGAAAGTACATAATGTCATGCAGCCAAACGTTAAGCTCAACCGGTTGAAGCGATAAACAACGTCTGCTACATAATGAAAATCCAAACCGCCTTCAACGGCAGTTTGGATTTTTTTATTGTTTGTGCCTTCGTGGCACTTCAACGAAAAAGAATGAAACAGAAAGAAAAGAGATTATCAGAAAAAATGACTATATTTGCAACCAAATACTAACCATTATAATATTTTGTTTAGCATGTCAAGCAGATTTCAGGAGAAAAATGGAAGGGCAACCTTCCTGAAGTTATTACTCACAACAGTGTTTATCGCAATGTTTACAACCATGCAAGGCCAGCCACGCAATGTTTTCGTGGAACTAGGTTATGACAAGGCCGCCGTGGATGCGAAGTTGAACGAGGTGTTCAACGATGTGTTCTGCGGACCTAACAAAGTGTATTTTGAAGTGGGCGACTCGATGGGTTACGTCTCAGACATCAAGAACCACGATGTGCGCACCGAAGGAATGTCATACGGCCTTATGGTTGCTGTGCAACTGGACAAGAAGGACATCTTCGACCGCATCTGGCGATGGAGCCGCAAGTACATGCAGCACCAGAGTGGCGACCGCGAGGGCTACTTCGCATGGAGTTGCAAGACCGACGGCACACGCAATGCCGAGGGTGCAGCATCCGACGGTGAGCTTTATTTCATCACCGCCCTCATCTTCGCATCCAACCGATGGGGCAACGACACGGGCATCAACTACAAGGCGGAGGCGCAACGCATTCTCAACTGCACCATGCCTCGCGAATACGAGCCGAAGGGCGGTCCTGGTTTCGGGAATTTCGGACCTCGAGGACCTCAGAAGATGTTCCTCATCAATCCCGACAACCATCTCATAACATTCACTCCCGATGGCTTCGGCAACCGCTTTACCGATCCTTCCTACCACATTCCAGCCTTCTATGAGGTGTGGGCAAAATGGGCAGACGACGGCAGAGCAGAATTATGGAACGACTGTGCCGTGAAGGCTCGCGAGTACCTTCACAAGGCCACTCATCCCGTTACAGGACTCAACCCCGACATGAGCGACTATGACGGTCAGATCATGAAGATGCCTGGCGGCCGCCGTATGGGCACAGAGAACTTCCGTTATGACTCTTGGCGCGTGCCTATGAACATCACTCTCGACTATGAATGGAGCGGAGCCGATGCCGAGTGGCAACAGCAGTATGGCGAGCGCATACAGAACTTCTTCTACTCTCAGGGCATCAACGACTTCGTTGACCAGTACCGCATCGACGGCACCCTGCCTTCAGAAGAAGAGATACTCCCTGCTGGCGGAAGCGGAAAGAAACTCCGTCATAGCATCGGCCT
>OMSJ01000052.1 GCA_900313705.1 uncultured Prevotellaceae bacterium
TATATCTCTGTCGTCCCTTCGGGACTTTTCATGTTGTTGCGCAATTACCGGGGGTTCTTCGCTTCGCTCAGGCGCAGGCGGAGTCCACCCCCGTCTGTGCTCTCTCGTCCCTTCGGGACTTTAGAGTAAGCCCCCATGAGCTGCTTTTGTCAAGAAAGCCGAATTATAGGCGAATAAATAGAGGTGCTCTTGATTTTCCCCGGACAGCAATAAAATTATATAGAATGGCTTGGCAGGTTTTGCTAAGTGCGGAGGAAGGGTTATATGCAGGGACACACCGCAGGCAAGACAGCCTGAGCACCTATACAAAAGCGGCTAAGCACTTATACAAAGGCGGCTGAGCACCAACATAAGGGCGGCTGAGCAGGGGGAGAGGGCCGCTTAAGGGGAATTAGGGCACAAGGAGCTTCTTGCCGTTGACGATGTAGATGCCCTTGGGCAGTTGCTTGAGCTCTTGCTGGCGCTCGGGCGAAAGGGGTGTCCCATCTGAGAATATACGGCTGTCTATGCGCTGGCCGTTGAGATTGAATATCATCGTGCCAAGTCCCTGGCTCGCTGGTTCTCCTGGCTTGCGGTCCTGCGGAAGACTATCTATTCCGTCATCTGTTTCTGCTTCAAGCATCTTCTCGCGGAACTCGTCGAGGAGCCTGCCGGTGATGCCGAAGTCCTTCATCAGGTAGGTACGGAACTTCTCTTCCAGGGTCTCGCCCTCCTGTGCTTCTATCATGGCAAACATGTCGTCGAGCTGACCTTTGCTGCAGGGGGTGTTGAAATAGGAGAAGTTTGTCAGTTCGTAGTCCTTGTAGATGTCGCTTTTGCTCATGCCGAGGAGTCCCTCGATGAGGAAGGCGAGTGTGCCGGTGCGGTCGCGTCCGATGGCGCAGTGGAAATAGATTGGCCTGTTGTTTCTCACGGACGTCAAGACGTACTGGAAGGCTGTCTTGTAGGTGTTCTTTGAGTTGGTGAGGCCTTCCATGTGGCTGGCTGTCTGTCCCAGTGGTGTACGTTTGTAGCTGACGCCTGTGCCCAGTACGGACCTCGTGATGCTCTTTGCCTCGCTGTCGCTGCGGAGGTCCAGTTCGGACTTGATGCCAGCGAGCCGCAATGCCTCGACGCCTTCCGGTGTCAGATTGTGGCCGCCGTTCCATTCAGCCCCTCTGAATATCTTGCCATACCTGATGGTGCGCCCGCTTGCCGTAGGCCATCCGCCCAGGTCGCGGACGTTGGCTGTTCCCTCGGCCTTGAGGTGACGCATCTGCCCGGCTGTGGTGAAGGAGAAGTTAGCCACTTCCCTGGTCCATTGCCCATCGGCCATCGTCCACCGTGCATCATCGGGTTCGGCATCTGTCGTGGCTGTTATCTTACAGTAGTAGGTGCGGCCTGGGATGAGGTTGTATATCTCGCAGGAAGCAGCATCAGCTGGCACGCTTTGTACGACGGAGTCGGAGAAGTTCACGTTCTCGCTCCACGTAATCTGCTGAGTGCTGGCGATGGTGTCCCTTGTCCAGAAGACCTCGACGGGCAAGGGCCAGTCGCGACGCTCCGGCGGACTCTGGTTGTAGGTGCTCACTTTGCTGGCATCGCCGTTGGCATACTCGAAGTCGTGTACGAAGCCACGCACCCTGCCGTTCTCCAGGTTGTAGTCCATGCTGAACGTGCCTGTCATGGCTGGATGGAGACGCCACATGACGCGGGGCTCCAGGCTGCCGCCTGCGGGGTAGCTATAGACGCCTACCCTGGTGCCGGTAAAGCCGTAGGGATAGGTAGAGCTGCATTGTATCTTGAACTGTCCGCCGCTGGCCCACGTTATCACCTGTTCGTGGAGCGCGTCTTTCGTCAGCGACACAGCTCTGCCGTTGCTGTTGCCGCCTATTGCTGTGCCCACGTACATCCCGTTGTCGGCACACTGTATCAGCCAGTTCCCGTTCTTGCGGACCAGCTTGAAGTAAGGCGGGGCCTCCAGTTCGTCGAGCGGCACAGCCTTCAGTCCCTGCCTGTTGGCATTGTCGGCATCGCCCTGCAGCACATAGCCGGGGAAGCTGACATTCTCGATGTAGTAGTAGCCCTCGTGGAGCGGATAGCAGTAGAGCGAGTCGTAGGCACAGATGATGCCGTTGATGGCCTTGTTGAGCTGCTCCAGTGTGGCGTTCTCGTCCAGTGCCTGTGCCTGAGCCACGGCGTCGCTCATGGCTTTGACGCTGCCCAGCGAGTAGCAGCCGGGGTCGGTGCCTACGGCATTGCCGGTGGGCAGCTTCGGCGTGTATTCGCTGAGCACCTTCTGTAGGTCGTCGTAGGTGTACGTCATCCAGAGGTCGCCGATGATGTCGTAGGAGCTCCATGCAGCATCCTCCAGGAAAGCCGTGTACATAGTTGGTCGCACATGCACGTTGGCTCCCGAGAAGTCGAAGGTGTAGGAGCGAAGCTTGGGCACGGCATCGCAGTTCATGTACACTTCGTACTTCTTGTCGCCATAGATGCAGAGTTTGTCGCCCCATGTATTGGCAGCGATGTTCTCGCCGAAGCTTATCTTTTCCAGCACCTTGTTGTAGGCCAGCGCCTCGTAGTCCATCAGGTTGACGGAGTTGGGCAGCACTATCTCGGTGAGCTGTGTCTGATAGATGGCCTTGTAGCCAAGCTTGGTGATGCCTTCGGGCAGGTTGAGCGCCGTGATGTCGGCAAAGTGGAAGGCATAGTCGCCGATGGCAGTCACGTCGTAGGCTATGCCCTTTATCGTCACCGTGGCCGGTATCGTCACCTCTCCGCTGTAGGCAGACTTGTTCGTCGAAGAGGGCTGCTTCGCGTTGGGATAAGTCACAGCCAGTGTGTTGTCGTCGGTGAACATGTACTTGATGCCATCCACCATCATGTCCTCGTCGGTAATCTCGCTGTCGTTATGTGGGACAGGGAAGTCGGTGCCTTGTGTCCAGTTGTAGATGCTCAGCTTCTCGGGAAGCGTGCCGTCGGTAAGCTGTGCCGCAGTCACCTCTGTGACATCAGGCACCTTTTCCGATGCTGTTGACGAACCGGTCACGGGCTGATTCTCGAGGACGTAGTTGTTGACGAAAGCTGCTTTGCTGACGGTACTGTTGCCCACCAGTGCTCCGCTGCGGGTTGCGCTCTTCGGACTGACTATTGTGCCGATGCTCAGGTTGTTGGCTATGCAGAGACCGGTCCGTGCGCTGCTGGTAAAGCCGACGATGCCACCCTGATAGGCACTGTTGCTGCCTATGCCCGTGGAGCTGAGCTTACCGGCAAACAGGCAGTTGCGCACCGTGGTGTTGTTGGCATCGGGCCAGCCCAGGATGCCTGCCACCTGCAGATTCGTGGCAGCACCGGTCACCTTGCCGTCATAGACACAGCGGTCGATGGTGCTCCCTTCTGCCCTGACCACGATGCCCGCCATGCGGAGCGACACCTGAGTGGTGGCAGGATTGGTGACGTCCACCGAGCACCAGATGTCCCTTATCTTATGAGCACCTTTGGAAGATGCCACCACGCCCGAAGCGAAATGGTCGTAAGTGGTCCCCGAAGCGGTCACTGAGCCGGAAATCCAGAAGTCGTGGACATCCTTCGTACCGCTATGGCAGCCGATAAAGGCAGAATAAGTGGTCGAAGCATCGCTCTTGATGCTGAGGTTCTTAATGCTGTGCCCCTGACCGTCAAACTCGCCATTGTGATTGTTGACGCCATTGCCCATAGGCTTCCACGGACGGTTCTCCAAGTCAATGTCAGCAGTGAGCCGTGCATTGGCATTGCAGTTGCCGTTGTTGACGACAAACGCAAGCCAGAAGAGCTTGCCGCCGTTGTCTATCTCATAGTAGCCCTCGCTGTCCAGGCTGGCAGGCTCATAGGGAGCAGTCTCGCAGGTGCAGAAGCCGTTGACATAGCTGTGCTCATGCGAGCGAGGGGTAACGAAGACGATGTTCGGCACATTGCGTTGCGAACCGCCACTGAGCCTGTTGACTACCCCAGCTCCGTTCACCCAAAGCGTTGACGACCCGCCGCCGTCGAGGTTGATGGCATCCGTCATGTCGAGGTCCTCAGCCAGGGAGACCAAGTTGCTCGTCGAGAAGCCGCTGGCACCATCCAAGCGACCTTCTATCACCACCATATAGACAGTGCCGTCGGCACACTTGCCCAGCATCGTCCGAGGATGAGGACCGTAGAAGCCCTCGCCGCCGATGTTGGCATCCATACTCACACCACGCCGCCGGATTATCGGTCCCGCCACCACGAAGGCATCATACTTCTTGCCCCACGAGGCAAGCGTGGCAGCCGTAGTAGAAGCCGTGCACGGCTCTATGGAGAACGTGCCGTCCTTGAAGCACAAAGCACCGTTGCATCGGGCAAACTCCTCGGGCGCAGTAGTGGCAATCTCGCTGCCATAATACCAGATGGCCGTGGTCGAGGTTAATGTGCTCATGTTGAAGTAGCTGCCATTGATGGCCGCCGTTGCGCCAGCCTCTGCTGCAAGGCTGGAGGTTCCCTGCGAGGAGCGCTCCTTGACGTAGAGCATGGTAGCCATCGATGAAGACGAATACTTCGCAATCGACACCCGCTGGGCATTGCCATACAGGTCGTCAAAGCTTGCCTTGCCGTATTCCACGCCATCGCAACTCTGCCAACCCCAATCGGCATTGGCAAGAACCGATGCATAGCTTGACTTGTTCTGCGCATGAACAGTTATGGCAAAGAAAGCAAGCAAAATAGATAAATGAAAAGAGATAGCTGTTAGTTTCATCTGTATGTTTTTATGGTATTAAGCACTAAATCATCGCAAAGTTACGAAAAACTTTTAGTATTCGCTACAACTTCCTGTCTTTTTTTCGTACCTTTACGCCCGCTATGAAGATATTTGGAATAGGAATGAACTATGCAGAACACAATAAAGAGCTGCATAATTCGTTATTATATATGGAGGAGCCTGTCGTCTTCACAAAAGCTGACTCAGCACTGCTGACGGACGGCAAGCCTTTCTTCATCCCTGCCTACACGAGCAGGTGCGACTATGAGACAGAGCTATGCGTGCGCATCAACCACCTGGGGCGAAGCATCCCTGAGCGCTTTGCACACCGCTACTACGATGAGGTGACAGTGGGCATTGACTTCACGGCACGCGACCTACAGGAGAAGCTGCGGCAGAAGGGACTGCCCTGGGACCTCTGCAAAGGCTTCGACGGCAGCGCTGCCGTCGGCAAATGGATGCCGCTCTCCCGTTACGGCAAGGGCATTCAGGAACTACAGTTCCACCTGCTCCAGAACGGCAGGCAGGTACAGGCAGGCTGCACGGCAGACATGCTCTTCGGCGTTGACAAACTGGTTAGCTTCATCAGCCAGTTCTTCACGCTCAAGACGGGCGACATCATCTTCACCGGTACACCGGCAGGCGTAGGGCCCGTCAGCATCAACGACCATCTCGAGGGCTACCTCGAAGGAGAAAAGCTGTTGGAGTTCAATGTGAAGTAAAGCCTTCTGTCAAATGGTCGGGTGGTAAATGATTTGATGATTAAATGTAAATGAACATATGAAACGTTTTATCCACATATGCCTGATGCTTATTGCGATGGTTCAAGCCATCGGAGCACAGCAAGAGCAGGGGCTTTCCTTCACCAGCCTCGACTGGGAAGTGATGAAGATTGACTCCGTGCTGCCCGTCTATACAGAGGTAGTGCCCCTGGAGACTGACTATAGGACGCACACCTACTCCGTTTCGCTCCTCTATCCCGAATACGCTCCCCTGAGCAGCAAGGAAGCACAGGTGGCAGAACGTTTCGACAGCCTCATCAGCGAATCGATTGACGTCGAGACATTCGTCGGCGTGGAACGCGGAAAGGGCCTGCTCGACATCTCCTTCATCCCCATCCGCAGACAAGGGACAAGATACGAGAAGCTCATCAGCGCACAGGTCGTCATCACTGCAAACCATAACGGGCGGATGGGTGTCCGCCAGAAAGCAGGAAAGGCCAGCCGCTATGCAGCAAGCTCCAAGCTCGCAAGCGGCAAGTGGGTGAAGGTAAGCATCCAGGAGGACGGGCTCTACCAACTCTCGCGTGCTTCGCTCAAGAAGATGGGCTTCGGCAATCCCGACAACGTACATCTCTACGGCTATGGCGGGCACCTTCTGCCAGAGCTCATCCGCGAAGGCACACACTACGACGACATGGTCGAGGTGCCTCTCTACTACAACAGCCAGTCGGACAGTTGGCTCTTCTGGGGCAACGGCCTGATATATTGGGACGGCGACACACGCGTCAGCAATACCTTTGCCCGCAATGCCTATTACTTCCTGACCGAAGAAGGCGCTCCCTCCAAGATGGAGACGCTCAGTTATGACCCTTCCCTCCCACGTCAGACCTATACAACTACTCGGGCACACACTCTCTACGAGAAGGACGAGTTTGCCTGGTTCACAGCAGGACGCCACCTTTTCGGGGGCGAGAACTATGCTACCAGCAATTCCCACAGCTATTCCCTCACCGCCAACGACCCAGCAGGAAACGGGAAACTGACAGTAGTCTTCACAGGCTCGGACGTTGCGACAAACAAAGTCGCTGTTACCGTCAACGGAACACAGGTAGGCAATTTCGCCATAGACCCTCCCGGAGACTACGTCTTCGCCACTGCCACGACACGCAACTACGACATGACCAGCCAGGGCACACCAGCCTCGCTCAACGTCATCATTCGCTCAGAAGCCGGCAAGAAGGCACGACTCGACTACCTGGCCTACAGCTACGACCGCAACCTCAGCACCACCACAAACGGACATGCCTACGTTGACTTCTCTCTTCCGACGGGAGGACCTGCAAGGTTCAACATCCCTGGCACCGGCTTGAAGGTTATCCGCACAGGCAGCCTGAAGGGAAAGGACGCACTCGTCGAAGGTACACAAAACGGCAACACATATAGCATCGATGTAGATGACGCGAGCCAGCACTACGTAGCCTTTATGACAAATGCCACCTTCCCGGAGCCCAAGCTTGTAGGCAACATTGACAACCAGAACCTGCATAGCCTCGACAGCCTCGACATGGTCATCATCATCCCGACCAGCGGGAAGCTCCTCTCCGAAGCACGGCGCTTGGCTGATGCTCACAGGCAGTACGACGGCCTTCGCATAGGCATTGTCCGTGCCGACCAGATATACAACGAGTTCTCCAGCGGCACACCAGACCCCACGGCCTACCGCCTCTTTATGAAGATGCTCTACGACAAAGCAGCCAGCAACGATGTGGCTCCCAGATACCTCCTGCTCTTCGGCGACTGCGCCTGGGACAACCGTATGCTCTCCGGTGCATGGTACAACAGCAACCCCGACGACTACCTCCTTTGCTATGAGAGCGAGAACAGCTTCAGCGACACCAAGAGCTACGTCATGGAGGAATACTTCGGACTGCTCGACGATGGCGAGGGCTACAACATACTTCGCGAAAAGAGCGACATTGGCATTGGACGCTTCCCCGTCGTACTGTCCTCTGTTGCCAAGGTCATGGTCGATAAGAGCATTGAATATATGAGCAGGCAGAATGCCGGGTCGTGGAAAAACCTGGTTTACTTCCTGGGCGATGACGGCGACGAGAACGAGCACATGAGGTACGCCAACAACGTGGCCGAGAACATCATCACCAAGTTCCCCGAGATGGAAGTGCACAAAATCATGTGGGACGCCTATACCCGCGTCAGCTCAGCAAACAGCAACACCTACCCCGAAGCCCAGAAGCAAATCAAGAAGCAGATGCGCGACGGTGCCCTGGTGATGAACTATACGGGACACGCCGGTTCACATGCCTTCAGCCACGAATATGTGATACTGCGCGAAGACTTCGAGTCCATCAAGAGCAAGAAGCTGCCCCTTTGGGTCACCTGTGCCTGCGACGTCATGCCTTTTGACTCGAACAATGGCAACATCGGCGAGACAGCGGTGCTCAACCCTAATGGCGGAGCACTGGCCTTCTATGGCACAACGCGCACCGTCTTTGCAAGCCAGAACTACAACATGAACCGCTACTTCATGCAGTACCTCTTCTCTCAGGACGAAAAGAACCGGCGCAACCGCATCGGCGATGCCATCCGCCTGGCTAAGAACAGCATCATCAGCGACGGGCGAGAGGCCGGCTACTTGGAGAACAAGCTGCAATATGCCCTGCTCGGCGACCCGGCTCTCATCATGGGTAACCCCATCCAGAAAGTCGTGGTGGACAAGATTAACGACAAGGATGCCAATGGCACTCCCATCCCTCTCAAAGCGGGCGAGCGCATCAAGCTCACAGGACATATCGAGCAGGCTGACGGCACTACCTTGACGAACTTCAACGGCATCGTCTATACCCGTCTCTACGACAGCAAGGAGACCATCGTCTGCCTCAACAACGCCCGTGCTGAGACACCCTTCACCTTCACCGACCGAAGCATCATGCTCTACGAGTCGCAGGACAGCGTGCGCGGCGGCTCGTTCAGCGAAGAGTTCATCATACCGGTTGACATCAACTTCTCTAACGAGGACGGCAAGCTCGTCTTCTATGCCATAGACAGCAACAGCGGCATCGAAGCCAACGGCTACAATGAGGACATACCCATTGGCGGCATGGTGGACAACACGGACTTCGACAAGGATGGCCCACAAATCTATGCCTACCTCAATGACGAGGGCTTCCAGAACGGAGGCACCGTCAACGCTACGCCGCTCTTCGTTGCTCAGCTTACAGATGCAAGCGGCATTAGCTCCAGCGGTAACGGCATCGGGCACGACCTCTCCATCTGCGTGGACGGAAGGAGCGACCTCACGTACAACATCAATGAGTTCTACGTCCATGAGTTCGGCGACTTCACCCGAGGCACGGTGGCCTACAACATTCCTCAGCTCGAGAACGGCCCGCACAGCATTACCTTCCGTGCCTGGGATGTACTGAACAACACCAGCCAGACCAGCCTTGACTTTGTAGTTGACAACGGACTGCCTACCAACATCCTGCGCCTCATGGCAAGCCAGAACCCTGCCACCACCAGCACCACCTTCATGGTAAGCTACGACCTGCCCGGCAGCGAGTGTGACTTTGTGTTCGAGGTCTTCGACTTCTCCGGGCGACGCATCTGGATGCACGAGGAGACCTCCGAAGGCGAGAACGGCATCTTCTCTGTCACATGGGACCTCACCAACGGGGCTGGCTCCAAGGTAGGCACAGGCATCTACCTGTATCGCTGCTACGTAAGGTGCGGACAAAGCAAATGGACCTCAAAGACGCAAAAAATCCTTGTACGGAACAATAAATAAGCCTCTTGTGCAGTTATTATAGAGTGCAGACTGAAAAAACAATGAAAACAAACAACATCATCCGCATCCTGTTATTCCTTGCTGCCGTTTGCAGCGCAGAGGCTGTACTGTCACAGGATAAACAGAACATGTTCAACCCCGTGAACACCGCAGCGACGTTTATGTCCATCGCTCCCGATGCCCGTGGCGGCGGTATGGGCGACATCGGTGCTGCCACTGAGGCCGACGTCAATTCGCAGTATTGGAACCCTGCCAAATATCCTTTCAACATTGCCCGCGCCGGTGTCGGCATCAGCTATACACCCTGGCTGCGCAAGTTGGTCAACGACATCAACCTCGCCCACGTAGCAGGCTTCTACCGCATCGGCGACTACAGCGCCGTGCAAGCCTCGCTGCGCTACTTCAGTCTGGGCGAAGTCTATCTGGCAGACATGGACGACATGACCATCAAGCCTTATGAGATGGCCATCGATGCCGGATACAGCCGTATGCTCAGCCAGACGTTCTCGATGGCCGTCAACCTGCGCTTCATCCTTTCCGACATCAAGTACGACTACACCGCCGAGAGCAGTGCTGCCAAGGCCTTTGCTGCCGACATTGCCATGTACCGACTGGGGTACTTCATGGCAGGCAACCGCGAGTGCAGCTTCGGCTGGGGTATCAACATCAGCAACATCGGCTCTAAGCTTACCTACGGCGGCAGCGACCAGTCCGAGTTCATCCCCACGAACCTGCGTATCGGCATGAACCTGACGGTCCCCTTCAACGAGTACAACAAGTTCAGCCTCGGCGTTGACCTGAACAAGTTGCTCGTGCCGACACCGCCAAAGCAGGAAGAAGGCGAGTCGCCCGAAGACTTCATGGCACGCGTGAACGACGAAGGCTACTATGGCATCTCCTCCATCGCCGGCATCTTCAAGAGCTTCGGCGATGCCCCCGGCGGCTTCAAGGAAGAGATGGAGGAAATCCAGTGGAGCATCGGTGCCGAATATACCTACAACGACCGCTTCATGCTCCGCGCGGGTTATCACCACGAGGCAGAGAACAAAGGTAACCGTAAATACTTCACCGTCGGCGCTGGCTTCCACATGAGCGTCTTCACCGTCGATGCCGCCTACGTCTTCTCTACGGCACAGACCAACCCGCTCGACCAGACCATGCGCTTCTCGCTTGCCTTCGACCTGGACGGTATGCGCGACCTCTTCGGTAAGATGAGGAGAAGAAGATAAAAGAAACCTCAGACCCCCTCTAACTCCCCCTCTAGGGGGAGAAAGCCCTTCCCCATAGAGGGGGAAGGGTTGGGAAGAGGGTCTGGTCAATGTTCAATGTTCAATGTTCAATAAGATAAGGGTCGGTTTTGGTTTTGATGTCCATCAGCTTGTGGAGGGACGCGAGCTATGGTTGGGCGGCATACGCTTCGAGCATCCGAAGGGATTGCTGGGGCACAGCGATGCCGACGTGCTCATCCATGCCATCTGCGATGCCCTGCTTGGCGCTGCCAATATGCGCGACATCGGCTATCACTTCCCCGACAACAGCGACGAGTTCCACAACATCGACAGCAAGATTCTCCTGCGCAAGACAATAGAACTGATTGCCACCAAGGGCTATCAGGTGGGCAACATCGATGCCACCATCTGTGCCGAGCGTCCGAAGCTGAAGGCCCGCATCCCCGAGATGCAGCAGTGTCTGGCAGACGTCATGGGCATCGACGTCGATGCTGTCTCCATCAAGGCAACGACGACAGAGAAGCTCGGCTTCACGGGCCGCGAGGAAGGCATCTCAGCCTATGCCACCGTACTAATAGAAAAGACCCTCTAAATCTCCCTTAGGGAGACCTTTTTATGCTGAAAACTCCGGTTCTCACGGTTTCCCCCTTTGAAAGGGGAGGAGAGAAACGCCCTCCTTTAAAGGGAGGGACGGGGAGGGTCCTCTACATCGACCTTGCCAAGGGCATCTGCATCTTCCTTGTCGTCCTCGACCACATTGCGGGTAACGGTTACTTCGATGGCGGCGCCTATCCCATGAACGACATCTTCGAGCAGACGAGGATGCCGCTTTATTTTATCCTCTCCGGACTGTTCTTCAAGGACTATGCCGGAGGCATCCGCGAGTTCCTGCTGCGCAAGGCGAACCGCATCCTCATCCCCTACCTCTTCTTCATGGCTCTGTACAGAGTCTCGGCCAAGGCTGTCTGGCTTCTGACAGGCACCGGCATCGGCGACGTCTGGGCACCCTTGTGGTTCCTGCTCTGTCTGTTCTGGATGAACATTGTCTTCGCTACATTATATTATATAGTCAAGAGGCTCATCCCGGATGGCATTAAATCTGAGATAATCCTTGGACTTATTGCGCTCGGCATAGGCATAGCAGGCTATCTTGCAGGAGACCTGCCCCTTAACATCGGCACGGCGTTGACGAGCCTGCCCTTCCTCTGGATGGGCTTCCTCCTGAACAGGAGGCTGCACCTCTTCCAGCAAAGGATAAGCTGGTGGTGGGCGCTGCTGAGCGCCATCGTGCTGTTCACGGCGTTGCACTACCTCTACATGGGCGACAACTTCTTTTACCTCAACGCCTACAACGCACCCCTGCCGTTGGTTTACCTTTGCGGCTTGATGGGGACGCTCGCCATTCTGATGCTGAGCCGCGTCATCCGTTGGCTGCCCGTCATCTCCTACATCGGGCGCTACTCCATCATCGTGCTCTGCACCCACATGGCGGTATTGAAAGCTATCCTCGCAGTCCTCAGACTATTGTCCGAAAGCGATGGGGAGCCTTTCTGGACTGGCCTTTGGCTGAGCAATGACGCACAGAGTTGGACGGTTCTGGCACTCACGGTAGCTGGCTGCACGTTCTGCTGCTGGCTGCTGAGCAGATACCTACCGTGGTTCACAGCACAAAAAGACCTGATTAAAATCTGTTGATGTCCGGTAAATTCGGCCTGAAAGGCCATTGAGATGTCAGCCCATGGCACCGCCCTGGGCTGACATCTTTCTGCCCCTTTGGGGCGACCCAAGCCCCTGCAAGCCACATCATGCTCTAAATGCCAATGTCATCGTAGATGCAGACAATGATGAAAATCTTTTAGCGGACAGCAATAATTTTCAACAACGAATTAAGACTCTAAGTATCTTCGGACTGTTGCATTAATCAGTGTGCCGCCCGCATCCCATTCTATTTTGATTCGTCTTAGGACGGATTTGTTGTCAGTAATGTCATAGTCGATGTTATAGCGTAAGAGAATGACATGCTGATCAGATATCAGCCTGGCTCTACCTTTGAATTTTGTTATGTGCAAGGTTCGGCTGTCAAAATAAGCCATACCTGTAACCTCCCCTACATTATATTTCCTGCCAGCATACTTAAACACACGAATTACTTTGTTTCTGTCAAAAACGAATCTGTACACTCCTCGACCAGAAGTATCAACGATGTGATACGCAGAAATATCATAATAGCAGGTCGTCGTATTATACTTATCCAGTGGATACAATGGGTCTGCCAAGTGAACTCCTTGTATCCTGAAGTATGGTAACCGCGGCCCTATGGGAACTTGCCAGAACCATGGTACACGAACAGGACTCAGTCTGGCAAAAGCTCTGAGGTAATTTCCTATATAGGTTTTGTCACTGCGAAATAGTTTGTATGGTCCTTCGCATGTGAAGTTGTTTGTCGATTCATAAAACTCCGGATGTGTCTCATCGAATGTGATACCTGCATTAGCAGGGACGATGCATTTGACAGATAACGGAGCCAAGGAGTCTCGCTGGAAGATTGCATCTATCTGATATGTACCCTCCTCGTATTGCAGCATGTCTTCCTGAAATTGTGCAATGACTTTCTTCAGCAAACTCTTGGGATGTTTGACAGGCTTGATGGAAAGAGTGCTGAGGGAGTCCTCTTTCTCCCTCAAAAAGGAGGACTCCTCTTGATTCGTATGAGCCATAGCTGATATAGCCGAAATCAATGAAGATAAGATAGCCCAGATTTTTATATTCATTGTTCTAATTAGCGTTCATATCAGACGATATTCCTCGGGTACCACAAAATAACTACTAATAAAGCCGCTACTTTTTAATTTCCCATTCATAGTGCTCTTTGATTAAAGTTAGACAATGTTTGTTTCTGCTTAGATTTGGCAGTATCGTATTCAATCATTACATTGTTTCGAATGCAAAGATATGATTTTATACTGATACTGCAAAGGAATAATGTTTTTTTATGAAAACCCGCAAAAATACCCTTTGGAAAAAGTACGTGTACTTGTCGCCATAAGTACGTGTACTTATCGCCATAAGTCCGTGTACTTATCCGCCTAAGTCCGTGTACTTATCTCACTCCTTCCCAGAGAGGGGAGCAGGAGGTACTTTTGTGAATTATTATCATATTTGCTTTCATGTTTTTGATTGTTAAAAAGTTAGTAATTGGTCTTTTGCGAACTTTGGTGCAAAGTTACAGCTCTTTTGTGCTTTTTACCAAGAAAAAAAGTTCATAAAAAGTTTACAACTTCATTTTCACCCTTCCGTCAGCAATTATTTGCTTTGCCGTTTCACATTAATTACTGAAGTTTCTGAAGTAATGAAACCAATGTATAGAAACGGCCTGAAAGGCCATCAGCACATAGCCCAGGGCATCGCCCTGGGTAGGCGGACAATCGTAAAAATTCGCCCTGAAAGGGCATAAGCCTTACCATGCCTCTTTATGCTTTTGCCCTTGCAGGGCGCCCTTGCTACGCTTCGCATTAACCCAGGACGATGCAGGGCGCCCTTGCTACGCTTCGCATTAACCCAGGACGATGCCCTGGGCTGGGAGCTTTATGGCCGTCCAGGCCGTCCAGCGGAACTCCCGAAACATAAATTAATTATATATCTTTGTCCCCGAAAAACCAACGGAATACGATGAAACTACTTTTCCAAGCCCTTATTGTATTGAGTCTATTTCTTGCATGTGTACCTTCGCGTCCCGATATGAACAAGGTGGAGGCCCGCGCTATTATGGATGATGTGTCGCGCAGGAATCTGGAGTATGAGCCTTTGACCGAGCATGACGACACCATGATGCAGCGTGTGGTGGCATACTATAAGAAGCATGGGACGAGTAACGAAGTTATGGAGGCGGCAGTAACGAATTGTTGCACGCGCCTCTTCCAGAAGGTCCAAGGCAGGAAATGCTCCACGAGTGCCGAGGCTTTCGAATGGCTGCTGAGGATGTGACTTACTGTGAGCTTGTCAGACTGTAGGGAGCGTCCTTCTTGGCTATGCCCAACTGCTTGTTGGGTTGGGCAGACATCTGAAGCTGGAGTGTGCCGCCTGCTGTCAGCTCGCTGTAGGTGATATAGTTGCGCGAGAGGGGTTTGCCGTTCAGGTGGCGTTCGGTGACATAGACATTATCGCGGCTGTTGTCCTGAGCCTCGATGACGAACTGCTTGCCGTCTTCCATCGTGATGGTTGCCTTGCGGAAGATGGGACTGCCGAGCACGTATTGGTCGGTGCCGGGGGTGACAGCATAGAGTCCTAAGGCTGAGAGGACGTACCACGAGCTCATGCCGCCCTGGTCTTCGTCGCCCGGGAAGCCGTCGGGTGTGCTGTTGTAGAGGCGGTCCATAATCTGCCTAACCCAGTATTGCGTCTTCCAGGGCTGACCGGCATAACTATAGAGGTAGGGCATGTGCTGAATGGGCTGGTTGCCGTGGGCATACTGACCCATGCCTGCTATCTCCATCTCCGTCATCTCGTGTATCTTGCCGCCGTACCAGCCGGGCTTCACCGTGCCGGGTTGCGAAAAGACGCTGTCCATCTTCTGGCAAAAGGCTTCGTCGGAGCCGAAGAGGTCGATGAGCCCCTGCACATCGTGGAAGACGCTCCAGATGTAATGCCAGGCATTGCCCTCTGTATATGGTCCGCCCCAAACAAGCGGGTCGAAGGCGTTTCCTTCATGCGAGTCGTTCCACTTTCCGTCTTTTCCCCTGCCACGGAAGAACTTTGTCTCAGGATCCCAAAGGTTGAGGTAGTTACGCAGCACACGTCCGAATACCTGTTCATAGAACCTGTTGCCACAGCTGCGGGCAAGCGTCCAAGCGCACCAGTCGTCGTAGGCATACTCCAGCGTCTGCGTCACGCTGCCGTGCGACTCGGGGAAGGTGACGTAGCCCAGTTGCCAGTACTCCTTCCACCCGGCACGTCCGTTGGCACCTCCAAAGGGACCCTTGTTCATCGCCTCGTGAGCGTATGCCGTCAATGCTGAGTCGGGGTCGAAGGTGCGTATGCCTTTTGCCCAGGCATCAGCCAGGAGCGAGATGCTGTGGTTGCCGCACATGCCGCCCGTCTCGCCTGGGCAGGACCATGCAGGCAGCCACCCGAGCTGCTTCTGGGCGTCGAGGAGGGCTTGCATGTAGCGCCCTTGCTGCGTAGGATGCAGGATGTTTGTCAGGGGGAACTGGCTGCGGAATGTGTCCCAAAAGCCATTGTCCGTGAACATGTAGCCGTCGTAGATCTTGCCGTCGTAGGGACTATAATAATAAGGTGTGCCGTCCTCCTTGATTTCATAGAACTTGCGGGAGAAGAGGTTAGCGCGGAAGAGGCAGGAGTAGAACGTGCGAAGCTGCTCTTCTGTTCCGCCTTCCACTCGGACACGGTTCAGCAAGGCGTTCCACGTCTCGAAGCCCCGCTTCTTTGTCTGCTCCAGGGTTTTGTCGGCTCCCAACTCGCGTTCCAATGTCAATATAGCCTGTTCGTAGCTAATGTACGAAGAGGCTGCTTTAGCTTGAACCTTCGTTCCTGACTTGAACAGCAAGGTTGTACCTTTCTTTCCTATTGTGTAATCCTTAAATGGCTTGTCAAACTGAATGACGAAGTAGCAACGGAAGTTCTCCGAGTGGTTCACGAAGCGCTGGTTGTTCACCCAGCCATAAACCATCCGCTGGGCAGGTTCGACATTAAATTCGCACTCGCCTGTATAGCCATCAATTAAGAGGAAAACGTCGTTTCCATCATTCTTGGGATACGTGAAGCGCAGGTGTACGCCACGTTCGGTCGGGGCCATCTCGGTGCGAATGCCGTTGTCGAAGGTGACGCTGTAATAATGAGGCTGTCCGATTTCATTGCAATGGCAGAAGGTCGCACCACGTTCATCAGGCTCGTTCAGCTCCTTTGCGTCCAGCGTCGGGTAGAAGGAATAGACAGCATAGTCGCTGACCCAAGGGGAGCACTGGTGCGACTGGCCGAAGCCTCGGATGCGGTCGGCGTCGTAGAGATACTTGAAGCCGTCGCCGTTCTTGCCCGTCTGTGGCGTCCACATGTGTTGGGCATACGGCATCGCCGTGGCTGGGAAGGTGTTGCCGTGCGAGAGGCCGAAGTTCGAGTGCGTGCCTTGCAGGGTATTGACGTACTGCACGAGGTCTGGCTCTGCCTTTGCCGAGCAAGACAAGATGCTCAAGGCAAGAGCTGAAACAAACGGGATGATTCTGCTAGACATAGTTATTTCCTTAATAACTTCTTGCCTTTATTCACGACAATGCCTTTATAGCCTTCACCGACACGCTGGCCGCTAAGGTTGTAGGCCTCCCCTCTCTTCGGGGAGGGGGCGGGGGTGAGGCTTATGCCGGTCTCTGTGTCGTAGTGGAACTTGAACTTGCTGCTTTCCTTATCCTTGCCGAGGAAGAAGTATTCGCCATCTGCAACAACCTGATACATTACCTCGAGCACATAGTCACAACCATAGACAAGTCCGGAAGTGACATCCTGCCATAGACCATAGGAGAAGCAGTCCATCCGATGATCATACCTGTTCTTCTCTTCGTTCCAGACGTCTTCGCGATGGTATTGCTTGGCACCGAGACCGTTCCACCAACCGTCCTTTCCTTCCTCATAGACCTTGTATTGGAGGCTCACATCCTTGACATTTGTATTATCATTGTAAATGAATGAGACATAGAATCCATCGATGATAAGGGAATAGGCATCGCCCGGCTGCATATCCGGCAAGCGTGAAGCATCACCATCGAACACATAGCTCTGGTCCTGACCATTAACCATAAGGTTCAGCGAGGCAGTGCCTTCCTTGTAGAACTTCACTTTCCAATTCGGATCTTCACCGCCTCCACCTTCGCCTGCAGTAAAGGTAACTCTATAACAATTTTCTTCTCCGCCATTGTCATAGCGATAGCTGTTACCATTATAATCCCCACCTTGAACAAAGAAGACCACAGTCTTTCTCTTGTTTTGGCTCACCCATTCGCTCTCTATAAGCTCCTGTCCATCTCCCCAATCAAGCTCCCAATGACCGTCGCCATAGTCCGAGAAATCTCTCCAAGGCCACTCGCCATAACCTTCTTCATCGTAGATAGACCAACAGAAGCCAACATAACTCATTGGAACATCTGTATCTATTTCAGCCCTAAGCAACTTTATAGATGAGACATTCCCTGGTACTTCAAAACTATTGTCCCAGCCTTCTTTGGGGAACGACTGCGTGAACTCCTCTCCATTACAGCTGAGGATCAGCCTAAAGTTCTTGAAGCCGCTGATGCCTGAACCGCCTTCACCGCAAGTGAATGTTATCTTATAGTTCTGCCAATCATTGTTATAATAGACATCGTTGCCTTTCTTGTCTTGTCCCTTAACATAGAACTCGAAGGTTTTTTGCCTGTGCTTTAGTTTCCAATCGCTCCAAATGAGTTCACGTGGTTCTGGCAAAGAGACTATCCATTCACCGCCACCTTGGTAAGTTAAAGGATATGCTTCCCAATCTTCACTTGACCAAGGACCGCCATCTTCCGTGTCGTACATGGTGGCATAGAACGTCAAGTTCTGTATTGACTCATCGGCCATAGCCGAACCACCATAAATCTTCAGGGAATGTATCTGTCCTTCGAGGAATATCTCAGGGCATCCACTTGCCGGAAGCGTCTTTACTTCCGGTTCTCCGTCGTTCTGGCTGAGGGTCAACATCAAACTTCTGATGCTTCCTCCTTGCCCGCCTTCTTTGAGGTAGAACTTGAACTTGCTGCCTTCCTTATTCTTGCCCAAGAAGATGTATTCCCCGTCAACTACGACCTGATAATTCACCTCGAGGACATAGTCCTTGTTGGGTTCCAGGCCATTTGTCACGTCAAGTCCCATCATGTCGGTATAGAAAAACATCGTGTTGCTGCCCTGGTCGTAGAACTGCGGAGCATCTATTCGGCTCCAGCCACCATTCGGCTCTTGTCCCTCTTCATAGATTCTGTACTGAAGACTCACGTCGTTTGTCTTCACACCATCATTATAGCGGAACCAAAGAGCGAACTGATCGATAGCGAGCGAGCTGATTTGTCCCAATTGATCCTCAGGTGTGCGACTTCCATCACCTTTGAAAGAGTAGCTCCGGCCCTCGCCACCAACGTTCAGAAGCAAGTCTGCAGTAGATTCTTCGAGGAACTTTATCTTCCAGTCAGGTTAGCTCCGCCATTGTTGTAGAAGAGCTGATTTCCTGAGCCGTTCGTACCCTGAACATAGAACTCGAAGGTCTTCGTCTTAGGCTTATTAAGCCAATCCGGCTCAATAAGGTCAACACCTTCGCCCATATCGAGCTCCCATTTGCCATTACCGATGTTCTCGAGAGGCATGGTTCGCCACTCGTCGGCGTTCTTCGGGCCGCCCTCCGAGGTGCTGTACATCGTGCCCTGGAACAGGACTGCAAGCATCGTGCCTGCTGTCTGGACCTCCACTTTGCTGATAACTAACGAAGTCGTTTGCCCACCAAGGACAAACTCTTCCCAGCCCGAAGAAGGGAATTCCTGCGTAAAGGCTGGCCCACCATTATGGCTGATGGTCAGCTTCAGGCTCGTTATCTCGTTGGCTTTTACACTCCATGCGAATGCAAACACTGCCATAAACAGGGTAAATAGTCGTGCTTTCATGTGCTTGATGATT
>OMSJ01000099.1 GCA_900313705.1 uncultured Prevotellaceae bacterium
ATGCAAAAAACCTGCGAAAAGCCTGCTTCGAGCAATGGCTCATGGTCTTTGATGCGACCTGCAATAAGGGCAACAGGAACGTCATTCGCCCGCTGAAGAATGCCAAAAGGCAGCTTGCCCATCAGCGTCTGACGGTCGGCAGAACCTTCACCTGTTATAACAAGAGAAGCCCCAGTAAGTTGCTCTTCAAAACGGACGGCATCCAGCAGCAGGTCAATCCCGGAACGGCAATCGGCATTCATGTATTGCAGGAATGCGTAGCCTAATCCTCCTGCAGCCCCAGCACCAGGTACATTCTGTTGGTCGTAGCCAAAGCGCAGGGCAGACTCCTTGGCAAATCGCCTCGCACGCTCGTCAAGTTCAATAACCATCTCGGGTGTAGCCCCTTTTTGTGGAGCAAACACGTGAGCAGCTCCATTCTCACCACAAAGCGGATTCCTAACATCGGTGGCAATTGTGAAACGGACATCCTCCAATACATGTACATCGCTCCACGAGCCCTGAGGGGCAAAGCTATCTGTAATGGCTTGAAGCATCCCGATGCCGCAGTCGCTTGTGGCGCTTCCGCCCAGCCCCACGATGATGTGTCGGCATCCTTTGCGTACGGCATCTGCCACGACTTGGCCTGTCCCGTAGCTTGTTGCCACCATCGGGTTGCGTTCCTTGGGGCTGAGGAGAGTCAGTCCGCTGGCTTTTGCCATCTCAATAACAGCCGTATCTCCATTTATGAGATACTGTGCCACAATTGCCCGCATTAAAGGGTCATTCACAAGGACATCCTGTATCCGACCACCTATAGCCGAATGAACAGCCTCCAACCATCCCTCGCCGCCATCGCTCACAGGAATCTGTATCACCTCAGCCTCGGGCATCTGGGAAAGAATGCCTTCTGCGGCAGCCTGATTTGCTTCTGCCGAAGTCAGACATCCCTTGAACGAGTCGATAATGACGAGGAACTTACTCATGACAGCATAGGACTATTCGTAATACTCAATCTGCAACTCATCGCTCACGTTGAAGTCCTCGTGGAAGTCATCATTATAGACATACACGATGCGAAGCCCACGATATGATGCAGGCACCTTCAGCGTGTCGAGCAGATGCCAGCGAGGCCTTCCGAAGTCATACGAAGCACGGTCAAGCAAGAAGCGGTTTGATGTCCAGTCGAACTGGTAGTATCCGCCACCGATGCATTGGTCGTCGCCAAGAAGCAGGTCTTTATGCTGACAGACCATGCCCAGACGCAGGAAACCATCCATCGTAATGATAAATTTTGGTAGATTCATTTTTCTTCTATAATCTTAATTGCATCCAGCATGATGTCATCATGGTCGAAAGCCCATGGAGGTAGCACGTCGATGGAGAACCACGCAGTCTGCGGTAACAGCAGGCCTCGGGTAGATGGCAAACCGTACGGCTGAGGGTTTATGATTCCGCCTACAAATTTACTAAGAATAATCGGAAAAGAAAGCATCGCCCCGCAAAAACCTACCTTTTAACCGAAAAACTTTGGGAGGATAAAGGATTTTTTGTAAATTTGCAAGGCGAAAGTAAATAATTAGGAACTTCCGCTAACTCGAGAAGGGCGACCGCATCTGCCATTATGGCGAAATTGTTTCTGAATATATAATTGAAGATTAATACTATGAAGAAGATTATGATTATCGACGGAGGTCCAGACTTGCAAAAAGCGTTTGATGCAGGAAAGCGGATGGCTGAGAAGATTATAGGATAATCACATTATCTCTATAGATTCAACTATTCCTCAAGATATTGAAAAGGAATGACAAACATGCAACTCATACATACAACTATGCACAAACAAATCTTCCATTCAATCTTGCTTTTGGTCGTTTCGTTGGCTCTGATGTCGTTCAAGACGGCCGACGAGCAGGCTGCAGAAGCCCTGGCTCGCAGAGTGATGGGCAGCAAAGCAAAGGCCGTTGTGTTCGAGCAAATGGAATCGCCCACAGATTCCTACGAACTGCTACAGAAGGGCAAGAAAGTCCTCATCCGAGGCAACAACGCCAACTCTATGGCAGTCGGTCTGAACCGCTACATCCAGCAGTTTTGCCTCGCGAATGTGAGCTGGTTCGACTACAATCCCATAGAACTTCCAAAGAAGATGCCGAAGGTTCCTGAAAAGGTGACAGGCAAGGTGGAAATGCCCATCCGGTTCTTCCTCAACTACTGCACTTTCGGCTACACGATGCCGTGGTGGAAGTGGCCACAATGGGAACGCTTCATCGACTGGATGGCCTTGAACGGCGTGAACATGCCGCTTGCCATCACGGGTCAGGAAGCCGTATGGCAGAAGGTGTGGCGCAAGTACGGCCTGACCGACGAGCAAATCCGCGCCTACTTCACAGGGCCTGCCCATCTGCCCTGGCAACGCATGATTAACATCGACCGCTGGCAAGGTCCGCTCCCGCAAAGCTGGATTGACGGACAGGCTGAGTTGCAGAAGCAAATCCTTGAGCGAGAGCGCGAACTGAACATGACGCCCGTCCTCCCTGCCTTCGCCGGCCACGTCCCCTCTGACCTGGAACAGGCTGTGCCGGGCATCAGAACCTCGAAAGTGAACCGTTGGTGCAACTTCGACGAAAAGTACCGCTGCACCTACCTCAATCCGTCAGACCCCATCTTCGCACGCATCCAGAAGGATTTCCTCGAGGAGCAGACCAGGATGTACGGCACCAACCACATCTACGGCGTGGACCTCTTCAACGAAGTCTCGCCGCCATCATGGGAGCCCGACTCGCTGGCAAAGATTTCTGCCGGCGTCTATCAGTCCCTCGCAAGCGTTGACCCCGAAGCCGTGTGGCTGCAGATGGCCTGGCTCTTCATCAGCAACAAGAGAGCATGGACGCAGGAGCGCATCAAAGCCTACCTTGATGCCGTTCCCATAGGCAAGATGATAATGCTCGACTACGAATGCGACTACACCGAGATATGGCGAATGACGGAGCACTTCTACGGACACAAGTTCATCTGGTGCTACCTGGGCAACTTCGGAGGAATGACGGAGATAGAGGGCGACTACAAGCACAACGCGAAGCTGATAGCCGGCGCGAAGAAGGAAGGCGGACAGGAGTTCGTGGGCATCGGCTCTACGCTCGAAGGCTTTGGCGTCAATGAGCCTATCTACGAAGCGCTGTTGGCTCAGGCTTGGGACACAGGCATCGGCTTCGACGCCTATATCGACAACATCGCCGACCGCCACTTGGGCCGCGTGGATGCCGACTATCGGGCCTTCTGGCACACCATGGTGGACAAGGTCTGCACTACGCATACGAGTACTGGTGCGGCTGGCATCATCAACGCTCACCCCAATCTGGAAGGCGAATGGAACTGGACGACAGAACTCCGCAAAGGCTACGACATCAAGAATCTCGACGAGGCGCTGGCCATCCTGGAGAAGGTGGAAGGCTCGTCCAACTACCTGAAGTTCGACCTCGCCAACACGCGTCGGCAATCCATCCGCAACAACGCTCTGGCCGTCAGGAAACGCTTCGCCGATGCCTACAAAGCAGGCAACAGGGACGAAATGGTGGCGGCTTCGCAGGAGTTCCTGGGGATGTGCGACAAGATGATCGTGGAGCTGAAGAAGTGTCACGACTTCTCGCTCGACGACTGGATACGTGATGCTCGAGCCTGGGGCACGACGGAGGCAGAGAAAGACTACTTCGAGATGAACGCCCGCACCATCATCACCGTCTGGGGCGACTCGTACCGACTCACGGACTACGCCAATCGCGACTATGACGGCCTTGTGGAGACCTTCTACAAAGTCCGCTGGCAGAAGTTCTTCGATGCAGTCCTGGCAGCCTACGACGCCGGCGAGCCGTTTGTCAACATGAAGGGGCCAAACATTCCCAAAGGCAAGACAAAGGAAGAGTGTGAGCGCGCCATGAAGTTCGACGCCGAAATCTGGGACTTCGAAAACAAATGGGCACACATACGTTGAATCCGATGGTGAAAAGCAATAGCAGCATCGGATAGTGTTAAGGTCGGCGTGCTTTGCTGCTTAATTCATGCTATGACGTTGGCCAACGCTACGTGTGTCGTTGGCCAACGTTGCGTACGTTTAGAGAGTTACTTTCGTTTGATCACGTTGACGCTGGCCTGATGGGTGGCGAGAATTGTCACTTCCGCTATCTGCACATGCTCAGGGGCGTTTGCAACATAGACGGCCACGTCTGCTATGTCGTCGCCCGTGAGGGGCTTGATGCCCTGGTACACTTTGGCGGCGCGGTCCGTATCGCCATGGAAACGAACGTTGCTGAAGTTCGTTTCCACCAGCCCTGGCTTGAGGTTCGTGACGCGAAGCGCGGTATCGGCCACATCTATGCGCAGTCCGTCCGTAATGGCCTTGACGGCTGCTTTTGTGGCGCAATAGACGTTGCCTCCGGCGTAGGCAGCATCGCCAGCTATGGAGCCGATGTTGATGATGTGTCCGCGGTCGCGTTTCACCATTCCGGGGACGACGAGTCGCGTCATGGTGAGCAACCCTTTGATGTTCGTGTCAATCATCGTTTCCCAGTCGTCAAGGTTGCCATCTTGTTCAGGCTCAAGCCCAAGTGCCAGCCCGGCATTGTTGACGAGCACATCGATGTCATGCCATTCCTTTGGCAGTCCGGACAGTAGCCTCTTCGCTTCCTCGCGGTCTCTGACGTCGAAGGTCAGGGTCTGCACTTCAGCTCCTTCGTCCGATAGTTCCTTGCAAATATCGGAGAGCTTTTGTCCGCTTCTTCCTGTCAGGATAAGTCTGTCGCCATTCTGTGCGAACTTCCTTGCGCAAGCGAGTCCGATGCCGCTCGTCGCTCCGGTTATCAATACGGTCTTCTTCATAGTGTAATGTCTGTTTTATTGGTGATATGTGTTCCCAGCACACCTTATTGCGGATGCAAAGGTACTAAGAATTATCGGAACAGAATGCTTTGCCACACAAAAAGCTATGATTTAACTGAAAATACTTTGAGTGTGTTTTGTTTTTTTGTACCTTTGCAATCAGATTACTAACGACAGGGGGGCGTGTGCCCTTTCGTCGGTTTCTGTCTTGCACCAACAAAACGAATTAAACTATACCAACAATGAAGAACTACAAAAGAACATCTATCATCCGCTATTTTGCCCAATCTCTATCGATGCAGACAGTCATCGTGTTGTCTTGCCTGATGTCTTTAGTGCCCTTTAAGACATGGGCTCAGAACGCAGAACCGTCGGAACGGCTGGAGAGACTGCTGATGCCCGGTACGAGCACGGTCTATTACTTCAACTATCCAAGTGTTAACTCAGCCGGTGAACGTATCGTGCTCTCGTCGGCCCTTATTGCCTGGACGCCCGACGACAGGCAGGAGGGCGACAGCATCGAGAGTGTGCACATCTATAGCCATGCTACCATAGGGTCTGATGAGGAACGGCCTACTTCGACAGGTTTCTCCAAAGAGCAGATTGTGCTACAGACTATGCCGAGACGTGACTATGTCGGTTATGAGGATAATGTTGAAGCGAACTATGTAGGACGCTGTATCATCATTGCTCCCGACTACGAGGGCTATGGCTTGACTAAGGATTTGCCCCACCCATACCTTTCGCAGCGACTGACGGCACAGCAAGTGCTGGATGCTGCCACCTACGGACTTGAACTCTACCAGAAGACTTCCGACGAACTGCTGCTGCCCCTCAAGAAAGACTATCGCTTGTTCGGTCTCGGCTTTTCCCAGGGTGGAGCAGTCACGATTGCCGTGCAACGCCTTATTGAGGAAGAAGGGCTCTCCGAACAGTTGCACTTCTATGGCAGCGTCTGCGGCGACGGACCGTACGACCTCGTGCAAACCCTGCGCTACTATTCCGAAGACGACGGTACGAGCTACGGCGTAGAAACAGACCACAGAAAGAACATGTGCACCTATCCCATCGTAATTCCCCTCATCATCAAGGGCATGTGCACCACTCATCCCGCGATGGCCAAATACCGCATCGAGGACTTCCTGTCGCAGCAGTTGATTGACACCGATGTGCTCAGCTGGATAGACAGCAAGGAATACACCACAGCCGATATGGCAAGAATGTGGCACGATCAACTGAAGTCAGGTCTGACGAAATCGGACCGCTACTATTCCCCAGAGCAGATGGCCGAGCTGTTCGCTCCGGTCGATGATAAAGTGGCAGGGCATCTTGAGAAGATGTTCACCCCAGCCACATTTGCCTACCTGAGCAACGCCGACAGCATGGCGGTCGTGCCCACTAATCCCACCAGCCCTCAGCAGGCTCTGCATCTCGCCATAGCCGAGAACTCGGTTTGCAAGGGTTGGGAGCCTAAGCACCGCATACAGTTCTACCACTCACGTGGCGATATGGTAGTACCCTTCGGAAATTATCTTGCCTTCCGCGACGCACATGCAGCCTCAGAAAACATCATGTATCGCGTCAACGACACCTATACCGATGTCGATCACATGACAGCCGCCATCATCTTTTTCATGGAGATGTTTTCAAGCTGCTCATTCGCCGAGCACTACAATTGGATTAGCGAGACCGTTGTCCCGACAGGCATACGCGAAAACATCATGGCCGACAACCAACGTCCGAATCAGGATGGCGACAAGTGGTACACGCTCGATGGCCGCCGCCTCAGCAGCAGACCGACCACAAGCGGAGTCTATATCCACAATCAGAGGAAAGTCGTCGTAAAATAGAGCCAACCTCCATTTGTGTCAAGAAGCTTATAGACATAACAATCCCCGCTGAGGAAGAACCTGAGCGGGGATTGCTGTTTTATAGACTCAGTTTATCACTTATGTTTCGGGAGTTATAGAATGAAGTTAAATAGGGAGTTCTTCGGCTATCGCCTCAGGCGCAGGCGGTTCTACGCTTTGCGCAGGAAGTAAAGCCAGCAAGTTGGCTGGACGATAGCTTTGGATGCTGGCTGCCTATATGGTATTGTCCTTTTATAACTTCCATGAGCGTAGCGAGTTAACTTCTCAGATGCTTTAGCACTAAGGCGCGCTTTTAATGCGCGGAGCCATTTTAACTTCCATTTTAACTTCCGAAACTTCAGTTTATCACTTTACCATCACCTTTCTTGTCGTACCGTCGGAGTAGCGGATGATGTTGATGCCCTTCTGGAGTGTGTTGATTTGGCGACCCTGAATGTCGAAACAAGTAGTCTCCGACGTTACAGTTGACGCCTTTACGTTCACGATGGCATCTTCGTCCGTAAGCGGCACTATCGAACCAAAATCGCACCAAGGCTGACTCGTTTTGTAGGCTTCCAGGGATGCTGCTGGCACATGTAGGGTAGCAGACCGGTAGCTTAAGTTAGAAAAGGTATTATCTGTGGTGGGAACCTCTTCGGCTCGGCAATAGACATCAGTCAGGCCTGTACAACCAGAGAAGGCATAGCCGCCGATGCTGGTCACACCTTCCGCGATAGTGACGGAGGTCAGGCCTGGAGGTGAGGGAAGGCTGAATCCGAGGGGACTATTTCATATCAATCGTAAACGAAATTCCCTGACACGAGAGACAGGGGTTTTGGCTAAACTTCATGCTGTTTCTGCCAAAAGTCCCTGTACTTATGGCAATAAGTACACGTACTTGTCGCTATAAGTACGTGTAGTTTTCACCATCTCAACACGTCTGTTTTGTGTCGAAATCATGCTTCGTTTGATACAACATGAGCTTGTTTGTGTATTTTCTTGATTGTATTGTACAAGATACGATTCCGTAACATCTTCATTTCCAATGCTGATTCGATTTGAGGGCATTTCTTTCGTTTTGTGGCACAGAAGCCCACGACGACAAAAACAAGCGCTCAGAAGAGACCAAAATGTGAATTATCTTGACAATACATTAAACTTATTCTACCCATCTCCACCTAAGACGTTACTTCAAGCTCTGTATTCCTAACTGAAGTTTCTGAAGTTAAAGTGGAAGTAAAAATGGCTCCGCGCATTAGAAGCGCGCCTTAGTGCTAAAGCATCTGAGAAGTAAACTCGCTACGCTCGTGAAAGAAGTTATAAAAGGACAATACCATATAGGCAGCCAGCATCCGAAGCTATCGTCCAGCCAGCTTGCTGGCTTCTCCGCGCCCTTAGTAGCGCGCCTTGGT
>OMSJ01000059.1 GCA_900313705.1 uncultured Prevotellaceae bacterium
GCCCAACATGGTGCCTACCCAAATGTAAACATCTGGCAAGTCACCGCTCTGGATGGTGATGTTGCGCTCGCATTCGAAGTGCTGCAAGCCATCCTCGCCCTCCGTCACTGCGATGTTCTCAACGCTGATATTGCCGACAGGTATCGGGTCATCTCCCGTACCGAGCATGAAGTTCCTGAGCGTAAAGTTGATGGTGCCGTCCTCATTGTCTGTCACGGACAGAGTCGCAGTCTGAGGCTCAGAGGACTCTCCGTTGACAGTGACGACAAGGGGCTCCTGATAGATCCTTTCACTTTGTGCCATGCCGCAGAGGGCAAACAAAGTACATAAAACAGTGAGTAATGTTTGCTTCATAATATAGTAATTTAAGTTATATTGGTAGAAGTATTCTTTAATTACGTGCAAATTAACTTCCATTTTTACTTCCGAAGCTTCAGTCAGATAGTTTTACCATCGCGGTACTGCTGAGGCGAGACCCCTGTCTGCTGACGGAAGAAGCGCCCGAAGTGCGACTGATTCTTGAAGCCCATCAGGGTTGCTATCTGCTTGATGCTCTTGCTGCTGTCGCGCAGTGCTATCTGAGCAGAGCGGACTACCTCATCGCTGATCAGTTTGTTCGCCGTCTTGCCTGTAAGACGTTTGCAGACACTCGAAAAGTACTTGGACGTAATGTTGAAGAGGTTGGCATACTCGCGTACGCTGAGGTAAGGCTGCGCAGGGTCGTGCAGGTGCTGCATGAACTGGCGAAGGATATTCTCTGCAGAGCTGTAGGTCTGGTGCAGACGTTCTTCGTCCTGAGGCTTCTGGAGGTCCTGCAGGTCGTAGGTCATCGAAGCGAAGAACAGACGCAAGCTGAGTTCCTTGTGCGGCGTGTCGGGGCTGGAGAGGTGGTTCTTAAGCAGGTCGAAGTAAAGCCGGCATCGCTTTACTGTCATCTCGTCGGCATGAAGAACCCTATACGAAGAGGAGAACATGGAATACGTCCACTCCATGCGCACCATCTGCGAGAGCTGAGCCATGTACTCTGGCGAGACGAACAGCACCAGGGCATTGAAGTCCATGCTCATCATGCTCTTCTCGAATATGTTGCGCGGCTTGCAGGTGATGATATCTCCTTCCTGCAAATGATAGGTCTTGTCTTCGAGCGAGACCTGAGCATGTCCGTGTGTCACCACAGCGAAAAGGAACCCTTCGACCAGGAGATCAGAGATGGTATGGTTACGCACTTCGTCGAAGTTACAGAATATGGCAATATGTTCATTGCAATGGAAGCTGAGTTTGCTGTCAGCGAAAGTCTGAAGGTCAAGTTTCTCCATGCTCTAATACGTTTTTCATCGCAAAGATAAAAAAAAATGAAGAATGAAAGAGGAAGAATAAGGAATTATATTCGCTAAACAGGAAAATAATGAATGGTGAATTATGAATTGTGAATTATAAATCGTACCTTTGCAAAGCAAAATACTATATCTGTTAGCTTTATGAAAAGATTGTTGACCATTGCACTATGCTTGGCCTCCCTGTCAGGGTATGCACAAGACACAGATTTCTACACCCCCGTCCACAGGAATGCATTGCGGCTGCCTGCCGTGCCGCTCATTACTGTCGATCCCTACTTCTGCCTCTGGAGCAAGTATGACCATCTCTACGACGGTAGCGTCACGCACTGGAGCGGCGTGAAGAAACCCCTCAACGGAGCTGTCTATGTCGATGGTACGGCTTACCGCTTTATGGGCGAGAGCCTCGAAAGCATCTACCCCGTTGCTGCCGAGAAGGCATGGACAGGCAAGTACGTCACGAGCAAGCCTTCAGGCGCATGGTCGGACATCGACTACGACGACAGCAGTTGGAAAGACGGCGAAGCACCCTGGGGCGGCGGCGACGATGGCTACAACAAGACAGTGAAGACAGCATGGTCGGGTGGCAACGTCGATATATGGGTGCGACGCAGCTTCGACCTCGAAGAGATAGACGACAACGCTGTATATTATATAATGTATAAGCACGACGACGTCTTCCAGCTTTACGTCAACGGCACACAGGTCGTCTCCACTGGAGAGACGTGGGACGTCACGGGCAAGACAGTCCGCATCGACAACAGCCTGCTCCGCCAAGGACGCAACGTCGTCTCCTGTCACTGCCACAACACGACAGGCGGTGCCTACGTCGATATGGGCGTCTATCTGAGCGTCCTGGAAGAAGCCGTGCAGAAGTCCTGCACCGTCACCGCTACCAGTTCGTACTACACCTTCCAGTGCGGCGGCATAGACCTCGACTTGGTCTTCACTACACCTCAGGTAATGAAAGACCTTGTGCTCTTCTCTACCCCCATCTCCTACATCTCCTATCAGGCAAGGTCCAACGACGGCAAGGAGCACGACGTACGACTCTTCCTGCAGACGAGCGCCGAGATGGCAATCCGCACCACAGCTCAATCTACGACAACCCGGCGCAAGCTGTCAAACGGCTACATGTACTTCTATGCTGGCAACCAGTCGCAAGACGTCCTGTCGCATACCAACGACCTCATCGACTGGGGCTATGTCTATGCCTTCAGCGACCAGAAGGAGGGGCACAACCTCAGACTTGGCGAGCACGATGCCGTGCTGCGCGAGTTCGCAAGCACGGGTAGCGTCACCAGCCCAACCATTGCCAAGACAAGCCAAGGCGGCACCTACTACAGCATCGTTTACAACGACAGCCTCGGCATCGTGAACACCAGTGGCAAACGTGCCTTCACCATGCTCGGCTACGACGACACCTACTCCATCCAGTACTTCAAGACCAACCGCAGGGGATACTGGTCGAACAATGGCAAGGTGACCATCACCAAGCGCTTCGAGGACCTCTATGAGAACTACCAAAGCATCATGCAGCAGTGCCGCAACGTGGACAGGGAGATCTACAACGACGGCTATGCAGTAGGCGGCACCAAGTATGCCGAGATACTGGCAAGCGTCTATCGCCAGGTAAACGCTGCACACAAGCTTTTCACTGACACGAAGGGCAACCTCATGTTCATGAGCCGCGAGAACAACTCAGGCGGCTTCATCAACACGCTCGACGTGACCTATCCCTCGCAGCCGCTCTACTGGATTTACTCTCCCGCATTGGCTAAGGCGATGATTACGCCGGTCTTCGAGTACAGCGCATTGGGCAAGTGGAACTACGACTTCCCCAACCACGACCTCGGACACTACCCCATTGCCAACGGCAACCACTACGGCAATCCTGCCGACGGCAGCGGCAGCACAATGCCGGTTGAGCAGAGCGGCAACATGCTCACTCTGGCTGCCATCATTGCTACACAGGACGGCGGCATCGAATACCTCCGCAAGTACCTGCCATACATGACCAAGTGGGCTAACTATCTCGTGGAGAACGGCAAAGACCCTGCCAACCAGCTCTGCACCGACGATTTCATGGGACATAGCGCACGCAACACCAACCTCGCTGCCAAGGCCATCATGGGCGTGATGAGCTACAGCGAAATCCTCCGTATGCTGGGCGACGACGAACAGGCCGACGAGTACAAGGCAAAGGCCCTGGACATGGCTGACTTCTGGAAAAAGAATGCCTACACCACCAGTGGCGGCAGGCACTACCTGCTCAACTTCGGTGCCAACGCCTCCACATGGAGCACTAAGTACAACCTCATCTGGGACAAGATATGGGGCTGGGACATCATGAAGGACGCACGCACCGCCGAAATGTCCTTCTACATGAACAAGATGAAGACGTACGGACTGCCGCTCGACAGCCGTGGCGACCTTTGCAAGAGCGACTGGCAGATGTGGGTCATGGGCTTCGCGGACGTCACGTCGCAACGCACGGCCCTCATCAACTCGCTGTGGAAGTACATCAACGAGACAAAGTCGCGCGTCCCGGTCAGCGACAACCACTATGCCAGCGGCGGCAATCAGGCAATGTTCCAGGCACGCAGCGTCGTGGGCGGCTACTGGATGCGCGTCTTCGTCGAACAGTTCATCGACGTCAACCGCACCGGAATTGACCCCCTTGCCCCCTTTAGGGGGGATGAAATTGCAAATAGTAAATCGCAAAATGGTAAATGGTTTGACCTCAGCGGCCGCCAAATGGTAAATGGTAAATGGCCAAATGGTAAATTGCCTCAGGGTATCTACATCAAGGATGGAAAGAAAACTTTAATAATTAAATAAACTTCATGAAACTCAACATTCGTTTACTGGCTTCGGTCTTACTGACCTTTGCCCTCATACCAAGCACGGCACAGGCCGAGGAGGTCTATCGCGACAACACAGTCCGCTTCACCCTCATCGACGAAGGAACCATCCGCCTGGAGTATGCTCCCGACGGCAAGTTTGTTGACAACAAGAGCTTCGTGGCAGTCATCCGCGAATACGGCAGCGTGCCACACAAAGCTTCCACGAGCGGCAGCAAGGTGGTCATCACGACCGGCAAGTTCAAGCTCACCTACAAGAAGGACGGAGCACCACTGAGCGCCAAGAACCTCAGCATCGTCTCCACCAAGGCTCTCGGCATGTCCTTTACCTGGACACCCGGCACCGAGCAGAAGGGCAACCTGAAGGGCACCTACCGCACCCTCGACGGCTACGACGGCTACACCTATCAGTACAGCAACCCCAAGCACCCCATGCCCCTTGAGGACGGTCTGCTCGCCACAGACGGCTGGACACTCATCGACGACTCCAAGAACTACATCTTCGACGGAGCGAAGGATTGGGACTGGGTAACGGAACGCACAAGTGCCGAAGGAGCTCAAGACTGGTATTTCATGGCTTACGGACATGACTACAAGGGAGCCCTAAAGAGCTTTACGAAGTTCGCCGGCAAAGTGCCCCTGCCTCCCCGCTACACCTTTGGCTACTGGTGGAGCCGCTACTGGACCTACAGTGACAAGGACCTGCATGACCTCATCGATAATTTCCATCGTCTGAACCTACCCCTCGATGTGCTGGTCATCGACATGGATTGGCATCCCAATACAGCGGAAAGCGGTGGCGGCTGGACAGGCTGGGACTGGAACGAGTCCATCTTCCCTGACTACAGGAAGCTCCTCTCCTACCTTGACGAGCAGGGCGTGAAGACCACCATGAACCTGCACCCTGCCGACGGTGTGCGCCCCTACGAGAAGAAGTACAACGAGTTCATGCAGCGTTACGGCAAGAACGACGGCAAGACCTACGAGTGGATGGGCAGCGACAAGAAGTATGTGAAAGCGCTTTTCGACACCTATCTGCATCAGTATGTCGATGAAGGCGTCGACTTCTGGTGGCTCGACTGGCAGCAGTGGGAGAAAGACCGCACCCTCAAGAACCTCGACAATGTCTTCTGGTGCAACTACATCTGGTTCTCGGACATGGAGAACAATGGCACGAAGCGTCCCTTGCTTTACCACCGCTGGGGCGGCCTCGGCAACCACCGCTATCAGATTGGCTTCTCAGGCGACTCTTATGCTACCTGGGAGAGCCTTAGCTTCCTGCCCTACTTCAACAGCACCGCTTCCAACGTGCTCTATGGTTACTGGAGCCACGACATCGGCGGACATCAGGTCAGGAGGTACGGCATGGGCGTTGAGCCTGAACTCTATACCCGCGCCATGCAGATGGGACAGTATCTGCCCATCCTCCGCAGCCACAGTGCAAAGGACCCGAGCCTGAACAAGGAACCTTGGGCCTTCGACCAAGCTACGCAGCGTCGCCTCGCGAATGTCATCAACGGCCGCTACGCCCTTATACCTTATATATATACTATGGCACGCCAGGACTACGAGACTGGCATCTCGCTCTGCCGCCCGATGTACTACGACTACCCCGAGGCAAAGGAAGCCTACGAGGTGAAGGAGCAGTACATGTTCGGCGACCGCATGATTATCGCACCAGTCACATCACCTGTCAACAAGGAGAGTGGTATGGCCACCGTGAAGGCTTGGCTGCCCGAAGGTAAGTGGTTGGAGTACGAGACCGGCACGTTGCTCAAGGGCGGACAGACCGCAGAGCGTCTCTTCACAATGGACGAATATCCTGTCTATGTCAAGGCAGGCAGCATCCTTCCCTACTATGGCAAGGTAAAGAACCTGAGCGGCACGGAGCAGCCCGTCATTGTGCGCGTCTTCCCTGGCGGCGACAAGGATGAGTTCACCCTCTACGAGGACAACGGCGAGGACAAGAACTACGTCAGCGAATATGCCACCACATCCCTCTCCTACCAGCGCAACGGAGAAAAGCTCACCGTCACCATCGGTGCTCGCAAGGGCAGCTACAAGGACATGCCCGCACGTCGCGAATACACACTCGCCCTGCCCTGCCAGAAGGCACCGGCTGCTGTCAAGGTCGATGGCAAAGAGGTCAGCTGCACTTACGACGGCCTGAACCTCGAAACCTCTATCGCCTTGGGCAGCATCGACTGTAGCAAGGGTGCCACCGTTGAGGTGACATTCCCCTCTGCCGACTATGCCGTGACGGACGGTGAGAAAGGACAGTTCTATCGCATTCAGAATGCTGTGCAAGACTACAAGCGGCACGATGCCAACATGGTCTATACCGAGGGCTTTGGCTACCTTGAGGCAACACCTCTGCGTCTTACCTATCATCCCGAGAAGCAGCAGGAGACGCTCAACCGCTACCACCAGTTCTACAAGAGGCTGCCTGTTGTGCTGGTTGAGCAGATGGGCAAGAACGACAACTTCGACCGCTTCCTACGTCAGCTCGGCGAGGACAACAACATGCTAAGCCAGATATCGCCCGAGGCATTCAGCACCGCTGCAGGCACTGGCTTCGACCTCCGCTACTTCCCCAACATAAAGATGGAAGGCGAGGTCAAGGCAACCGGCCATGTGGAGAAGATAGACCTGTTCTTCAGTGGCAGCCCTGCACAAGGCATCCCGGAAAACCTATGGAGCATGACGGCAGAGAGCACCTTCACCGCCCCCGAGACAGGCGAAGTGATGTTTATCCTGTCGGGCGACGACGGCTATCGCTTCATCCTCGACGGCAAGGAACTCATGGGCGACTGGGGCAACCACGCAGAGACAACGCGCAACGCCACTGCCTCTGTTGAGAAAGGCAAGCAGTACAGCATCCGCATCGAGTTCTACGACAACGAATACAACGCCAGCCTGAGGTTGCAGACGTTGCTAATTAAATAAGTCCTATGGGGCTTATGGGGCTTATAGGGCCTATGGGCCTCATGAGTCCCATTAGCCTCATGAGTCCCATTAGTCTCATTAGTCCCATTAGCCCCATTAGCCCATGAAAAAGTTCCTCTCCCTTGCAGCTTTGCTGCTTCTCTTCACCATTCCTGCCGGCTCCGTGCTCAAGGAGAAGGACCTGGCTCGTACGCTTGGTGTACTCAAGGCTGAGCTTCAAACCACCTACGAGCAGCAGCAGGCCTTCATGCAAAGTTATGAGCAGCAAGGGATGCAGCAGCACAAGCAGCTCATCTGGTACATGCACCAGTGTGAGCAGATAGGGCTCATGCTCTACTCACAGTCCACCGACAACACCTTCGACATGGCGTATGCCTGCCAGCAGGCTGCTAACCTGAAGCGCGACCTGGACAGCCGCAACAGCAAGATGCGGCAGTACGACAAGTTCATCGCCAGACTGAAGCAGGAGATTGAGCGCACCGACTACCTCATCCGCTCGCTCAAGCGAATGCCGCCCGTCATCGATGCCGACAGCATCCTCAGCAGCAGCGACAGCGTCCTCTTCCAGGCCATCGACTCGCTGGCCGGCAAGAAGGACTCCCTGCTCATCGCTCGCGAATCGATGGACGAAGAGAAGATTGCCATCATGGAGGAGGAGAACAAGGAGATTCCCGACGACGAAGAGGAGACGCTGGAACCGCTCTTCCTGACAAGGGCACAAAGGAGGGACCGCGATGCCTGCATCCTCTTTGCCGACACAATACGGGGCAACATGCAACGCTTCCTGGAGAACCTCGAAGCGGAGAACACCTACTACCAGAGTGTACGAGAGAAGGTGTTGGAGCTCGACGAATACGCTCAAAGCCGATACCGCCTGCTGCAGGAGAACATCTTCCGCAACGGCGGTACCAACTACTTCAGCGTCCTTGCTTCGCTGCCCATGCAGATGATGATGGCGAAATCCACCATCGACATGAAGTACAAACCCTTCGAGGGGCACGAGCGACTTTACTCCGAGTGGCGCGGTGCCACCGTGCTGTTCATCAGCATCTTCCTCGTCTTCTACCTCGCCTTGGCACTCGGCATCAGCTACATCGTGCTGCGATGGCTCCTGCCGAAGAAGTGGCGCGGACCGGACTTCAAGGTCAAGCGGACGATGCTCAACAACGTCGTCGGCATCGCCCTCTTCGCCATCATCGTCATGCTGGTCAGGGCTTTCGCACAGCGTAACTTCATACAGATGGGCACAGGGCTCATCATCAACATCGCCTGGCTCCTCGAGGCCATCTTCCTGAGCCTCTATGTCCGGCTCAAGGGCGAGCAGATGCGCCACGCTGCCATCATCTACACGCCGCTGATGGTGCTGGCCTTCATCGTCATACTGTTCCGCATCGTGCTCATCCCCAATACTCTGGTCAGCCTCATCTTCCCACCTATCCTGCTCGCCTTCAACATCTGGCAGTACGTAGTGGCCAAGCGTCACAGGCAGTACCTGCCCATGCTCGACAAGGTCTATACGCACATAACGGACATAGCACTCATCTTCTCCTGCATCGCTGCCTGGATTGGCTATACGCTGCTCGCCGTGCAGGTGATGATATGGTGGACCTTCCAACTGGCGGCCATTATGACCATCACCTTCATCTACGACTTGACTAAGAAGTACGAGGCACGCTATTTGCTCCGACGCATCGGCACCGGTACCACCGACATGAGCCGGCACGAACTGCTGCGACGCATGAAGAAGGGTGAGTACATCGACCAGACCTGGTTCTACGACCTCTTCTGCCGCACCATCGTGCCCATCCTGGCTGTGCTCTCCGTGCTGGTGAGCATCTACTGGGCTGCACAGGTCTTCGAGATGACGAGCCTTTGCAAGAAAATCTTCATGCGCGACATCGTCAACCAGACGAACATCATCCGCATCTCGCTCTTCTGGGTCTGCATGGCTGCTGCACTCTTCTTCGTCTTCCGCTACGTCAACTACGCGCTGCGGAGCTTCTACCTGCACTACCGCAAACAGCTAAGCGATGACAACACGGCCATCAACAAGACGCTGGCACGCAACATCATCGGCATCCTCTGCTGGGGACTCTACATCATCCTGGTGCTCATCATCTTCAAAGTGCCAAGGGACGGCATCAGCATCGTCGGCGCAGGCCTGGCCACAGGTCTCGGCTTTGCCATGCAGAGCATACTGGAGAACTTCTTCTACGGCATCAGCCTTATGACGGGACGCATCCATGTGGGCGACTACATCGAGTGCGACGGCATCGCCGGCAAGGTGGAGAGCATCACCTACCAGAGCACACAGATTACGACCACCGACGGCAGCGTCATCGCCTTCCTCAACAGCGCTCTCTTCAGCAAGAACTTCAAGAACATGACGCGCAACCACCGCTACGAGCTCATCAAGATACCCATCGGCGTGGCCTATGGCACCGACATCGAGCAGGTGCGGCAGCTCCTCATCGAAGCCATCACACCCATCTGCAAGGAGAAGAATGGCGCAGGACAGACCATCACGGACACCGACATACCCGTCAGCGTGGCATTCAGCGACTTCGGAGACAGCAGCGTGGACCTCAAGGTAGGCATCTGGATGCTCGTCGAAGAGAAGTTCGCACTCACCGCACGCATCAAGGAGGTCATCTACAACACCCTGAACAAGAACGGCATCGAGATACCCTTCCCGCAACGCGACGTGCATATCAGGGAGAACCAACAACCCCTTTTAACCTAATAAACCTAAAAAACTTGCCCGGAAATTTGGCAGTTTGCGAAATAAATAGTAGCTTTGCGGTAGAAATAACCTTAAAAGGAAACATAAACTCATAAACACTTACAGTTATGAAGCATTTTACTCTTCTCTTGATGGCTGCGGCCACCATTTGCACCAGCGCCTTCGCACAGCCCAGGCCTAAGTACGTCTATACCAGTACCACCACCCTCAACCTCGAGCAGCTGCAGAACCAGGCTCAGCCCGTCGTGCTCAACCGCACACTCTTCGCTGGCTACAACACCATCTGCCTGCCCATGAGCCTCAGCGCAGAACAACTTCAGGCTGCTGCTAAGGACGTACAGATAGAGCGTCTCGAAGCCATCCGTCAGGAAGGCAACACCCTGAACATGTACTTCCTCGACTGCACCAGCGAGGGCATCGAGGCCGGCGTACCCTACCTCATCTTCTCCCCGACATTCCAGACACTACATGCCAACACAATGGAATCACAGGGCATCAACACCGAGCTAAAGAGTGTCTGCAAGACCGACGGCAAAGGCAACACCGTCACCTTCGGCAGCTCATGGGAAATGCTGATGGTGGAAGGTCGCTACGGCATCCCCGCTAAGCAGGACGTTGACATCCTCCAGAGCGTCCTCATCCGCACCGAGGGCGACAAGGCTTTCCTCCCAACACGCTGCGGATTCACCTGGGACCAGCAGGCAAGCACAGCCTCTGCTCTTGAAATCAAGCACGTCACCAGCCTCGAAGACGTCGAGACAAGCATCGAGAAGCTCGAAAAGACCGGCACTACCGTCGATGTTTACAACGCACAGGGCACACTCGTACTCTCGCGCACCAGCATCAGCGCCGCCAAGAAGAGCCTCCCACAAGGCATCTACGTTGTCAAGGGACAAAAGTTCGCGGTTAAGTGAGCGTGAAGCATATAGCATGAATCCCATTCATGCTTAGGCTTCGCCGAACGCAAGCGAACTCGACATAGTCAAGTTCGCGGTTAAGTAAAACACTTAGAACCATAAGACCTATCGGTTATTTAGGCTCAACCCATTAGGGCGTGTCTCATCACGAGGCACGCCCTATTTTCTTTGTCGCCTGCCATACAAATTCCTTTAGGCACGTGACATAATTATTTTCAAGGCTTGAAAATATATTTTCAGGATTTGGTTATATATTTTCAAGGCTTGATTATATATTTTCAAGCCTTGAAAATAATTTTTATCCCTGTCTCGAAGACTTTGTCTAAAAGGAGAACGGCATTTCCTCACGCGCTGCGCACAATTTTCATGCCTGTCTCATGCTCCTTTTTGCCGCATTGTGTCAGTTTTTGTCATATTCCTGTCAGCCTGACAGACTTTGGCACGCCCTTTGTATGATAAGGGTGTCGAAGTGTCGTTATGACGAAACATCGAAACCTCGAAATGCCGAAATAACGTAATGACGACATAACGTAATAACAAAATAACGAGAGAATTAAACCCTTAAATCGTAAAATCATTAAATCATTAAATATCATTATGGGAAAGATTATTGGAATTGACTTGGGTACTACAAATAGTTGTGTATCCGTATTCGAGGGCAACGAGCCCGTAGTTATTGCCAACAGCGAGGGCAAGCGCACCACTCCCTCCATCGTGGCATTCGTTGAAGGTGGCGAGCGCAAGGTGGGCGACCCTGCCAAGCGTCAGGCCATCACAAACCCGAAGAAGACCATCTTCTCCATCAAGCGCTTCATGGGCGAGACCTACGACCAGGTGCAGAAGGAAATCGCACGCGTACCTTATAATGTAGTACGTGGCGATAACAACACACCGCGCGTCGATATCGACGGACGTGCTTATACGCCACAGGAAATCAGCGCCATGATCCTGCAGAAGATGAAGAAGACTGCCGAGGATTACCTCGGACAGGAAGTGACGGAAGCCGTCATCACCGTGCCCGCTTACTTCAGCGACTCGCAGCGTCAGGCTACGAAGGAAGCCGGACAGATTGCCGGTCTCGACGTGAAGCGTATCGTCAACGAGCCCACGGCAGCAGCCCTGGCCTACGGTGTCGATAAGGCCAACAAGGACATGAAGATTGCCGTCTTCGACCTCGGCGGCGGTACTTTCGATATCTCCATCCTCGAGTTCGGCGGTGGCGTCTTCGAAGTGCTCAGCACCAACGGTGATACCCACCTCGGCGGCGACGACTTCGACCAGGTCATCATCGACTGGCTTGCCAGCGAGTTCAAGGCTGAAGAAGGCATCGACCTCAAGCAAGACCCCATGGCTCTCCAGCGCCTGAAGGAAGCTGCAGAAAAGGCCAAGATTGAGCTCTCCAGCAGCACCACGACAGAAATCAACCTGCCCTACATCACGGCAGTAGGCGGTGTGCCCAAACACCTCGTCAAGAGCCTGACACGTGCCAAGTTCGAGCAACTGGCCGACAGCCTCATCCAGGCTTGCAAGGCTCCCTGCCAGAAGGCTATGCAGGACGCCGGTCTCAGCAACAGCGACATCAATGAGGTCATCCTCGTAGGCGGCTCCACACGTATTCCCGCTGTGCAGAAGCTCGTGGCCGACTTCTTCGGCAAAGAACCCAGCAAGGGCGTGAACCCCGACGAAGTGGTTGCCATC
>OMSJ01000019.1 GCA_900313705.1 uncultured Prevotellaceae bacterium
CCTTTAGGGCTTATTATTGTTCTTTGCCTTTGTTCCGGGGGTTAACACCCCCGTCTGTGGTCTTTCGCACCTTCGGTGCTTATTTACCGGACACCAATAGTTGCAAATAAGTACGTGGACTTATGACGATAAGTACGTGGACTTATGCAAATAAGTACGTGGACTTATGGAGATAAGTACAGGGACTTATGGAAATAAGTACAGGGACTTATGGAGATAAGTACAGGGACTTATGACAACAAGAGGGCGTGTTCAAAAAAAACACACCCTCTTTTTTTATTCCAAAAGGCCGGAGCAGATGTCAGTCGCAGCCGAAGATGTCGCGGGTATAGACCTTGTCGCGGACGTCGTCGAGGCAGGACTCGTAGCGGTTGGCAACGATGGCTTGTGACTGACGCTTGAAGGCATCGAGGTCGTTCACGACTTTGGAGCCGAAGAAACTCTCGCCGTCCTGAAGCGTAGGCTCGTAGATGATGACCTCTGCGCCCTTAGCCTTGATGCGCTTCATGATGCCTTGGATGGCCGACTGGCGGAAGTTGTCGCTGCCCGACTTCATGGTCAGGCGGAAGACGCCGATGACGCAGTTGCGCTCGCTCTGGCTGTTCCACTCGGCATTCTCGCTGTAGTAGCCTGCCATGCGGAGCACAGCGTCGGCAATGTAGTCCTTGCGCGTGCGGTTGCTCTCCACGATGGCCGTCATCATCTGCTGCGGCACGTCGCGGTAGTTGGCCAAGAGCTGCTTCGTGTCCTTAGGCAGACAGTAGCCGCCGTAGCCGAAGGAAGGGTTGTTGTAGTGCGTGCCGATGCGGGGGTCAAGACCGACGCCACGGATGATGGCCTTCGGGTCGAGGCCCTTCATCTCGGCATACGTGTCGAGTTCGTTGAAGTAGCTGACGCGCAGAGCGAGGTAGGTGTTGGCAAAGAGCTTGACAGCCTCTGCCTCCTTCATGCCCATGAAGAGCGTGTCGATGTTCTCCTTCTCAGCCCCCTCCTGCAGGAGCTTTGCGAAGGTCTCGGCAAGGGCTTTGGCATCGGGATTGCCGATGGCGGTGATGGCAGCGTTCTCCTCCGTGAAGTTGTTGTCGCTTATCTCGATGGTCTTGGGATAGCCCACGATGATGCGCGAAGGATAGAGGTTGTCGTAGAGTGCCTTGCTCTCACGCAGGAACTCGGGCGAGAAGAGCAGGTTGAACTTCTTGCCCTTCAGCTCAGGCTTGTAGAGGAACTTGAGGGCGTACTTCGCATAGAGGCTACGGCAATAGCCCACGGGGATGGTGCTCTTGATGACCATCACGGCATCGGGATTGACGGAGATGACCAGGTCGATGACGTCCTCGATGTGGTGTGTGTCGAAGAAGTTCTTGACGGGGTCATAGTTGGTGGGCGCAGCGATGACCACGTAGTCGGCATCGCGGTAGGCAGAGGCGCCGTCGAGGGTAGCCGTCAGGTTCAGCTTCTTCTCGGCCAGATACTTCTCGATGTATTCGTCCTGAATGGGCGAGATGCGGTTGTTTATCTTCTCCACCTTCTCGGGGATTACATCGACCGCCGTCACCTGATGGTGCTGGCTGAGCAGCGTAGCGATGGACAGACCGACATATCCGGTGCCTGCCACTGCAATTTTAAGTTCACTGAAGTCTCTCATCGTATCATTTACCATTTAATGATTTACCATTTCGGTGCAAAGATACAAAGAAATTAAGAATAAAGAATTAAGAATTAAGAATAATTTTGTACCTTTGCAAACAAAAGGCAATTGGCAAACCATTAAATGGTAAATGGTAAATGATTAAATGGTAAATGGTAAATGATTAAATGGTAAATTGGGCTGACATCATAGGACAGGAAGAGGTGAAGCAGCATCTCACGCGACTCCTTCTCGAGAACAAGCTGCCTCATGCCATCATGCTCTGCGGGCCGAGGGGTGCCGGCAAGCTGCCGCTCGCCCTTGCCTTCGCACAGATGTTGCTCTGTCAGCACCCAACGGAAGACGGTGCCTGCGGCAATTGCTCCGACTGCCACATGTCCGCCCTTTGGGCACATCCCGACCTCCACTTCACCTTCCCCGTCTATAAGGCCAAAAGCAGCGACCACCCCATCTCGGACGACTACCTGCAGCAGTGGCGCGAACAGATAAGCCGCACCCCTTACTTCGACACGGAGGACTGGCTCGAAGACATCGGAGCGGAGAACCAGCAGGTCGTCATCTATGTGCAGGAGAGCGACAACCTGCAGAAGAAGCTGGCACTCAAATCGAGCCAAGGCGGACGCAAAGTAGTCATCATCTGGCTCCCGGAACGCATGAACGAGCAGACAGGCAACAAGCTCCTGAAGCTCATCGAAGAGCCGCCCGTCGGCACGCACTTTCTGCTCGTCAGCCAAGAGCCGGACCTCGTGCTCGGCACCATACAGAGCCGCGTGCAACGCATCAACGTGCCGGCTCTGCCGGAGCAGGTCATCAGCCAGGCTCTGCAAGAGCGATACACCATGCCACAGGACAACGCAAACCTCCTGGCACACATCGCACAGGGCAGCTACACCGAAGCCCTGAAGCGTATGCAGCGCGACTCGGAGCAGCAGCAGTTCTTCGACCTCTTCGTACAGTTGATGCGCCACAGCTACGCACGACGCATCAAGGAGATGCACCTGTGGTCCCTCGCAGTCAGCGAACTCGGACGCGAGCGGCAGAAGCGAATGCTCGAGTACTTCCAGCAGCAACTGCGCGAGAACTTCATCTACAACTTCCACCAGCCACAAATGAATTTCCTCGGTCGCGAGGAGGAGAACTTCAGCACACGCTTCGCCCCGTTCATCAACGAGCGCAACGTCGTCGGCATCATGAACGAGCTGAGCGATGCCCAGCGCGACATAGCGCAGAACGTCAGCCCACGCATGGTCTTCTTCGACCTCGCACTGAAAATGATAGTACTATTAAAGACCACCTAATCCCCTTCAGGGGGAATAAAAAGCAATGAACTACTATGACTAATGACGAAAGACAAACTTCCCTCCCCAAAAAGGGGGATGGGGAGTCTCATTTCATCAGCGGTGAGCACGGACACGGCTTCGCTGCCCAAAGCGCCAACACAGGGCACTATGCCCAGCTCAATACCTACGACTACCTGGCCGACGTGCCTGGCAACAGCGAGGTGACAGACCTCGTGGAGGTACAGTTCAAGAACACACGCAAAGCCTACTTCCACAACAGCGAGGGCCTGCCGCTGAAGAAGGGCGACATCGTGGCCGTAGAGTCCAACCCCGGACACGACATCGGCGTGGTGTCCCTGACCGGCAAACTCGTACCACTGCAGATGAAGCACGCCAACCTCAAGGCTAACGAGGAGATACGCAAGATATACCGTCTGGCTCGGGAGAACGACATGGAACGCTATGCCGAAGCCAAGGCACGAGAGCACGACACGATGATACAAAGCCGACAGATAGCCAAGGACCTCGGACTGGAGATGAAGATAGGCGACGTAGAGTATCAGGGCGACGGCAACAAGGCCATCTTCTACTACATCGCCGACGGTCGCGTCGATTTCCGTCAGCTCATCAAGGTGCTGGCCGATACCTTCCACGTCCGCATCGAGATGAAGCAGATTGGCGCTCGTCAGGAGGCAGGACGCATCGGCGGCTTCGGCCCATGCGGAAGGGAACTGTGCTGCGCCGGATGGCTCAAGAACTTCCAGAGCGTCGGCACTGGAGCCGCACGCTTCCAAGACCTCAGCCTCAACCCGCAGAAGCTGGCCGGACAGTGTGCCAAGCTGAAGTGCTGCATGAACTACGAAGTGGACCAGTACGTCGAGTCCTTCCGCAAGCTACCGCCACGCGACATCATTCTCTACACGCAAGATTCGGAATACTACCTCTTCAAGACCGACATCCTGGCACAGCTCGTCACCTACTCCACCGACAAACGCAACGCAGCCAACCTCGTCACCATCAGCGCTGAACGTGCAAAGGCTGTCCTCGAGATGAACCAGCGCGGCGAGAAACCCGTCTCGCTCGAAGAGGGAGGACGCAAGGAACCCGAGCGCCCCGTTGACCTCGCCACACAGGAAGACCTCAACCGCTTCGACAGCAAAAAGAAGCACAAGAAGAAGCACAAGAAGAAAGTCAAGAATGAAGAATAAGAAAAGGAGTTATAAGGAGATAGAGGAAGACATGCCGCTTTCAGCGGAGAAGATAGAAGATAATACTTTTGGAAGTTGCCATAGGTATCGTCTTCTATCTCCTTATATCTCCCTCTATCTACTTCTATCTCCTATTATTCTTTCCTGTACGGGCAGCACCGTATTCCACAGTTACAAGCCCCTGCCTGCCGAAGGTTGGGACAGGCGCGACACCGTATGCTTCGACGTGCCGCAGCAGGCAGAGGACATCCGCGGCACGCTCTTCGTTGGCCTTCGCACTGTGGCACACATTGGCATACAGGATGTGGCTCTGGCTGTAGAGCAATGCGACGGAGCAGGCATCGTATCGCGCTGCGACACCTTACGCTATCCCCTGACCGATGCCGAAGGCAATGCCTTGACCAGCGGCGTCAACTGCCACCAGTACGAGACCCAGCAGCTTCCCTTCCTTATGCGAAAAGGGAAAGGCGCACATGTCCGCATCCACCACCTTATGACCCCAGAGACAATCTCCGGCATCACAGAACTCGGCATCAGAGTAGAAGCCCAATAAGCCTCATTGGCCCCATAAGCCTCATAAGTCTCATTGGCCCCATAAGCCCCATAGGTCTCATAAGACAGCAATCCCCGAGGTACGCTTGCACCTCGGGGATTGTTTTGTATCTCCCTCTCCTCGGAGAGGGGTTGGGGGTGAGGCTTATTCTTCGCCCCAAATGTCCCATGCAGCGTCTTCCTTTGTCAGGGCGTTGCTGCCGTCAACTGTGACTTCGCTGTTGATTGCCAGGCTCTCTGCCAGCATCTGAGCTGCCTGAGCCTCTTCCACCTGCATTGCAGGTGCTAAATACTTCTTCATAGCTTTATTTATAATAGTAGAGTTTATATATTAATAATGTATATATCCCCCCTCCCCGTGGGTTAGGCGAGGAGGAGGGGAAGTGATTACTTAAGCACCTTCTTGCCGCCAACGATGTTGATGCCCTTCTGCATCTTGTTCAGGCGCTGACCAGCGAGGTTGAAGATGTTCTCGCCCTTTAAGGGAGAGTTAGAGAGGGTCTCTTCGATGCCAGTTGCATCGTTGAACTCGAAGCCATAGAAGCCCTTCACGCCAGCCTCGCCGCTGATTTCGAGATAGCCCTTGCCAGCAGCGATAGTAGAGTTTGCTTCAGCCTTATAGAAGCCAACACCCTTTGAGCCATTAGCCAGGACGAACTGTGTGCCGTCGGCTGTAACTTCGGTATCAGAAGCCTTGAGGTCATTGTCAAGAGCTTCGCCCCATTCTATAGCAACAGGAATGTCGTAGTTGCCCTTATCAGCTTTCACAACGAATGCTTCGCCTTCAGGAACAACTGTCATAGGCTCAAAGTGAACATACTTTTCACCCTTCGGGTCTGTCTTTATCTGAGCAACGAATGCTTCTACACCAGAACCAGCGAAGTCCAGTTCCTTCTCTGCAACAACGGTTGCATAGCCAGCTTCGGTCACACTAATCGTCTGAGGAGCGGGAGCAGCAGCCTCCATGTAAGCGAGTACGGGGAACTCACCAACAGCGATGAACTTCCAATCGTCGGTCATGTTCCAACCGAGGGTTGTAGCATAGAAGCTCTTGCAAGTAATCTCCTTTGCGTCTGCAACAGGGGTTCCCTGGTTGCCGCCAGTCACGTCTGCTAACGTCTTGTCATCGCGGAACTTTGTTGTGGTGAGCACATAATTATCAGAAATCTCCGGACTTTTGCCGTTGATGTTTGTTAAATAGAAGAAGGAATCGTCGCCCCATCCCAAGTTAATGGAAGTAGCAGCTACTACGTTCTTTTGGATTGTGGTCTTCACACTATTGTCTTCTGCATCAATCAAAGCAACGACTCCACCAACGGAACCACCAGCGCAATTGATACTGCCAAGGAACAAGTTGTTCAGGAACGAACCGCCACGGGACGTACCAGCCAAACCACCAGCCTGATAACCACGAGAGTAAATTTCAGCATCCGAGTAGCAGTTCTGGATAGTAGCGTTGTCTCGAATCTCACCTGCGATGGCACCCACATGGTCGCGACCCTCAACATAAGAACTTATCACAGCACAGTTCTGTATCGTGCCGCCATAGATGCGACCCACGATGCCGCCGATGTTCTCGTTGCCCACGATGCGGGCACCCTTCAGAAGGATATTTTTAATAGTAGCACCAGCTGCGACGCCAAAGAGACCGCTCTCTGCCTTATCTGCATTCTCGTATGTATAGTTTTCAATAGTAAATCCCTGACCATCGAAAGTTCCTTTGTATGGATTAACATTGGTGCCGATGGGTTTCATAACGACACCAGCCATGTCAATATCGGCTGTAAGGGCACCCTTCAAAGTTGTTCTGCTTGCTACGACCTGTGCAAAGTTTACCAAATCAGTCTTGGTAGCCAACTGGGCAATATCGTCATCAAAAGTGAGTTTCATGTAAGCAGCAGACTCCTTGAGTTCCGTACGCAGGGCAGTCAGCTCATTATAAATCTCCATTAGGCGAACTGCATAGGCTGTGGTCTGTAATTCTTCATAAAGTGTTGCAAATGTTGTCTTCTTGTCTGTCTTGTCATCTTCGACAACCAAAGCATTTAAATCTGCTGCAAATTCAGCGAACTCGTTTACAAACTTTTCACGATATTCATTTAGGTTTCCCAAATTGTAGAAAGTGAACTCATTCATCTGAATGAGATTGCCGCCAGAAGCTTCAACAAGAATCTTGAAATACTTATACTTCTTTGTACATCCTATTGAAAGGTTGATGTAGCTCTCATACTTATTGGTGGTCTTCAGAATGTCTGTACCAACATTGTTCTTTTCATCTATAAGCTCCCACTGTTCGGATTCTGCCGTTACGTCTGCGTCACTATCAAAGTTAGCAGCCCATATCTTCCAAGTCTTCCAGTTACGGTCAGGGTAACTATAGGTGTCACCACCTGTTACAAGGCCATAATATGTAGGTTTGATGGGTTCGCTGCTCTTAAAGACAAGAAGCCAAGGTTTATGTTCTGTGCTTGCGCACCATTTTGTATTTTCACGGTTACCGTCGATAAGAGAATGTCCCTTCTCATTATCATTGAAGCCATTTGCGTCGATGACAGCTTCATATGTCACATTAATGGGATTGTCCACTATCTTGACATTGTTAACAAGGTATTCGCTGATGCGCTGTGCTTCAGCTGCAGCTTGAATGCCAGTAAGCTGTCGGTTTGCCTTAATATAAGCGAAGTTACCTACAGGATACTCTTCGTTAGGAGCGACAATATCTGACTCGCTAATCCACGCTGTAATATAAGTCACAGCAGTCGTAGTCAGATTGTCATCATTAATTTGGTTAATAGCTTGATTACGAACAGTGAAAAGATCTGAATACTGAACAGCTGACTGGTTGATCTCTGGCTTCAGGTTATCAATAACTAAAATAGCAGCGTTCAGTTCGCTTATCGTGTTTTCTGTGCAAGTCTTAATTTCGTTGATGGCATCTTCCATCTGGTCAAGCAGTGCCTTCTCTGCAAAGAGGTTAGGATCAAAGAAATCCTCTGCACTTGTGGTAACTGCATTCAGGTCGTTAGGGAATGTATATTCATCCCCCAAAGCAAACTCGCTCATCTGCATATAGCCACTACCACTCATGGTATTGTCAATCTCCACCTTGAAATACTTATAGGCTGTGGTATTCTCTTCAGAAAGGGTGAAGAATACAGTATAGCAGTTTTTGTCAGGCAGGATTTCCTCTGTAACATCAACCTTTTTGTCGAGCATCACCCACTTGTCCGATGCTCGAGTTGGATATTCATTGTCTAGCACATCAGCAGCAGCAATGCCATAAATCTGCCAATCCTTCCAGTTGCGGTGATTCCATCTGGCGTTATCAGTACCTGTTACAAGCTTGTAATAGGTAGGTACTATTTCACGGGAAGTGCACACGATGAAGTAAGCACCATCGGTGGTCTCACCGAAGTTCTTTGCGGTCAAACCATTGCCCCACTTGGTATTGATGTCGCCATCGAAAAGCTTGGTCAGGCTTTCGCCATCAAGGTTGTAGCGATCTCCTGCGATAACACCATACCTAATAGGCTCGTCTATTCCTGTCGTCTGAGGGCAGTAGAGGTATTTCTTGAATTCGTTGTATGTGCCAAAACCGAATTCTGCCATCTGCAAATAGACATCCTTGTCTTCTTTTGCATGCGTCACCTCAATCAGAAAGTACTGGTAGGGCGTACCGTCATAGGTAACGAGTGAAACTCCGTCATTCAGAGTAAACTCTGTAATACCATAGTTCTCCACACTTACAACTGCATCTTCGCGCTGATCAATAAGATTCCAGGAAGCGTCCTTTGTCGCGTCAGCATCGTTCTCAAAATTTGCTCCATAGATGTTCCAGCTGCGCCAATTACGCTTCTGATCGCCGTTGGTATCGTTACCTGTAACGAGGAAATAATGCTCTGGGCTAATGAGCTTATCAGCCTTCACAATAAGCCATGCCTGATTCTTCTCTGGGTTATTAATATCAAAAGACTGTCCCCACTTAGTATGTGCTCTGCCATCACGACCATCCCAAGTATCAACAAGTTTAGATACGCCTTCACCATTGGAAAGATCTTTTGTTCCCGACAAAGGCGTCAGTTTGACGTACTCTGCATTGGCATTTTGTGCCCCCCCCAGCATAACTAATGCTGCGGCGAACAATGATAGTAATTTCTTTTTCATTTTGTTGGTTTGTTTGTTAATAAAAAGGGTTAATTATTTGGTTTGGTTTATTTATTAATTCATTCGAAGCATCACATCTCGCAGATAAGCGTCACTGATATTGCCGATGTCTGCCTTGTCATAGATATAAAGAAGCTGCAACTCATCCTTCTGACCCTCATAGTGCTCTTAAAGTATTTATTGCTTCCTCTGGAGTCATGCTTGGCTCTGATTCAACCTGTCTCATGCTGCGCTTGATAATGCGAGCCAACTTGTAAGTCTGCTCCAATTCAAGCATCCTGTTCCAGCGTCTTATACTCATCTGCACTGTGACGCTTTGCGGGGTTCTTTCCAAGACAGTATTCAACATTTTGTTTCGTTTGTTAATGAAGGGGATGTTCTCCATTTGGTTTGATCTCTTTTTCGTATAGAGTATGGAACTTTTATACTTTATCGCCTGCAAATTTACAAATAATTACGTTTGCTTATGCAAATAATCTGTTAATTATTGTTAAGCGAGGGGTAATGCGTCAAGCCTTTGGACATTTTGCGCAAAGAAAGTACACTTGACTTTTACTATCTTGCCCTGTGCTGCATTTCCAGTACTTCCACGGGAAAACTCCAGTACTACCACGGTGGTACTGGAGTTTTCCCACGGTGGTACAGGAGATTTCCCGTGGAGGTACTGGAGTCCTCCCGTGAGGGGACTGACGTCTCGTCACGGGAGGATTGCGGGTCTATTACGTTAAAGCAGGGGACGACCTACTTCACTATCTTCTTGCCGTCCTTGATGTAGATGCCCTTTCTGAGCGTTGGAAGCTGAGCGTTGGAAGTTGAAAGCTGGCGGCCACTGAGGTCAAACCATTTGCCATTTGACCATTTTCCATTTACCATTTGACTGTCTTCCTCTGCCTGGATGGGGGCAATGGCGCTGCCTATCTCGCCGTTGAGCATCTTATCGACATAGACTTTCATCCAGTGACCGCCGACGACGCTGCGTGCACGGAAGCCGACGAAGGCTCCTTGTCCGTCGGTATAGTACCAGTCGGAGAGGGGCACGCGGCTGGGAGTCTCGTTGACGTACTTCCAGACGAGGTTGGAGATGCGGAGAAAGTAGTTGTCGTTGCGAGCCAGGGCTGCTGTCCACATTTCCCAGTCGCTCTTGGTATAGACGGCTCTACTGTCGAGGGGCAGGCCGTAGGTATTGAGCTTGCCGAGGTAGAAGTTGTACTCTTGGGTCTTGACCTGGTCGGAGAAGAGTCCGAGGCTCCATGCCTTGTCCCATACCATGTTGTACTTCTGGCTCCAGGTGCCGGCGCGGTCGTAGGCCAGTTTGTAGTGGGTGCCGTCCTTGGCGAGCTTGACCCACTGGCTTGCCATCTCCTGTGCCTTTGCCAGGTATGTGGCATAGACATCCTCTTCGCCGCGCAGGTTGGCAAGCAGGGCATAGCCTGCCACGCCCATGATGGCCTTGACTGCGAGGTTGGCGTTGTGTGCCAGGTGGCCTGCGAAGTCGTCGGTGCAGAGCTGGTTCTCTGGGTCTGTGCCGTTCTCTACGAGGTAGTTGGTCCATGTGGTGAGGGTCTTCCAGTAGCGGTCAGCCCATTCTGTGTTGCCATCGACGATGGAGATGGCTGCTGCCAGGATGACGATGTTGGCACTCTCCTCGATGGGCATATTGCCACCGAACTCACCATTGGAGCCCGGGAAGCGCTGGGCATAGACCTGGTTGTTGGCATGTGGATAGGTGCCGAGGTCGTGTGCTGCGAAGTCGAAGCCCCAGCGGTCACTCTCGCAATAGTCGAGGATGGAGGTGCACATGCCCTTCATCAGGTCGGTGTTGTAGATGAGGAAGAGGGGTGCTGAGGGATAGGTGAGGTCCACGGTGTTGACGCATCCGTTGGAGTTATTCTCCTTAGAGAAGAAGAGAAGGTTGCCCTTCTTGTCCTCGAAGATCTTGTGGGCTGCGATGCAGTGGCGGTAGGACGCGCAGAGCAGCTCGGCATATTTGTCGTTGCCGGAGGCGAGGCCGTCGTCGTAGATGACCTTGTCCTGAGCTTTGCAGCGGGTCATGATGTCGTCGTAGCTATCCTGGAACTCGATGAACGCTTGCTGGATGGTCTTGCCGTTGCGAGCCCAGTAGCCTTTGTAGTTGACGTCCATGTATCGTATGTCATAGACTTCATCGTAGCCGAACATCATGTAGCTGCTGGCCTGGCTGACTGTACCGAAGTCGTGTACGAAGGAGAGCTGTGGCATCTCGCCTTCCTCGGTGCTGTTGAAGGGTGTGGTGCTCTCGGGCAGTTTGCCGGTCGTGAGGAAGGTGGAGGCGGTGAGGTCCTGGTCGGCAACAGAGATGGTGCCGTTCACGTCGGGCAGGTAGAGGTAGCCCCAGTCGATGGTGATGAGGTCGCCGGCCTTGCCCAGCACCTTCTGGTCCTTGCTGCCGCTCTTGATGTACTTGCGTCCGTTCTGGGTGATGATATTCGTCACGGTGGCCTGGCTGTTGTTGTCAACGGTCATCTCGGGTGTCGTGCCGAAGTAGAACTGCACGTCGTGCTCCTGCTCGTCGTTGCTGCGCACCTGATAGGAGATGTAGTTGATTGGGGTGGACATCTTCTCCACGTCGTCCATGAGGAAGGGTGCGGTGAAGACGAGGTCGAGGTCAACCGGTCCACACTGGAAGGTGTAGTAGGTACTGGTGGGCAGGACGTAGCAGGACTTCTGATTTGCCAACTGCTCGCCAGAGACGTTGACATAGAGACCTATGTCAGCCAAGGCGCCGCCCGTGGTGTTGTGCACGTGGTAGGCGATGAGGTTCTGCCCTTCGTGCAGCACAGCCTTGTCTGCCTCGGTGAGCTTATAGACGACGTTCTGCACCCAGGTATTGCCGACGTTGACCATGCGACGGCCATTGATATAGGCCTGGCAGACATCGTCGTGCGAATAGATGAGGGCGAGGTCCTTGGTCAGGTCCTCTGCCGTCAGGGTGATGAAGCGGCGGATATAGTAGTCGCTTCCCGTAGCCGTCCAGTCGGTAAAGACATTGGGGTACTCCTTCTGGCTGCCGAAGGCACCTGTTCCTGTCTGCCACGAGGAGTCGTCGAAGCTCTCACCCGTCCAAGCTGTACCGCTGGTGGTCGTTGTCTTGACCTTAGCTTCCCACGAACCTTCGTCGGCCATGCCAGCACCGGGGATGGACTGGTAGCCGGGATGGAAGCCGAGGTCGTTCTTGTAGAGGCCGAAGTCAGCCAGAGCACCGCCCTTGCTGTTGTGCACATGGTAGGCAATGACGTTGTCGCCTTCTACGAGCGATGCCCTTGCAGTACCCGTCAGATGCACCTTGACGTTCTGGTTCCACTTCTCTTCCGTCACCTTGGCAACCTCAATGCCGTTGACGTACAGTTCGCACTTATCGTCGTGCGAATAGATGACCCAGAGGTCGCCCTTCAGGTCATCGGCAGAGAGGGTAATGTGTCGGCGGATGTAGCGGTCCGTGTTGTCGCCCGTCCAGTTTGACTTGATGTAAGAGTATTCCGACTGCGTGCCCCAGGGACCAGTCTGTGTCTGCCATCCGCTTTCCGAGACGTCGGGGTTCATCCAGGTGTCCGTAAGGGCTGTGGTAAGACTGGAGCGTACCTTGGCCTGGTAGCCGCCCTTGTTGCCCATTGGGGCAATGGAGGTGAGCCTGGTGGTACGCTGTTTGCCCATGAAGCGATAGAGCTTGCCATCTACGCGCAGCAAGCCGTCCATTGCCTTCTGCTGGTTGTCCCAGTGCTTGGTCGTACCGTCGTAGAGGTGGTCGTATGGCGACCAGAAAGAGAAATAGGGGTCATTGACCAGAAGGGGAACGCTGGGCAGACGGAGGGCAGTCTTCTGATAGGGTTCAAAATAGTCCGGCGTCTGAGCCTGAGCCTTGCCGACTGCAAAAAAGACAGTAAGCAGGAGTGCAATTGCAAACTGTTTGCTGTTACTTGAAAGTGACTTACACATATTATAAATAACTAAGATAAATTTGCTTTTCGCGCACAAAGTTAACACTTTCTTTGCAAACAACAAATAAAATCCCCTTTCTTCATCCTCTATTCTTCTTTTTTTTGTATCTTTGCACCCCAAACTATAAGCAACGAAACGTAAATCTTGAATTGTGAATTATGAATTACGACTTAAATAAAGACATTCCCGTCCTGCTACTCACAGGTTATCTGGGCAGTGGCAAGACGACCCTGTTGAACCGCATCCTGACGAACCGTCGTGGCATCCGCTTCGCTGTCATCGTGAACGACATCGGCGAGGTGAACATCGACGCCGACCTCATCCAGAAGGGCGGCATCGTGGGAGGACAAGACGACAGCCTCGTGGCACTGCAGAACGGCTGCATCTGCTGCACGCTCAAGATGGACCTGGTGCAACAGCTCTACGACATCATCGCCCTCAAGAAGTTCGACTACATCGTCATCGAGGCCAGCGGCATCTGCGAGCCGGAGCCCATCGCACAGACCATCTGCGAGATGGCACGCATGGCACCCGAAGTGACGAAGAACGGCGTACCCTACGTCGATTGCATCGTCACCGTCGTGGATGCCCTCCGCATGAAGGACGAGTTCAACTGCGGTTTCGACCTCACAAAGAAAGACATTGACGAGGAGGACATCGAGAACCTCGTCATACAGCAGATAGAGTTCTGCAACATCGTCCTGCTCAACAAGGCTGCCGACGTAGAGCCTAAAGAGCTGGAACGCATCCGCCAGATTGTGCGCGGCATACAGAAGAAGGCACAGATTATCGAGTGCAACTACGGTGACGTAGAACTCGACAAGCTACTGAACACAGGCCTCTTCGACTACGAGAAGGTCGCCACCAGCGCAACCTGGATAGAAGAGTTAGAAAGCCACCACGATGATGATGATGACGATGATGCCCATGAGCCCCATAAGCCCCATGAGCCCCATGAGCCCCATGAGCCCCATGAGGCCCATGAGGCCCATCACCACCATGACCACCATGACCACGATGAGGGCGAAGCCGAGGAGTACGGCATCGGCACCTTCGTCTATTATCGCCGCGAGCCCATGAGCCTCAGCGAGTTCGACCACTTCGTGGCACGCCTCTGGCCGAAGAACATCATCCGCGCCAAAGGCATCTGCTACTTCAAGGGTGAGGAGGACATCTGCTACCTCTTCGAGCAGGCAGGCAAACAGGTGAAGCTCCAGAACGTCGGGCAGTGGTATGCCACCATGCCTGCTGCTGAGCTGGAAGCCATGAAGCAGCGCGACCCGAACCTTCGCCGCGACTGGGACGACAAGTACGGCGACCGTATGCAAAAGCTTGTCTTCATCGGTCAGCACCTCGACAAGGAAGCCATCACAACCCTGCTCGACGGATGTCTGGCAGAATAGCTTCCCTAGTTAAATAATCTTAAATACCACCCTTCTTCCTACCTTATATTATAATAATGTAAGAAGAAAAGCGTATCTTAGCGCAGAATTTTTCACATTCCATAAGACAACACACAACAATAAATCTATTATTAACTTCTAAAACGAAACTACACATGAAAAGAAGAATTACATCTTTTGCCGTGTTAGTGCTCTCCCTGCTGATGGCAGTTCCCATGCTGGCCGACGAGCAGAGCCTGACAGGTATCGGCGCCGTAGTTACTGAACCTGCCGAAGGGAAGTACTACGTAATCCAAGGTCACGGACAGGCAGGCCAAATCTCCTGGCTGTACGACAACAAAGGAGAGAATCTTGCAGCCATAGCAGCCGATGAGGTTCCAACAGGTCCCGAAGGCATCGATTACGTCTGGACCTTCGAGGTGACCGACGAAGGCTATGCTGCCAAGAACGTCACCACAGGTCGCTACATCTTCATCGCAGGCACAAGCAATGGCGGTGCCGTAAAGATGCAGGACAGCCCCGCTTACTTCACCATCGACGTGGATGGCGAGAATGTAGCCTTCAAGAACGGCTCTGACCAGTACATCGACATGAGCTACAGCGGCGTTCAGTCCAGCACATGGGGTGGCGGCGTAATGGGTTCCCGTGTCCTGAACATCTTCGAAGCCATTATTGAAAGCGTGGACGACCTCACCGTGGCACTCGGACGCCTCAACACCTGCTTCGGCACCTACGAGAAATACCTCCCCGGCTACGGAACCAGTCCTTTCGACCGTGGTCCGGAGATTGGTCAGTACAACTGCAGCGACGAAGTCTATAATGCCTTCGTCAGCAACCTGCAACTGGCCTTGGACATCCTGAGCGAAGAGGTTGAAACACCTTCCGTTGAGGAAATCTACAACATCATCAAGAACATCGAGGACGGCTATGCAGCCATCATCGAATCCCTCGTGAAGCTCACCATTGCCGACGGCAACTACCGCATCATCAGTGCTTTGGAATGGACCAACACCGAGCGCATCGCTACCGGCCAGTACGACGAGAACGACCAGGAAATCTTCGAGGAAATCACCACCCACCCCACCAAGGCTATGTACGCTACCCTCGAGGGCAAGGCTATGTGGGCTAACATCGACAGCACCGACTGCCGCTACCTCTGGAAGATGACCAACAACCCCGAGACAGGGCTCATCCAGATGATGAACATCGCTACCGACGGCATCCTGGCCACCTGCACACAGAGCACACAGGCCACACTTGCTGCCGACAGCGAGACAGAGATGCTCTTCGAGTACATCCAGCGCACGGAAGACGGGAAGATTGTTGTGGCCATGAAGCCCAGCACAGGCAATGGCTATGCCTTCCTTCATTGTAACGGTCATGGCGGTGGTTCAGGCAAAGCCAGCAACATCGTAGGCTGGACTGCTGAAGCTGGAGCCAGCAACTGGATTCTGCAGCCCGTCAGCGACGAAGAGGTACAGACCCTCGTCGATGCTTACGCTCCCATCAAGAACCACGAGCTGCTCGTCTCCATGTTCCAGGATGCCATTGCTGAAGCCGAAGCTGCTGTTGCACAGGCTCAGGATGACTCCTACATCACAGAACGCAGCGCTGGCCTCATCACGTCCACCGATCAGTTCAGCAGCCCCTTCACCGACCCAACGGAAGGCAGCTTCGCTAATGTCCTCAGCGAAGCAGGCTACTGGCACAGCACATGGCAGGGTGGCAACGTACCCAACCACACGCACTACTTCCAGATTGCTTTCACAGAACCTATCGAAGGCAACATCCAGTGCTTCATGCGCCGTCGTAGCGGTGCAGCAAACGACCACATCACAGCACTTGGCGTATTTGGCACGAATGATGACAGCATCCTTGAGGCTGAGGGAGAAGAAGGTTGGACGAACCTCGGCACCTACGACCTCTCCAAGAATGCTTCACAGGGCCAGACGGTTTACTCCAATGCCCTTGATTTCGGAGAAGGCTACCAGTACCTCCGCTTCTATATCGACGGCACAACCAACAACCGTGGCTACGGCCACTTCGCCCAGTTCCAGCTCTATAGCCTGACCATCGACGGCAACACACAATGGAGTCAGATGGGCGAGGCTGCTACTGCCATGGAGACTGCTCTCGCTGCTGCTAAGGAAGTGGACATGGACGACATGACAGACATGACTGAGTACAACGCTCTGAGAGCTGCCATCGATGCCTTCAAGGCACTGCTGGTTGACCCCAGTGCCCTAGCTGCTGCCATCGAAGCAAACAAGGACGTTGCCGAGCTCGTGGCTATTGGCGAGAACCCAGGCTTCTGGAGCGAAGACAGCGACGTCAGCTCGTTTGCCGAGACCGTCAAGGAAGCTACAGCATACCTCAAGAGCGGTGCCTACACACAGGCTCAGGTGGATGCTTACACCGAAGCCATCAAGAACGGTGCTACCAACCTCTTTGCCGCAGCCAATCCCATCGAGCCCGGCAAGTGGTATGCCTTCAAGTTCGACAGCATGGAAAACTACGACGCACACGGCTGGAACAAGGCTGGTGCCATCAACAACACTCTTGGCGACCTCTTTGAAAACTACGCAGCGCCTGCTAATGTTGTCACAGACGGAGAAGATACCTATCTCGAAGGTCTCTCTTCGCTCGATGAAATAACTGTCGGTCAGACTGTACGTTTCATCAATGAAGACCTCATTGCGGAAATGGATCAGATTGCCTTCCGCTTCATTGCACAAGGCGACTCTGCATTCGTCATCCAGCACAAGAGCGGTCTCTATCTGAACGGAGCTGCCCGCAGCACGAACCTGACCCTCGGCCTCTCTCCTGCCCTCTTCAACGTAAGGGCTGTCGGCTACGGCAAGGTTGTCATCGAAGCTCGCGACCTCATGGGACAAGGTTTCTTTGCCGAAGCTCCCGTCTATCTCCATGCTGCCAATTCAGGTCACAGCCTCGTCACATGGAACAACGATGCCGTCAACTCCAGTAGTGCCCTCTACATTGAACCCGTTGAAGGCTTCGACGAAGGCGATGAGGTTCAGGAAAGCGCAGTGATGAGCGTCAAGCCCAACAGCATCCAGTTCATCTGCTATCCCACTGGCTTCTCTGTAGAAGGTGCTGACATCTTTGCTTACCAGGGTGCCATCCCCGAAGGTGAAGAAGCACACTATGCCTTCAAGAGAGTCGATCAGGCAGAGCCCGGTCAGCCCGTGCTCCTCGTAGTAGGCGACCCAGCTGACTTCACGCTTGATGACCCAGAGGAAGAGCCCGAAGAGATTAGCGTTTCTCTCGTAGGCACAAGCTTTGCACCAGTGCCCCTCACGACTGGTGGTGTACACGGCACATACGCTTACGAATGGGTTGACGAAGGTACTGTTGTCGTTGGCGGTGGCAACATCGGCAAGCCCGGCAGCACACTCGTGCTGGCTGAAGGCCTGGAGAACACCGACTGCACTCGTGACATCAGCGCCAACACAGGCTACATCGTTTACGGTGAGAACGTCCTCAAGAACGCAAGCGTGGATGACTTCGACTTCGTCATCACTGCCGGCAAGCCTGCTGAGACAGCCATCGCTGGCGACCTCAATGGCGACACCAAGGTGGACATTGCCGACGCTGTGACTGTCCTCAACATCATGGCTGCAGGCGAATACAACGAGGCTGCCGACATCAATGGAGACCAGAAGGTTGACATCGCAGACTTCGTATCCATCCTGAACATCATGGCTGCACAGTAAAGCGCCCTACCCTCCCCACAAGGGAGGAAGCAATAGCCCCCTGCGGATGAAGATTCGCAGGGGGCTATTTGGTTAATGGGGCTCATGGGGCTAATGAGGCTCATGGGGCTTATGGGGCCTATGGGACTTTTGCCTTCTCTTTGGGGGTTTAGCCGAAAGTTGCCGAGAGCTTGGTGTAGATTGTGCTGCCGCTGGCGACCTGTGCCTGTACCTTCAGGCTGCCGTCCGGTTGCTGCTCTATCTTGGGGAAGCTGACGGTCAGGTCACTGACTTCCTCTGGAGAGATAATGGCGACGTACTTCACGTTCTTTGCCTGACGGAGACAAAGCTCGCGATTCTGAAGGACTTGCAACAGTTCCTGCACCATCTGTACGATGCAGACGCCTGGCGTAATGGGATGTCCGGGGAAGTGTGCCTTGTAGATGGGCCACTCGGGATGCAAGCTGAGTTGGAAGGTTGCGACGCCTTCCTGCTCTTGCTGCGATACGATAGTATAAAGATTGTCTTGTAGAATCATAGGAAATAGCGTTCTTTCCATCGGAGATAGAAGTCTGGGTTCTCGAGGATGAGTTGGTACTTCTGGTCGGTGAAGGCCTGGATGGTGCGTGCCGAAGTGAGCAAGGTCTCGTCCGCCGTGTCGCGTATCTCATAGTCGAAGATGATTTTAGCGGCAGGCGTGAACTGATAGGTGATGTCGATACGGGGTTTTGTCGCATAGAAGATGGGGCGATGGTAGCGTATGTCCATATCTACGATGGGGGCGAAGACGTTGTTCTTCAGATAGTCGTCATAGCAAAGCCCATAGTGATGCCCCCAAGCCTCGCGTGCATCTTCCAGATAGAGCGGGTACGAACCGTGCCATACCACACCCATGATGTCAACCTCGCTGAACCGCACCTCGAATTCCCGCGAGAAACTCAACTGGTTTTCTTTCATCTTTTCACTTATATTATAACCACAGATTTAACGGATTCGCTTTATTTATTATAACCACAGATTAAACAGATTTAACGGATTAGACGGATGGCCTTATTATTTCTTATTACGAATTGTACGAATTAAATCTGCTCAATCTGTGGTTCTTTATCATCTTCCCGTCCGCTCAATCTGCTTAATCTGTGGTTTTTATCATCTTCCCGTCCGCTCAATCTGTCTGTTCGCCCTGGGCTATCTTCAGGCCTGTGGTGGCGATGACCTCTGTGCCGACGCGCACTTCAGCCGAGACGAGCGTGACGTCGAAGATTTCCTGCATGACGGTGATGGTCGTCTCTATCAGTTCCCCTTCACGGGGCAGGCGAAGGATGTTGAGGTTCTTCACCTCGCCGATGAAGCCGAGACGGACGCCGGTCTTCAATACATATTTATTATAGTAGCCGAGTCGTGCTGCGCAGGTCTGGGCGATGTGCTCTATGAGTCCTGCTGCCGCAAGACAGCCTTTCTCGAAGAAGACATTGTCGGCACGCACCGTCAGGCAGCATGTGCTCTGCGTCTCGCTGTAGTCCGTCAGGTGGTCCACCATCACGAACGGCGGACGCTGCGGCAGGAGTTCGAGTATATCTATATCTCTAAACATAAGTCGATTTTTTTTGTGGGGGGGCGAGGGGCAAGGGGCAAGGGGCAAGAGAAAAGCTTTGAGCTGCAGCAACTATCCTCTTGCCCCTTGCTCCTTGCTCCTTGCTCCTCAAAGCTTTTCTCTTGCCCCTTGCTCCTTGCTCCTTGCCCCTTTATGTGTACAATCCTCCGTTGATGGAGATGACTTCGCCTGTGATATAGGCTGCTGCGTCGGAGAGGAGGAAGCTGACCAGCTCTGCCACCTCTTCGGGCCGTCCGAACCTGCCCATCGGTATCTGCTGCTTCAGCTCATCGACGGGGAGGTCCTTCGTCATGTCTGTCTCGATGAAGCCAGGGGCAACGGCATTGACGGTCACGTCGCGGGCTGCTGCTTCGAGTGCCAGCGCCTTCGTCGCACCGATGAGGGCTGCCTTGGCTGCGCTGTAGTTCGTCTGTCCGGGCAAGCCTTTGAGACCTGAGAGTGAAGTCATGTTTACGATGCGGCCTCCGTGCTTGCGGCGCAGCATGGCTGGCAGGCAGCGGCGGGTGACGTAGTAGAAGCCGTCGAGCGACGTGCTGAGGACGGCCTTCCAGTCCTCCGTCGGCATCATGAACATCATGCCGTCGCGGCGGATGCCGGCGTTGTTGACGAGGTAGGCGATGTAGTCGTCGGGATGAGCTTCCGTCCAGGCTTCGAAGGCGCGGTCCACCTCTTGCTCGTTGGCCACGTTGAAGGGCATCAGCTCCGCCGTACCTCCTGCGGCTTCTATCTCAGCCTTGACTGCTTCTGCAGCAGCCTGATTGCTCTGGTAGTTGATGATGACGGGCAGCCCCTGTGCTGCCAACTTGAGGCACACGGCACGGCCAAGACCGCGCGAGCCACCTGTGACTAAGGCATATTTCATAGTGTTCTTTTTTACTTACTTTGCAGTTTGCGGGTGCAAAGGTACGACATTTAATTGGAAATTAAAAATCGAGAAATAGAAAATTCTTCAGTCCGTCGGTCGGAGAGGTGTTCTGTCTTTGCCCGGACGACACTTCCCGTTGCGCCACTCGGCAAGGACCATAGTTTGAAAGTACATGTACTTGCAATTGCATGTTCATGTACTTGCAATTGCATATACATGAACATGCAAACAACTATACTGGGCTTCCTGAGTATCACGCCGTACCTAAGTAACCCACAAAACACATCTTTTTTTATAATTATCTGCACGCCGATGGTACACATATCACATTTTTTTCGTAACTTTGCAGAAAACATTTTGAGCCATGGGAAAGAAGAAAACCGGCAGCCACGGGCTGCGAAAAGTCGATTTGGAACGCACAGTGATTGATTTCTTCCAGGAGAACCCTGCCATCGCATTCCCCCTGAAGAACATCTGCAAACAGCTTCACCTGACCTCCAGCGGGGCCAAGATGCTCCTGATGGACGTATTGGAAGGCCTCCTCATGGATGACTTCATCAAGGAGCAGCCGCGCTTCTGCTACACCCTGAACATGCCCTCGCAGGTGATGACCGGCATCTTCCGCCGCAAGGCAAACGGCAAGAACACCTTCGAGCCGGAGGAAGGCGGCGAACCCATCCTGGTGGCTGAGCGCAACAGCCTCCACGCCATGGACGGCGACACGGTGCAGGTCACGCTCCTGGCCCGCAGGAAACACCACGTCCGCGAGGCTGCCGTCACTGAAATACTCAAGCGTAGCGACAAGACCTTCGTGGGAACCCTGCAGGTGCAGAAGAGCTATGCCTACCTCCTCACAGAGGACCGCACGCTGGCCAACGACATCTTCATCCCCAAAGAGTACCTCAAGAAGGGCAAGACGGGCGACAAGGCCGTGGTCCGCATCGTGGAGTGGCCTGACAAGGCAAAGAACCCTATCGGCAAGGTCGTTGACATCCTCGGCAAGACTGGCGAGAACACCGCCGAGATGCACGCTATCCTGGCCGAGTACGGACTGCCTTACACCTATCCCGCACAGGTGGAGAAGGCTGCCGAGAAACTCACGCCGGGCATTACCGAGGAGGAAATCAGTCGCCGACTCGACATGCGCGACGTCCTCACCTTCACCATCGACCCTTACGATGCAAAGGACTACGACGACGCCCTCAGCTTCCGTGAAGTGAAATCGTTAAATAGTAAATCGTCAAATAGTAAATTATATGAGGTGGGCGTCCACATAGCCGACGTGAGCCACTACGTCACGGAAGGGTCTATTATAGATAAGGAAGCATACAAGCGTGCAACGAGCGTCTATCTCGTGGACCGCACGGTGCCCATGCTGCCGGAACGACTCTGCAACTACATCTGCTCGCTCCGTCCCGACGAGGACAAGCTGACCTTCTCCGTCATCTTCCACATGAACGAGAAGGCCGAAGTGAAGTCCTGGAAGCTGGCTCACACGGTAACTCGAAGCGACCGCCGCTTCACGTACGAAGAGGTGCAGAAGGTCCTTGAGGACCATCACGAGGCAAGTCCGGAGGACTACAACGCCCCAAGCGCCCCAGCACAGACCCTCTCTAACTCTCCCTTAAAGGGAGAGGACTCAAGTTCGCAAGTCTCCCCTTTAAGGGGAGATTTAGAGGGGTCCCTCATCATCTTGAATCGTATGGCCAAGCAGCTGCGCCAGAAGCGCTTCGCCGCCGGTGCCGTTGACTTCGACCGCTGCGAGGTGCGCTTCAACATCGACAAGGACGGACACCCCACAGGCGTCTATTTCAAAGTGGCAAAGGATGCCAACAAACTCATCGAAGAGTTCATGCTCCTGGCAAACAGAACGGTGGCTGAGAGCATCGGCAAGGTTCCCAAGAACCAGAAGCCTAAGGTTCTGCCCTATCGTATCCACGAAAACCCCGACCCGCAGAAGCTCTTGAACCTCGCCGACTTCGTCAAGAAGTTCGGGCACAAGCTGAAGACAACAGGCAACCGCACAGAGATAAGCCGCAACCTCAACCACCTGCTGGAGGACGTCAGAGGCAAGCGCGAACAGAACGTCATCGAGATGATTACCCTCCGCGCCATGATGAAGGCCAAGTACAGCACCTACAACTGCGGACACTACGGCCTCGCTTTCGACTACTACACGCACTTCACCTCGCCCATCCGCCGCTACCCCGACCTCATGGTGCACCGCCTACTCACACGCTATGCCGAGGGCGGACGAAACGTCAGCCAGCTCAAGTACGAAGAGTTCTGCCCGAACGCGCCAGCATCAAGTACAAGCAGGTGGAGTACATGAACGACCACCTCGGCGAGACCTTCCAGGGCACCATCTCAGGCGTCACGGAGTTCGGCCTTTACGTCGAGATAGACGAGAACAAGTGCGAAGGCATGATACCCTTGCGCGACCTCGAAGGCGACTACTACGAGTTCGACGAGAAGAACTTCTGCCTCAAAGGCCGCCGCTACCACCACTGCTACAACCTCGGCGACAGCGTCAAGGTACAAGTCGCCCGTGCCGACCTCTACCGCAAGCAGCTCGACTTCAAGCTCATCCAGCCAGACTGACAACATCAATCTGGAAGAAAGCTCTCGGCTTACGCACATAACAGAAAAATAAATAATTCCATACATGAAAAAGTACATCTTATCTACGTTGCTTTTGCTGTGCGCTGCTGCACAGGGAGCCTGGGCCGACACATGGGACGGCTCGATATCGCAACCCGCCTACGACTCAAGTCGAGGCGTATACGTCATCAAGAAAGGGGCCGAGCTGGCCTACATACACCAGCATTGGGA
>OMSJ01000053.1 GCA_900313705.1 uncultured Prevotellaceae bacterium
TTCGGATTGTTCTTCACCGTTTCGCCCACCTTGATGGCCGTGCGTACGCTGTCCATCGTGACGCGGTTTTCGCTGGTTACGAGTGTTATGAGTTTGGGGTTCTTGCCAATGAACCGAGACAAGTAGCCAGTCTTTCCGCCGTCGGGCAAATCGTCCCATGTCAAGAAGAAGCCATTGTCCCAGCCGTCCGAATCCTCGAACGTGAGTACATAAACATTCTTTTGTTGGCCAGACAAAACAAGGACACCATCCATTTCGTCTAACCGCAATCCCTTCCAAGGCTCGGTCTTTGGATGAAATTCATCTGTGCAGTAGAAAAAAGAAGTGTTTTTGAGGTGTCCCATTAACTCTTTCCAGAGGCTTGTCACCAGTTCGCCGTCCGTGCATGTGAAATCAACACACCAGTCAGTTTCCTTGACGTTGATGCTTTTTTTGTCAATTGGTTGGCCTCGCGCAATGATGCGTGGGTCGGTTAGAGATACGCTTTTGTCATTTATGAAGCACTTCAAGGCGCTCTCCAGTTCCTTTATGTCCGTGTCCCATTTTGCGGAGAGCGGCAAAGCCAAGAACAAGCCGAGAAGCAAAATGCTGAGTCGTGAAATCTTTTTCATAGTTTTTTGTTTTATGGAGTTAAATGGGGAGTTATGGAATGAAGTTAATTCGCTTCGCTCATGGAAGTTAAAGAGGACGATAGTTTGGGCAGCAGAATATGGTGACGTCCAGCACGAAGTGCTTTACTTCCACTTTAACTTCTTCCTATTACTTCCTTTTTAACTTCCGTTTTTAATTCATAATGGGATGTAACGTGTCGTGGTGTCAACGAGGTATTCCTCTTTGTAGGCAGTCTCCACTTGCTTGTGGATGATCTTGTTCACCAAGTCCTTGATGCGTTCGTCGGCTCGCATGAGGCCCGTCAGCTCAGCCAGGCAGGTGCTGTCTCGGCAGTCGCCCATCTGGTTCTCGAGCAAGGTGAGGTAATAGTAGAGGCTGTCTGCGGCAGAGGCAAGCACAGGCTCGTGGGCAGAGGAGGCTTGAGGAGTCGGAGCCTTCGGAGTGGTCGGAGTCTTCTGATTACTCGGAGTATTCGGAGTTTTCTGAGTAATCGGAGTCTTCTGAGGACTCTGAGAAATCTGATTATTCTGAGTTATCTGATTATTCAGAGCTGGCTGAGCTGTCGGAGGCTCACTTGGGGGAACTTCCTTCACGAGCGGCTTTGTGGTGGTTTCGGCGAGTTGCGTGGGCTGCTGAGGCTTGAAGTTCCACCAAGTGAAGAGTGCGATGGCGGCAATCAAGACTGCGGCGATAGACCCAAAGAGCCTCCTCCGTCCCCTCCAAGACCCTACCCGGCCTCCCCTTAAAGGGGAGGTGAAGTCTCCCTTTAAGGGAGATTTAGAGGGTCTTTCGATCAGCAAAGCGTCGTAGAGAGCCTCGTCGCGGTCCAGTTCGCTTTCAGTCGGCAGCTCCCACTTCTCCTGCTCTATCGGGTGCTTCCCCTCGAGATAACTGTCTATGAGTAGTTTTTTATCCATTATTTTTATTATAGCCTTTTAGTTTTTCACCTTTTTAATTTTTCACCTTTTTAATTTTTCCCATTCGATATATCCTCCTTCCTTTAATATATTATATATAATGTGTCGGGCATGACTCAACATCGAGCTGACTGTTCGGACGTTGATGCCGGTGGCAATCGCTATTTCCTTCGGGGCCATTCCTGCTTCGGCAAACATCCGCCAGAGCCGTTGTTCCGAGCGTCGGAGCGTTCCGGTGGCCCGCCGGAGGGCTTCCTTGAGTTCGCTTTCCTCGAGTGTCTGGCCTTCCTCCGAAGCGGGGAGAACGGTCTCGTGACTGACTGTGAGCGATGAGTGAGGCCGCCGCTGCTCCCTCCGCCACATGTCGATGCACTCGTGTTTGGCTATGCGGATGGCCAGCCGCTCAGCCTCCAAGGGCGAGGACAGCGAAGGCCAAGCCTTCCAGAGGCGTATCATCGTCTCCTGCGCCACATCCTCTGCCTGCTCCGCCGCCGAGAAGAAATCCTCGCCGACACGCTTTGCCCGAGTCCGCAAAATAGGCGCCAAACGTTCAAACTCTGTGTGCTCCATACACCCTAATAACGTCAGGAAAGGCGAAATGTTATGCGTCATTAAGAATCATTAACAATCCTGCCGCTTCGCTCAACATATATATATAAATAATGTGTGCCACCCCAGGACGGAGCGGCACACAGAAATGAAAAGTTCGTACATGTCTTGTTATCCCACCAGACTGAACTGTCTGTTGCCGATGAGCTTGCGCAGGTTGATGAGGGCATAGCGCATACGGCCAAGCGACGTGTTGATGCTGACGCCTGTCAGCTCAGCAATCTCCTTGAAGCTAAGGTCGTCGTAGAAACGCATCATGATGACTTCCTTCTGCGGCTCTGGCAGGTAGTCGAGCAGATGGCGTATAGATTGACGCGTCTGACTGTCGATCATCTCATCCTCGCGCGTAGCTTCGCTCAGGCGCAGACTGTTCAGAGTCTTGGGCTTCACCTGGTCCTCGCGGACGGTCTGTGTCGTCTCGCATTCGCGGCTCTTGTCGATGATGAGGTTATGCGCGATGCGTGTGAGCCAGGCGCTGAACTTTCCGCTCGTCTGATACTTATGGCTGCGGATGGCAACGATGGCACGCTGGAACGTGTCCTGGAAGAAGTCGTTGGCAGCATCGCTGTCCTTTACCAGAAAAAGAATGTAGGAATAGATATACGACTGATGCCGCTCGAGCAGAACATCGAACGCACTATCATTGCCGTTTTCATACAATACGACCAACTCATGGTCGGTCATTGCAGACAAATTATTCATTACGTCTCAAACTTTGGTTTTGGAGTAATGTCTTTCTATAGGCAATCGGTTTTAGTGCGTTTTATCGCGGTTTGACGATGCAAAGTAAGGGCTTATTTTTAATATATGCAAGTTTTTTTATCTCTTTTTTACGTTTTGTGCAACGAAAAAGCACGAATGGCAGACCTTTTTGCACAAAAAGGCGTAACTTTGTGCAATGAAATGATAATAAATAAACGACAGAACTCTAAAACAAGAACAATGCATACGAAGGAAGAGAAACTGCAGGCATTCGGTCGCCTGCTGGATGTGATGGACGAACTGAGAGAGAAATGTCCGTGGGACCACAAGCAGACCAACGAAAGCCTGCGCCCTAACACGATAGAGGAGACCTTCGAGCTCTGCGATGCCCTGCTGAAGGACGACGTGCCGAACATCGAGAAGGAACTGGGCGACGTGCTGCTGCATATCGTGTTCTATGCGAAGATTGGGAGCGAGAAAGGCCAGTTTGACATCGCCGATGTCTGCAATAAGCTCTGCGACAAGCTCATCTTCCGCCATCCGCATGTCTATGGCGACGCTGTAGCAAAGACGGCAGGCGACGTCGTCAACGCCTGGGAACAAATCAAGCAGAAGGAGAAGGACGGCAACAAAACGGTCCTCGGCGGCGTGCCCACATCGCTGCCTTCGCTCATCAAAGCCTACCGCATACAGGACAAAGCCCGCGCCGTCGGCTTCGACTGGGACAAGAAGGAAGATGTCTGGGAAAAGGTTCGCGAGGAACTCGGGGAACTGCAGGCAGAGCTCATCAAAGAAGACAATATAGAGAAACAGACTGCTGAGTACGGCGACTTCCTCTTCTCGCTCATCAACGCAGCCCGCCTCTATCACATCAACCCCGACAACGCCCTCGAGCACACAAACCAGAAGTTCATCCGCCGCTTCAACTACGTTGAGCAGAAAGCCAAAGAGCAAGGCCTCCAACTGAAGGACATGACCCTCAGCCAGATGGATGCTCTATGGAACGAAGCAAAGAAGGGCGAAAGCTAATTAGAGACAGAGGATTAGCCTTTTCGTCACTTTACCAAAGTCTGAAGAGCGAGGCTAAAAATGTTGTATCGTGCAGCGACAGGTTTTATACCTCGTCGTGAAGAAGTATTCAATGTGCATGTTGGCAAATGTCACCATGCCAAAATGTATAAAACGAAGAATGCTGCCTGCTAAAGGGGTTAGCGGGCAGCATTGATGGGGCAAATGTTCTTGCAAAGAGGGAGCAGGCTCCTCCTTATTTGCCGAAGTAGCGCTTGAGCAGGCCAGCGAAGCCAGCACCATGACGGGCCTCGTCCTTGGCCATCTCGTGAACGGTATCGTGGATGGCATCGAAGCCTGCAGCCTTGGCGTTCTTGGCGATGCGGAACTTGTCTTCGCAAGCACCGGCTTCGGCAGCAGCGCGCTTCTCCAGGTTTGTCTTCGTGTCCCAAACGCACTCTCCGAGCAACTCAGCAAAGCGTGAAGCATGGTCAGCCTCTTCGAAGGCATAGCGCTTGAATGCCTCGGCAATTTCGGGATAACCCTCTCGGTCAGCTTGACGAGCCATTGCCAGGTACATGCCAACTTCCCCGCATTCTCCGTTGAAGTGGTTGCGAAGGTCCTGAATCATCTCTTCGCTGACGCCTTCTGGCTTGCCATCACCAATCTTGTGAACGGTAGCGTATGTCATGTCGGCGTCGTCCTTCAGTTCAGAGAACTTAGAGGCAGGAGCCTTACAGATGGGGCACTGTTCGGGTGCAGCATCGCCTTCATAGATATATCCACAAACGGCGCAAATGAACTTCTTCTTCATAATAGTAATCTCTTTTAGTTAATAATGGATGATGTTTTGCGTTCTCTATCGCTTCTTTTGGGTACAAAGATAGGTATTTTCCCCATACAATGGATGTTTTTTGCCTATTATTTATTTATTTTTCACTTTTCACTTTTTACTTTTTAGTTTTTGTCGTATCTTTGCACCTGCAAAGGTACTGCGATAGTAGCTCAGTTGGTAGAGCTTTGGCTTCCCAAGCCAAAGGTCGCGGGTTCGAGCCCCGTCTATCGCTCAAAGGATTTCTCTTATTTGTGGGAAGGCAATGTCAGGCATTCGACATCATATCCTATCCGTCTCCGTCTTTATTGTTCTTGCAGCGTTGGATTTCATGCCCATGCACTTCCACGGCTGGATGATTCTCCCCTTGCTTTGGCTCTCGATGTGTGCCTTGTCCCGAAGGCAGTATGTTTTGGCCACAGCCCTCTTCTTCTCCTTCCTGGGCGACGTGATGGGCTGGAAGCGGGAACTCATCCCTCAGATTGGGTTCTTCGCTCTCGCGCAGGTCACCTACATCATTCTCTTCTCCTTGCTGAAGCCGCCTTCCGCCACTTGGCCAAAGCCCGTAAGGGTGGGCTTCCTCCTGCTATTGGCAGGCATCTATGGCACAGCGACATGCTGGATATTCCCCCGCGTGACAGACAGCATCGTGATGGGCGGAATGGCCGTCTATGCCTTGTTGCTGCTGGCAATGTGCTATGCAGCCTTTTGCCACAAAAACCTTTTCCTGACGGTTGGCGCCGTGCTCTTTGTGGTTTCAGACTTCATCATTGGCGTCAACCTGTTCGTCTGCCACATACCTCACTCCTTCCTCTGCATCATGGTTCCCTACTATCTGGGGCAGTTGCTGCTTTATGTCGGTGCCCAACGTCTCTATTGAGCAGTCTCAATCAAGCATAAACTCTTTCGCCAAATATCGAGCTGCCTATGCGCACCATTGTACTGCCGTGCCGGACGGCAATGAGGTAGTCATGACTCATGCCCCAGGAGCGTTCTCTCCATTGAGCATTGACCATATAGGATAGGCCCTTTATTGTCTCGAAGAGTTCCCTTGCCCGCTCAAACTCGTTGGCGATGATGCCTTCGTCGTCTGTGTTTGTTGCCATACACATCAGTCCCTCGATGCTGACGTTCTCGTACTGCTGCCAGATGCCGCTTTCCATGAAAGCAAGCAGTTCGTCGGGCAGCCAGCCGTACTTCGTCTCTTCCTGCGCTATGTGCACCTCCAGAAGGACAGAAATGGTGCGTCCCTGACGTTTCGCCTGCTTGTCGATCTCCTTCAACAAATGCTCCGAGTCAACGGCATGGATGAGGCTGACGAATGGTGCAATGTATTTCACCTTGTTGGTCTGCAAGTGGCCAATAAAGTGCCACTCTATGTCCTTAGGCAACGCCTCATACTTCTGCACAAGTTCCTGTACGTGGCTCTCGCCGAAGATGCGCTGCCCGCCATCGTAGGCCTCCTGAATCATGGAAGCCGGATGGTATTTGCTCACAGCCACCAGCCGTACACCCTCTGGCAGCGTCTGCTTGATGCTATTTATCCTTTCACAAACCATGAAATCCTTAATCCTTAATCTTTAATCCCTAATCTCTAATCCTTAATCCTCGCTCGCCTTGAACTTGAAGACGTCGATGATGGCTGTCTCGGTGATGGAGACAATGACCCATTCGCCGAGGGTGCCCTTCATGCCTTCGTCGAGCCTGGCCAGTGCACGATGGAAGTCGTTTGCCTGGACGAGGGATGTCTGTACGGTACGCTTCTCCACGCCGCTCTTCTCGTCGAGTGTGATGTAGGCGACGCGGGCTTTGAACCAGCGGTCGTCGTTGAGGTCTTCGCTGTCGAAGAGGTCGGACAGGCGTGCCCGCTTGATGTCTGTGACGATGAACTCACCAGTCATAAACGGTGTTATCTCTTCGATGAAGCGCTTCTCGGCTTCGGTGAAGCTGATGGCGTCCACTAAATATGTCTCTGTGGTCTTCTTGATGAGACCGTTCTCCAAGGTCTTGTCGTAACGGACCTTGCACTCAAACCATTCGCTTTGCATATTTCTCTTATTTTCTTATTTTCTAAATTTCTTATTATTATCGTTCTTGTACCAGAAAAAGAACTTGTTCTGCTCCTGCTTCTCTTTAGGTGTCTTGGCGCTGTAGATAGGTTCGAGGGTATAGGGATGAAAGCCCGTTGCCCAGCATGTGGTGCTGACAGTAAGGGGCGTTGGCGTGAAGTCCTGAACCTGTTCCAGCTTGTAGTTCATTTGCTTAGTGATAGCAGCAAGTTCAGCCATGTCGCGAACCGTGCAGCCAGGATGAGAGCTGATGAAGTATGGAATGAGCTGCTGCCTTAGTCCTGCCTTTCTGCAGGTCGAGTCGAAGATGCTCTTGAACTGTCTGAAGAGACTGAACGATGGCTTTCGCATGATGTTGAGCACCGCATCGCTGGTATGCTCAGGGGCTACTTTCAGTCGGCCACTGACGTGCTTTGTTATGAGTTCATGGGTATATTCACTTGCAGCCTTGTTCAATGCTTCGTCCTTCCAGTCGTGCAGTAGCATGTCATAGCGGACGCCGCTGCCGATGAAGCTTTTCTTGATGCCTGGCAATCTATCGACGCTCCGATAGATCTCGAGCAAGGGCTGATGGTCGCCGTTGAGGTTGGGGCAGACGGCAGGGTGAATGCACGATGGGCGTTTGCACTTCTCACACAGTTCCCTTCGCTTGCCCTGCATCATGTACATGTTGGCACTCGGACCGCCCAAGTCGCTCAGATAGCCTTTGAAGTCGGGCATCTGGGTAATGGCCTTTACCTCTTTTAATATGCTTTGCTTCGAGCGGCTTACGATGAACTTGCCTTGATGGGCGCTGATGGTGCAGAAGGCACATCCGCCAAAGCAGCCGCGATGGAGCGTTACGCTGAACTTTATCATCTCGTAGGCAGGGATGCGCTTGCCTTTGTACTTGGGGTGGGGCAGTCGTGTATAGGGCAGGTCGAAGCTCTGGTCAAGTTCTTCGGATGTGAGAGGCGGGTATGGTGGATTGACCACAACCCACACACATTTACTATTTAATGATTTACTATTTAATGATTTACCATTTAATGATTTGCCATTTGCTGCGGGTGTACCGCTTACCATTTGCAGGAGTCGCTGAGCGTGCATCTTGTTGCTTTCCTCTTCGATGTGTCGGAAGTTCTCGGCATGAAGTCGTGGCTGATGAAGACAGTCCTCGAAGCTGTGCAGCACGATGTCGTCCTGCTTGATGCCGCCCGGTATCTCATCCTTTTTGCAGAGGAAAGCTATTTGGTTGAGCTTGCTTGTTGCCACTTCGCGTAGCAACTGGCGGGTGATACAGGGCTCACCATTCTCGTCATAGTGGAGCAAAGGGTGAGCGTCGTTGATGGCTTCGACGAGGAACCTCACAAGTTCCAGCGTTGGCTTTTCGCCCATGCCGTAGGTGATGAGGTCTGCGTCGCAGTCGCAAAGGATGCTGGGGCGGAAGCGTTCCTGCCAGTAGTCGTAGTGCATCACGCGCCGGAGGCTTGCCTCGATGCCGCCAAGCACAATGGGCACATCGGGATAGAGCTTGCGCAAGATGTCGGTATAGACGATGGTGGGGTATTCGGGTCGCAGGTCGTGACGCCCGTCGGGGCTGTAGGCATCTTCGCTACGGAGGCGACGGGCAGCGGTGTATTTGTTGACCATCGAGTCCATGCAGCCAGGCGATATGCCAAAGAAGAGGCGGGGACGTCCCAACTTCTTGAAGTCGCGGAAGTCGCCGTGCCAATCCGGTTGCGGCACGATGCAGACGCGCAACCCTTCAGCCTCTAACAGCCGCCCGATAACAGATGCACCGAAGGCTGGATGGTCCACATAAGCGTCTGCGCTGAAGAGAATCACGTCAGCACACTCCCATCCGCGCAGTTCCATTTCCTTGCGTGTGGTGGGGAGCCAATCGGTCAACTGGTGGGTTGTGCTCAAACCTCTGCCTCCGTTTTGATTGAAGCTTTCAATGCATCGAGCTGTTCTTTCTTCCAGTCGATGAAGAGCAGAATGAGCTGATGCAGACCGAAGGCTTTCATGTCGCTATGGAAGAGGACGTGCTCGCAGAGGTTGATGAGCTGAGGGTCAGGGTCGCCGTTGGAAAGCAGGGAGCGTACGTTTAGCCGCAGTTTCTCGAGAACGCTGTCTTCGACGATGCCGTTGCTGTCAAGCAGGTCTGAGAAGAGCGCATAGCGGTCGATGGTCATCAGGTGGGCATCCTCGACGGAAAGCTTTCGGGAGCCTTTCATGTTGCAAAGTATGGTGTACATCGAATAGAATTATAATATGACAATTTGCGATTTACAATTTATTTGCTTAGCAGATAGTCGATAGCTATAGCGAATATGTTGCGACGGATTTCGTCGTCTTTGATACATTCCAGGGGGAATCCGAAAGCCATGACGCGGTATCCGGGGCCAGGGTAGGCGATGGCAGCGGAGTAGCCTCCATTGGCGTATGCCATTGAGCTGAAGGCACCGCCCACTGGTTCGATGACGTCTGTGCTCCTCACCCAGTAGTTCTGTTCGCTGGGCCGGCTGTAGATGGTGGCTGTGCTGTTCAGGCCTTGGATGGTGCAGATGCTGTCGGTCGGAACTGATATGCCGAAGCGGTACTTCAGCTTGTCGGCCACGAAGCCAGCATCTCCTTGGGCAGAGGCATCGCTTCCGATGAATGCTCCGCTGACGAGGATGGACTTTCCTTGTAACGTCAGTTGGGAAATGGCCGTGAGTATTTCAGGGGCGAAGGCTTTTCTGCGGATGAGTGAATAGCCGTCGTCTTTCTGTGCACCCATGATGAAGTCGGCCATGTGGAAGTTGCGGAGGTCGATGTTGGCAAGTTGTGTGGGAGTCGTGCTGCTGAGGTTGCAGTCTGGTCGTTTGGCAAGGATGTCCTTTGCAGCCAGGGTACTGAAGTTGTGGGTATTGCCTGCCAGTAACATGCCTTCCAGTTCGTCGCCGCTAACGCCCATGCCTTCGCCTGTCTCTTTACCATACTGACTCTTGTCGAAGCTAAGCTGCCTACCGCAGTAGCCAAACGTTTTCACGTCTATCACACCTGGGTCAGCATCGATGTCGAAGCCGCCTGTTGTCTCATTGTCGAATGGGAGAGGTCCTGCCAGTCTTTGGAAGGCATCGACGAGGAGCATGGAGGGAGCATTGGCATTTGCTGAGATATGTGCACAGACCTCATCGCTCAGCATACTGGCGCCACCGTCGTTGACTGCTGCGACGCGGAAGCTGTAGAGCGTTCCTGGCTTAGCTGAGAAGCGATAGTAGCAGTCGTTGGCATTCACGTAGTGTCCGTTGTCGAAGTCACCTCCTGCCTGTTTGGTATAGATGATGTAGCCTGTTGGTTCGGATGTCGGCTCTGCCACGTCGAGCGTCGGTGTCCACTTGACGACGATTTCGCTCTTCTCTCTATCCACTTCGGCAGCGATGCCGGCAACGGGAAGTGGTTGTACGGTATAGTCCTTGATGCCGTGGATGGAGCAGATGAAGCGGAGTATAGCCTTGTATATGGAGCGCGACATGAGGAACTTGAAGTAGGGATCGTGTCCGAAGCGCATGTCGGCCCAGTTCTGGTGGCTGAGCATCTCGAGGAGGATGGATGGACATTGTGGGTCGCGTGTCTCGCCATAGTTGCGGTCGTAGAGGTCGCGGCGGTTCCAGAAGCCCAGTTCGCGTGTCAAGTCTGTGTTGATTTGGGTCATCACCATATCAGCGAGGTCGCGGCTGACGAGCCTGGAGAGTCCTGTAGCAGTCTTGCCTTCGTAGAAGCCGGTGGTGTAGATGCCGAGTGAGCCGACCAGAGTGTTGTCTGTGCGGAAGCCTGCATCGCTGTGTACGCCCATGCAGAGTTCGATGGGTACGCGCAGTCCGTCTTCGCCGGGGAGGTAGTTGCTGCCCTTTGAGAGATAGTTGGCCGTGAAGGGTCGTGTATTGACGTCGTCCTTGCCGTCGTCGTTTCCGCGAGGCGAATAGACGCTGTCGGGCATTCCGTACCATTGTGCTGAGTACCTGGCAGCCTCAAGGCAACGTGGCAGGTCGCTTCCGATGGGAAGTACCATCGTCGAGTCTCCACGGACGATGTTGCCCATGCCGCCTCCGATTCTGACAGCATCGGCAGTCACGACACCTTTGTGTTCGCTCAGGTTTGTGAGGATGACGCAGTTGTCTTCGCTCTGTCCTTTCGTGAAGTGGAACGTGCCGAGATAGACCCATGTGCCTCCGCCCATTTGCTGGTTGACGCTGAACTCTGTGGCGATACCGCCGTGCTTGACGGTATAGTTGGCATCGGGGATGCTGTTGGGCAGGGACTTATAGGAGACATAGACTGCATAGTCGTCCTCGATGAGAACTTCCGGAATCCAGACGACATCGCTTGTTGTCTGGAAGCTCTGAGTGGCTTCTGTCATTTGGAAGGTGCCTTTGCAGAATGGATTCTCGCCGTTCTCGTATCCTTCTTGTGGATGTCCGAAGCCTATGCCTCCGTATTGCCAGTGGTATTTGCTGACGCGTTCTTCGTAGCGGCTTCCGTCATGGATGAAGTCGTTGTCGATGATGATTTCCTGCTTCTGCCAGTCGCGTTCGCGGGAGGTGAAGACCAGGGCACCTGCGTTCTGCAGCATGGGAATCAGGTATGGCACGACGAATGTCTGGGTGAAGAGGTCCTCTGTGGTGCAGAAGAGCCTTGGGCGTTGCCATATCCATTCCTGCTTGGCTTGGTTGTAGTACTTGCCGTGGCTTTGTGTGACGCAGAGGTGTCTGCCTTGCAAGCCTTTCTTGATGTTGAAGGGCCGGTCTTTCGGTGTCACCCAGGGCTTGCCTTTGTAGGGTTCGCGCTTATAGACTCGGGCTGTGTCAGGCCTGTCCATCATGGCGGTAGGGATGAGTTGTTCGATGGGGTAGCCAGCAGCCTGGATGGTCAGGCGATAGCCGTTGAGGTTGGCAGGCAGCAGCCGTTTCACTTGTTCGTAGAGGTTGCCTACGACGAGCGGTGTGACGGGCTGTGCGATGAAGTTGTCGCTGAGCACGACGTTCACGCTTTTCTCTTGGGGGTCCGTCTGTATGTCTTCGACGGTTATCTTGCCGAGGTTGGGATAGTTGGGGTTGGTGTATTGCTCGAAGTATTCGCGCAGGTTGACGTTGTCATTGGCTTTGGCTTTTGCTGCGGAGCGGTGTCTGTTCTGGGCGAATGCCATTGAGCATAGAACAGAGAGTAGGAGAATCAGAGGAAGTATTCTTTTCATTATATAATAGTTACTGATGGATGTCCTTTGAGGTTGGATTCTACACGATGAACTGGTGGGGATGCAGTCCTTTGAATTCTTTGTAGTATTCTTTTATTTCCTTCATTTGTGCTTCGACGTCGCCGTTGGGGATGATGGTTTTGGTGCATACGATTTCCCTGTCTGCGAAGTCAAGTCCATAGAGCAGGATGGGTATTTCGGCTTTGAGGGCGATGTAGTAGAAGCCTTTCTTCCATTCCGGCTGTGCTTTGCGAGTGCCTTCTGGCGTGATGCAGAGTCGGAACTTTTCTGCCTGTCTTGCTTGTTCGGCGATGACGTCCGTGGAGCGCATCTGCTTGGAGCGATAGACGGGAATGCCTCCGAGCTTGCGCATGAGGATGCCCATCGGCCAGAAGAACCACTCCTTCTTCATCAGGAAGTCGCAATGGAAGCCTGTAGCACGGCTGTAGAGGTTGCCGATGATGAAGTCCCAGTTGCTCGTGTGTGGGGCAAGGGCGATGATGCATTTGTCGGGCATCGGTTCGGTGATGGTCTCCTTGAAGTGGAGCCAGTCGAACAATATCTTTTGACTTAGCTTATTGAACACCGGAGAACTTGAGGATTTGAGGATTTAGTGATTTAAGGAAATTACATGCTCATAGGTTCTGTATCTGGTCGATAATCTCGTCAGTACGCTTCTGCATGTCTTCTTTCAGCTTTTTGAAGAAGAGCTTTTTGCTTCCGGGTTCTACATGCGAGAGGCGGCAAATCCAGTCGTTCTGCATTTTGGCAATTCCCAGCATTACGTTCTCGACGTCCTGCTTGTTGTCCTTCCTCGTGTATCCGGCTGCGGCCATGCATTCTGCCAGCAGTTCGCCGCAAAGGTAGTTGATGTGTTTTTTCAGGTCTTTACGTTTCATATGCAAATATATTAAGGTACGTTTAGACAGACAAAGATACATCTTTTTCATAAAACTACAAACGAAATCGGCAAAACTTTCATGTATTTTTTCATTTTTTGAAGTGTCGTTTGGTCAAATACAACGTGGAGTGTTGGCCAATTAAACGTGTTGTGTTTGCAAACTAGACTTGCCTAGTTGACAAACTAGGCGTGTTTTAATTAAATATATTTGGCTTTTTGCTTGCTTATTTGTAACTTTGCAGCCGAAAAACTCAATAACCAATAAACTATAACCAATAAACATTATGAAGAAAAGTGCACTTCAGGTGGCTCGTGCCGCCTATCAGCCCAAGCTTCCCAAGGCCCTGCAGGGTCCCGTGGTAGCCGTAGAGGGTGCTGCCACTCAGAGCGTTGGCAACCAGGAAGAGATTAAGGCTATGTTCCCCAACACCTATGGTATGCCCGTCATCACCTTTGAGGCTGGCGAGCAGAAAGCTCTCGAACCTTTCAACGTCGGCATTATCCTCAGCGGCGGTCAGGCTCCCGGCGGCCACAACGTCATCAGCGGTCTCTACGACGGCGTCAAGTCCCTCAACAAGAACTGCAAGCTCTATGGCTTCCTCATGGGCCCGGGTGGATTGGTTGACCACAAGTATGTGGAGTTCACCGACGAGTTCATCGACGAGTATCGCAACACCGGTGGCTTCGACATCATCGGTTCCGGACGTACAAAGTTGGAAAAGGAAAGCCAGTTCGAGAGCGGCATCGAGATTCTCCGCAAGCTCGGCATCAAAGCCCTCGTCATCATCGGTGGCGACGACAGCAACACCAACGCCTGCGTCCTCGCTGAGTACTATGCAGCCAAGAACTATGGTGTGCAGGTCATCGGCTGCCCCAAGACCATCGACGGCGACCTGAAGAACGAGCAGATTGAGACCAGCTTCGGCTTCGACACAGCCTGCAAGACCTACAGCGAGCTTCGACACAGCCTGCAAGACCTACAGCGAACTGATTGGCAACATCCAGCGCGACTGCAATAGTGCCCGCAAATACTGGCACTTCATCAAGCTCATGGGCCGCAGCGCCAGCCACATCGCCCTGGAGTGTGCACTCGAGACACAGCCCAATGCCTGCCTCATTAGCGAAGAGGTAGAACAGAAGGCCATGAGCCTCGACGACGTCGTTACCTACATCGCAAAGATTGTGGCAGACCGCGCTGCCGATGGCAACAACTTCGGTACTGTCCTCATCCCCGAGGGTCTGATTGAGTTCATTCCCGCCATCAAGAAGCTCATCGCTGAGCTCAACGAAGTCCTCACCGACCCCGCAACAGGCGAGAGCCGCGAGTTCGAAAGCAAGGACGCACAGGTGGCCTTCGTCAAGAGCCACATCGCTCCCGAGAACCTCGCTGTGCTCGAGAGCCTGCCAAAGGACGTCGAGCGTCAGCTCTGCCTCGACCGCGACCCCCACGGCAACGTGCAGGTCAGCCTCATCGAGACCGAGAAGCTCCTCTCCGCTATGGTTGCCATGAAGCTCGACAAGTGGAAGCAGGAAGGCAAGTACAACGGCAAGTTCTCCCAGGCGGTGTGCCCATCACGATGATGATGAACATGGAGCGCCGCAACGGTGCCATGAAGCCCGTCATCCGTAAGGCTCTCGTTGAGCTGGACGGTGCGCCCTTCAAGTATTTCGCAAGCAAGCGCGAAGAGTGGGCTAAGAACACCTGCTACATTTATCCCGGTCCCATCCAGTACTGGGGTCCCAGCGAGGTGTGCGACCAGTGCACAAAGACATTGGCTTTGGAGCAGGCGTAAAGCCCCCTCTGACTTCCCCTTAGGGGAGTGAATAAGAGATGTCTGTGCTTTCGGACGGACAAGTACGTGTACTTACAGCAATAAGTACACGTACTTCCGACGATAAGTACACGTACTTCCGGTCATAAGTACACGTACTTTCCGGCTATAGAGATTGTGCCGTCCATTTTTACTTCCTGTTTAACCTGTATTTCAACTTCTGAATCCTCAGTTAAATAAGATGAAAACCAACACTCATCGCCCTCCTTCAGGGGGAGGACATAGTCGCTCGAAGAAAAAGAGAGGCAAAAGTACTCCCCCTAAAGGGGGGCGGGGGGTCTTCTTCTTTCGTCGCTTCCCCTCCTGGCTCCTTTGGCTGGGCGGGTTGCTTATTATTGCCGCTTACATCGGCTTCTTCTATCACTTCTTCGTCAGTCCCTTCAGCTTCCGTTGGCGTGCCATCTATGGCGACCCCGTTTATCCTGACGGCTATGAGATACGCGGCATCGACATCAGCCACTATCAGGAGCGCGTCAATTGGGAAAAGCTACGCAACGCTTCCATAGGCGACTCGCCCGTCAGCTTCGTGTTTATCAAGGCAACGGAGGGAGAGAAGTTGTTCGACGACAACTTCAACAGGAACTTTGCCAACGCGAAGCGAAATGACATAATCAGAGGGGCTTACCACTTCTTCATACCAGGCATCAGCGCCCGCAAGCAAGCGGAGTTCTATCTCTCCATCGCTCAGTTGGAGCCTGGCGACTTGCCTCCTGTCCTGGACATCGAGAAGAAAGGCGACCTCACTCCCGAACAGTTGCGCCGCGAAGCGAAAATCTGGCTCGATATTGTTGAGAAGGAGTACGGGGTGAAGCCCATACTCTATACGGGTTACAAGTTCAAGGTGGACTACCTCAACACCCCGGAGTTCGATGCATATCCCTATTGGATAGCACATTATTACGTCGAGAAACTTGCATATAAAGGCAAGTGGACCTTCTGGCAGCACACCGATTGCGGCAAAGTCTCAGGCATAAACGGCTTTGTCGATTGCAACATCTTCAACGGCTCGCTGCAAGAACTTGAAGCGCTCACATTGCCTGAGCAGTAACGGAGACGTTACTCCGTCACTCCCAGACTCTTGTAGATGATGATGATGGCATCGCTGAGGTCAATCACTCCGTCGCCGTTCATGTCGGCAGCCGCTTCGTTGAAACCGGCAGGCGCTACGTGCAGCGAGTAGTACGTCACCATGATGGCGTCGCTGAGGTCCACCTCGCCATCGTCGTTGACATCGCCCATCAGGACTTCTTGCGGATAGGTGATGGGGAAGTCGTAGGCTTTGTAGTTTTCCGCTTCGAGCGTGTTGTCGTTCTGCCGATGGTCGAGGAGTGTCCAGACGTCATCGTTGGGAGACTGGCTCTTGGTGTTGCTGCCATATATTGACCATGATGTAGGATTGCGCCCGGAGAATGCTTGGGTATCGTTGGCCGTCGTCAGACGATAGCCGGAGAGTACAACCCTTTCGCCAGCATCAATATATATATATAATGTCTGACCTTGTGTGAAAGAGCCTCCGTATTTCGTGTTGATGTCATCATCGAAGAGCATTGGCTGCGACTCGTTGGTGTTGAAGCTGTTGCCAGTGTAGTAGTAGGTCGTCAGCGGTCTGACTTCATTCCCGTCCGCATCTATGAGGTCGAACTCTGAGAGCTGAATCTGATTGTTGCTCTTCGTTGCCTCAATGGCAAACTGGTAGTAGCGGTGTCCAGGATGCTCCTTCAAGACTGTGACAAGGCAGGTGTCTGTCTGCGTCTCGTCTGTTGGGTCTGTTACGATGACCTTCGCCTTGCCCAGAGCTTTAGCTGTGACGAGACCTTGTGAGCTGACGCTGGCAACCCTTTCGTTGGACGAGGTCCATTGCAACGAGGTGTTCAAAGTGTTGACACGCAATTGCAGCTCTTCGCCCGGAACAAGCTCGATGTTGTGTTCGCTCAGGGAAAGTGCAGCTTTACTTGGCACTGCGGGCAACTGGATGCTGGACAGGCGTTGCCCTTCGGCCAAGGTTGTCGTGAAGTAGGTGTTCAGCCCCTTCACCGTCCTGTAGGTCGTGGCGTATTCAAAGGCCGTGCCTGCTGAATTCAAGGCATAGCAGTCCTTGACCAAAGGCGAAAGCGATGTGCCGTAGAACTTGTAGTGCTGCGAAGAAACAACCATCTTGTCGGAACCCGTCTCGAAGAACGAAACGTTGTTTGCGCTGAACGTGATAGAACGGTTTGCCATCGTAGCATCGGCAGCGATGATGTATGGCGTGCCTCTGCGCAGCTCTGTGGCGGGTGCAAAGATGACCTCGCCATTGTCGCCTTGGGCTGCGAACTCGTATATCCAGAAATGGTTGAGGGCATCGTCAAGCGAAACGGGATTGTTGCCGATTTTAATGCTGGTCGGCTTAAAGGGCAGGGTGAAGGTATGCCAGCCAGTTCCTGTTTCCGTCGATGGGAAGGTATAGGTGAAGGTTGCTTCGTCAGCCTCGAAGCTGACAGGGACATAGAAAGGCTTGTCGTTGACCAGCCTGATGGCGCTGGCATGATTGCCTTTCACGGTGTTGTAGCCATTGAGACTGGTCGGCACCTGCATGTTGGACGAGAAAGCATAGATGGTGTTGGCATTGCTGTTGGGTGTCAGACGTGTGAAGTTGCTGCACTCGGCATAGAGGCCGCAGATGTCGGATGCAGCCGCAAGGGTTGAGCTGTACGCTTTAGCGACAATAGAGCCGCTGTTTTGCCAGGTGATGATGCCTTCTGCCATCTTCCAACTATGATCCCAGATGCCAGCACCGCTTAACTCACCGTCCTGACCAACATAGTAGAGGGGGAGGTAATATGTGAGACCTTCAGAGAGATTGTTAAAGTCGAACTGCACCGTGGCTGTCTTGCCTGCAGGGATATTGACGCTGCTTGTCAGGCTTGGACCTGTATAGACATATTCGTCGCCATCCTTATAGGTCCATATCTGGAAGCGGATGCTCCCGTTGAAGTCGGTCGAGGCATTGTTCTTGACGTTCACTTTGCCGACCAGTCGCTTGCCATAGATGTTGCTGCCGATGGCGTTGTTGACGGTGAAGGACGTGACGGCAAGGTTGGCTTTGGCGGCTTGCGACTCCTCAATGATTTCCATTGTGCCTGTCCCGACTTGTCCGCTACCGTCGCTTCCGGTGCAGAACCACAGGTTGTAGTTGCCCGTCTCGTTTGGCGTGAAGAAGTACGACACCTCTACTGACTCTCCTTTACGAACAGCGACCATTGAACGGTTGTTGGTATATACCTTGTTGTTTGTCTTGCTGGCAAAGAAATGAATCTCCCTGTAGTATTCGTCGCCATTGTTGCGGAAGGTGACTTTCACTTCCTGTTCATTGCCGACGATGCGCGAGTCCATGAACTCGATAGCCTCGATGCTGATGTTCTCTACAGGTGTGACATGGCGCAAGGTCGGCACTCCGTTGGCATTCACGACAGCTTCGATGTACTCGCCCCTCATGTTGTACTTCGTGCGCCAGACCTTAGCCGATGTCAGCTTGCTGGCAGGGGAGAGCTTGTAGGTGCCCTGCGGAAGCTTGCCGCGCAGGTCGAAGGTCAGGCCGACATAATAGCAGTCGCCTAAATTGTTAATGGATTCAACGTTGCCGACGGGCGAGAGGCTGCCGTCTTCGTCGAGCTTGACGATGGCAGCGTTGAAGCTGTTGGTTGAGCCAGTCCAGTTGATGTAGTTGCCGAAGATGCTCGTGCCGTTGATGGCGACGTCGTTGACGGTGAGAGCAGTCGTTGGTTCTGACGGGATGTTGTCGGGCAGGCGCAGACTGCACAGAGCTCGCTGCCCCATGCTGTAGCCGTCGCTGCTGCTGCTTGCACCGATGCCGCTGTTGTCGTCGGGATTCAGGATGCCAATGAGGAACCAGCCGTTGCAGCCTCCTGACCAGCCCCAATTGAGGTGGAAGAGGTTGTCGCCGTCGAAGCCGTCAATCACGAATGCGTGACCTCCGCCAGAAGAGAAACCGGAGAAGAGCACAGGATAGCCTTGCTCTATTTCGCCATAAAGCAAGTCAAACCATTGGTCGATGCTGTAGTCACCGCGTTCGCCCACAAAAGCACTATCGTCGAACCCAAAGTACTTCGTGAAGACCCATGCATCGAAGTTTGCAGCGGAGGAGGCACCGTAGCTCATGTTGACAGCCTGGCCGCAATAGAGCATGAGGTTTGCAACGGCATATTCGGTTGCATCGTGAGCATGTCCGTCGTAGCAATGGTAGGTGTCGCGCATGTTCTCCCAGTCAATACGCGTGCCCTGCGGTATGGCCGGAGCCGTTGACGACATCTTCGAGCCATTGTCGAGCGTGTATTCATTGGTGAGAGTAGGGATTTCAGCCTTAGTCTTATCCGGGTACTTGTAGTGGTTAATGACTTGCGCCATAGCCGTAGCCGTGCAACCGGTGGCAGGGAAGTCCTGAGAGCCGTCGCCCCTGTAGTACTTTGGGCAAGTGAGGTTGTAGGGGTGTCCCTGGTCCCAGCGAGTCGTCAGCAGCTCGGGGACGCTGTGTTTCGTCCCGCGCACTTTGTTGCGCTTCTTGAGGAGAGGCGAGCCGGGCTGGATGTCGTTATCGACGATGAACTTGATTTGGTCGGTGTATGACTGCAGCCACGAGCGCATGTTCTCAGGCATGTTGTCGGGGTCGAAAGTGCCTTGCTCCACGTAGCCGAGGATAGGTTCCGTGCGGTCGTCGCCAGAAACGATGACGTATCCGCCGTTGTCGTCCGCATTAAAGACGTAGTAGTACGCATTACCATCGTCCTGCTGTTGAGCCACCCCCTTGCGGGTTGTCCTGACTGGCCTTGAGGCATTGCTGACGACTTTACCCTTGGCGAGCAAGTAAGACTGAGCCGTGTAGAGTGCAGCCTGTTTCCCTATGGGCTCAGCCATCAGTCCAAGCGTACAGCATATCGATAGAAGCAAAAGGGTTATCTTTTTCATATTTGCGTTGTTTTGTGCTACTGCGTTTTGCCTTTATATTAATAAAGGCTGTGCAAAGGTACGAAAAATATACTAAACAAACTAATTTATTGGGAGATAAAAGTATTAGAAGTCCGGACTCTCCCCTCATAGAAGCCAGCCCCGACTCTGCGGGGCTACAAAGTAGTCGGACGTCTCGTATATGGCAGCATGAAGTCTGACGACGAAAAGCAGAAGGAGAAGAAGGCTCCAACTACGCTTGATATGGAAAGGCTCTATGTCCAAAACTCAGAGTTCTGCTGGTTTTCGGTGCGTAATTACATTTATTCTGTGACATCAACAAAAGATAAACAAAAGAAGTTGCCCTATTTGTTTGAAAATATCAGAAAATATCCCTATTTTTGTAGTCAAGTTATGCAAAAAGTAACCAATCCTTTCGTTTGGCTTGCACGTTTCCGGCATCGGAGAGGCTATGGTGTGCACAGCCCGTTTGCCTTCCGCTTCATCACGGATGTCATCTATGAGCGCTGTCCCTATTATGCCTATCGAGAGCTGGACAGGGCTCTGCCGCTCTCCATGCAGATGAGAAAGCGGAAGGGGCTGCATCTGCTGCTGCGCCTGGCCAATCATCTTCAGCCGCAGACCATAGTCCTGCCTACGGAAGCCTGGTGGGAGAAACGCTACATGCAAAGCGGCTGCCGCAGAACCAGCTTCTACTGCCAATGGCCGGACGACGAAGTGGGGATGTGCCTGCTGCGAGAGCCCTCGGAAGAGGCCCTGAAGCACATGGGCGAACATTCTGTCCTGCTGCTCGACAACCTCCAAAGACATCGCCAATGGTTCCAGAGCCTTCCCTCCGTCGTCAGCTTCGACCTCTACGACCTCGGCATTGCCTTCTTCGACAAACAGTATAACAAACAGTATTATATAGTGAACTTCTAATGAAAATCTACACTAAGACCGGCGATGCCGGAACCACTTCGCTTGTCGGCGGGAAACGCGTCGATAAGGCTTGTGCCCGGCTCGAGAGCTATGGCACCGTTGACGAATTGAATGCTCAGGTGGGACTGTTGCTGACCTATGTTCGGGATGCAGCAGACAGGGACTGCCTCATCGGCATCCAGAACCGCCTTTTTGTGGTTGGAGCAATGCTTGCTACTGAAGCAGATACAGCTCACAAGCCTACGTGCTGCATTACAGCAGACGATGTGACAGGGCTGGAGCACGACATCGACCGTGCCTCCGAAGGACTACCCAAATGGCAAGGATTCACCCTGCCCGGCGGATGCAGGGAAGCTGCTATAGCTCACGTCTGCCGTACAGTCTGTCGAAGAGCAGAAAGGCGAATCCTCACCCTAAATGCCGATGAACCAGTTGATTTGCATCTCCTCGCATACATCAACAGACTGAGCGATTATTTTTACATACTTGCCCTCCGCTTAAACTTTTTTCAAGGTACAGACGAAATTTTATGGCAGAAGTGATTGAAGTATGGAAAAAAGTTGTATCTTTGCAAGCCGTAACAGGTAAAAATAGTTAATAGTAAATCGTCAAATTGTAAATAATACTATGTATTGGACATTGGAATTAGCATCGAAGTTGGAGGACGCACCCTGGCCTGCAACCCGTGAGGAACTGATTGACTACGCAACCCGTAGCGGTGCACCGCTTGAAGTAATCGAGAACCTCACGGAAATGGAAGATGAGGGTGAAGTCTATGAGACCATTGAAGACATTTGGCCGGACTATCCGACGAAGGATGACTTCCTCTTCAACGAGGATGAGTATTAGAAGGAACAAGCGATGCAACATCTTAGTTACATCGCTTGTTTCTTTTCTCAGCCTATTTGCGTAATTTGCAATTTGTGGTCGAATATAATCGGCAATCCGTTGTCAATAATTCGTTTATGCGTGTTATGACTTTGCTGCTATGCGTTCCAGGGTCTGATAGACTTGCATCAAGCCGCGGGGCACGTGGAAGCAGCCTTTCCATTTGCCGCCCTTGAGCGTCAGCAGCACCTCGCCGCGACGGTTCAGGTAGCCAAACCACTCGGGGTACTCGGGGTCCATGAAGTGGCTCCACACGTATTCATGCACCTTCATGAACCAGTCGAGACATTCCTGCTTGCCCGTCAGCTCGTAGCCCTTAATCATCGTGATGAGCGTCTCTATGTGAACCCACCAGAGCTTCTGGTCCCATTCGAGCTGCTGAAGCGGGCGGCCCAGGCGGTCCATGAAGTAGAAGATGCCGCCGTACTGCTTGTCCCAACCGTACTCAGCCTCACGGAGGGCGATGTGTACGGCTTTGTCGATGAGGTCCTGACGACCCAAACGCTTGCCGAGGTCCATGATAAACCACATGGCTTCGATGGCGTGACCTGGGTTCAAGAGGCGTCCCTCGTGGCAATCCACCAGCTTGCCGTCCTTGCTGACGTGCTCCACAACAAGGTCGAGCTCAGGACGATAGAACACGTCGAGTACCTCGTGCAGACAGATGTCGATGGTCTCCTGAAGGAACTTAGGCTCCAGCAAGTCCTCAATCTCCAGAGCAACATTACAGAGAATCATGGGCAAGGCGAAGTCCTTCAAAGCACGAGCGCCCTGAGCTGCCTTGCTCCACTTGCCCTTTGGATTGTTCCGCTTCGCAAGCACAATGTCGAAAGTTTTCTTGGCGATGTCGGCATACTCCTGATTGCCAGTCGCCTTGTAGAGTTGGCCGAAAGCAATCACGGCGAAGGTGTAGGAGAAGATGTTGTAAGGCTCTACAAGCGGACGGCCTTCTCTGTCGAGCGAGAAGTACCAGTTCAGCTGGCCGTCGTGGCCGTACTTCTTGAGGAATTCGGCGCCTTGAATAGCCGCATCGAGCCATTCCTGCTTCTTCTCTACCTTATTATATAATGTAGCGAGCATCCACACCTCGCGGCCTTGCAGCCAAATGAACTTGTCGGTGTCATAGACCTCGCCGTTGCGCTCGATGCAGGTGAAGTACCCACCGAACTCTTTGTCAATACTGTTCTCCATCCAGAAGGGCATCACCCTGTCCAGCAGCTCGCTCTTGTACTGAGCGGCCAAAAGGTAAAAGTCGACGGCCCCCTCCCCGCTCCCCCTTTGGGGGAGTGCCTCAAAGCCGCAGCCTTGCTGATTGTTGATTTGTGGATTTGTTTCTTTCATAAGATATTGTTTTTAATGGTTTCTAATACATTATCTAATTTAGTGAATATGTCTTCGTTT
>OMSJ01000130.1 GCA_900313705.1 uncultured Prevotellaceae bacterium
AGGTAACCGTACTGGGGCATGTACTGCGTCAGGATGGATGGACAGATACGTTCCGGCATTCCTGCCCTGAGATAGCCAAGGCTTTCGCCATAGGCATGGGTCTTAGTGCCCAGCGTCGTTGCACGGAAAGAGTTCTGGCGCCACTGCTGTATCCAGTACTGTGCTGTCTGGCCGTGGCGCTCTGCATAGCGCACTGCCTGCCGCTGTTCGTCGAAGGGTTCTCGCACAAAGCGGTGCACCACGTTGGAGGCTGAAGGCAACTGCTTATCGTGGAGCAGGTAGCGGTGCCCTTCGTCGAAGAACTCAAGGTCTGAGAACTCGCTGAGGATATGGTGGCGAGCATCAGCGACGACTGACGGTTCGCCCTTGACATTGAACATTAGTTCTTGAATGCTGATCATTGAGTACTGAGGCTTTAGCTTAGCGTTTACTTAAGGATTTTCTTCCCCTGAGTGATATTAATGCCTTTTTGCATCTTTGCCAGGCGCTGGCCGGCAAGGTTGTAGAGTCCCTCCTTCATTGCCCCCGACGGGGGAGAGAAGATGCCTGTGTCGTCATCGGGAAAAGGGAGCCCAACCAATGCATCGCTATAGGTCGGTCGGAACTCTGAGACCTGAATCACACCATTGCCGCCGCCCTTGCGCTCGGTAATGACCCACTTGAAGCTCTGATAGGCTTTGGTCGTCTCTGCCGGAAGCGTATAGGTATAGGTCGTGAAGTTCACGTCCTTCAATTTCGTATCGTTGCTGACCGAAGCTATCAGTTCCCACGAGGCATCGTCCTTGCCCGGATTGCTGTCTGCAACAGAGCCGTAGAGCTTCCATGCCTTGGGGTTACGGCCAGTAAATTGAGCATTATCGTTTGCCGTCGTTATCTTGTAGCCCGTCACGTAGATGGGCAGGGAGGCATGGAAGACGGTGTACACCTCGTTACCTTGACCGCCATTGAGACACCACTTGGTGGAGGTGTTGCCGTCGAGTATCTTATCGTAGTTCTCGCCATAGCTAAAGCCAGCAGAGCCATCATCGGCAATGAAGAAGACATCGGCGCTTGCTCTCTCGTACACTTTTTCTTTCGTCAGACCGTAGCGGAGCTTATTTGTGCTCTGTGCGAGATTCTCCATGTCGTTCTCTCCGCCAAGCGGTGCATAGATTTCGAGGCTTGACTTGAGCATCTTGCCATTGCATACGGCTGTGATTTCCTCTGGAGTCATACCAGAGCGCCAGAAGAACAGTTCGCTCACTTCGCGTGCATTCGTCTCGTCTCCCAAGTTGACTGTCTCTATTCTTGCCAAGCGTTCCCCTACTTCACCGGCCTTTGTCTTATCGACGTAAAGGATGGTGCGGCGCTGCGCGTAGTAGCTCGTCAGGCTGACGTAATGCCAATTGCCGTCGTTGATGGCCTTGGAAGACGTTATGGTGGAGCCAGTGGGTGCAGTATAGGTGACAGTGCCGTCGGCATTTACGCTAACGGTGGCCTTCTGCGTGCCGGAAGTCTGTGTCAGGCAGACAACCTGTCCCTCTGTGCCTTTGATGCGGACGGTCACGGTGAAAGGATGTACCGTCTCTTCCGGCTCGAAGTAGATGGACTTGCCTGCTTCTATGGTCATACTCTTCGTCTGGTTACGGACAGGCTGTGCCTTGCCTGCCTTGATGGCATCGAAAAGCGATGGCACCATTGCGTACATGAACTCTGCATGTCCTGCGGTGTTCTGGTGATAGGTGTCATCAACATAACCGTCAGCCCACTGGCCGTTGCCCTTGTCGATAGAACCGAGAACGTTGGTCGAGGGGACGTCCCACTCGTGGATGAGCAGGTTGAGCTGCTTGACGTAGTAATAGTCGTCGTTGTTATAGTCGCCACGCGTGTAGTTGTTCATCACCATCGGAATCTTTCCGTCTGCGCGTACCTTATTTATTAGTTTGAGCATGTTGTCGCGCCACTGGTTGAAGACTGCCTGCTGGTTGCTTGCGCCGTGGATGCCTTCGTTGCCAAGCGAGAGGCCGAAGATGACGTAGCGTCCGAAGTCGCGGATGAGGTCATCGTAGCGGTTCAGCAGGTTGTTGGTCGTGTTACCACCGATGGAGACGTTGGTCGTGTAGAACGGAGTCTCGCTCCTTCCTTCGTTGTAGCGGGCGATGAGCTGCTGTCCGTAGAGGTATCGGTATCCCTTCCAGTCCGTTGCGCCCTGTCCGTTAGCCACGGAGGAGCCGAAGACGGAGATGCGGTTCTCGTCGATGGGAGCATTGATGTCATAGACCATGTTCTTCATATCGACGGTGATGGTATAGGTGCCGGAGTTCTGATAGATATTCTCCACACTCTGACCCTTCTCCGTTTCGCCGAGGGCATAGCGTGTGGAAGCGCCTTGCAGACGTTTGATGGCATAGGCATCGTCGTTGTTGAGGGCGAAGTACATCGTCTTATCTACCCACTGCTGGGATGCTGTCTCCTGAAGCGTCACCTCTCCCTCGAAGACGCCGCCACCCTTATAGGGGATGACGGGACTGCCTGTGCCCATGTTGCCACGGATGTTCATCGTCACAGGCATGATGCTGACCGTCTTGTTGGGAGTGCTGACCGTGATGCGGGCCACGCAGTCCCTTGCGACGGAGAATGGTGTACTGCCTTCGGTACTGAAGGTGCCGTTGCCATTGCTGGAGAGCGTAACTTCCTGACCATCCACTGTGCCAGTCAGGGAGAAAGAGCCTGCTTTGAGGCGGGCGTATGCCTCGAAGAGGTTGCCATCGAGAGCCTTGAAGGTCACGTCTTCTGCGTTGCCACTGAGTGTCAACGCACTGAACACGAGAGGTTCTTCAGGGCGGGTGCCACCCTCGTACTCCTCTATCCTCATAGCATTGATGTGTGCCATACCGAAGACGCGTTGGTAGGTAATGACGATGTTGCCGCTCTTGTCTGGATAGATATAGTCGCTCTGCAGGATGTTACGCAGGTTGCCGTGATAGCCTTCGCCACCGATGTCAGAGCCTGAAGTGGTCTGTCCGCCTGTCCATGTGCGCTGTCCCTTGATGTTGTAGAGGGTGGCGCGGTTGTCCGTATGGTTACGTGAACCGTAGATATAGAATCGGTAGCAGTGTTCGGTGTTGAGCTTTGTCAGCTTGAAGGAGCGTATGTCACCGTTATCGATGAAGACATAGTCCTCCGTGGCAGTCTTGATGGCGAGGTCGCCAAGGTCGTCTGCCGTAGGATTGTTATTGCCGCCGGCATCAACGCCATTGGTATAGGTCTTCTCCACCACGACGAACCTGGCTCCCGTAGAGGTGCCTTCACTATTCTTGATGGCAAGGGTCTTGTTGGCAGCGACAGCGTTGCTGGAGCTGGTGCCCGAAGTGATGTTATTCCAGCGGTTGCCGTTAGCGTCAGCTACTGTAGTTTGGTGTCCGCGAGTGTTGTTGCTGGTTTCGCCGAAGTCGAAGTACATCTTTTGCGTCATGGTGAGCTCCGCATTTGGACGCTCTACGCCGGACACCTCCTCTATCTTCATGGAATTGAGATAGACCATGATGCCTGAACCCTTCTTGATGATATTGAGGTCGATGCCTCCGTTGCGGTCAGGGAAGATGAGGTCTGAGGTCAGGATGTTGTCGTTGTTACCGTTGTAACCGCCATTGCCTATGCCAGCGCCCGACATCGTCATCTCGCCCCGCCAGCAGTTCTCGCCTGTCAGGTCGAACCAAGCAGCGCGGGTATCAGTTGCCGTGCGCGAGCCAAACAGATAGAAGCGGTAGGCCTTGCTGAGGTCGAGTCCCTTGAAACGGATGACGCCATAGTCCTGACCGCCCTCCAGGAAGATATAGTCCTGCGTAGCACTCTCGATGGCGAGGTCTCCCAGCAACGCTGCCGATGGGTTCTGAAGGCCGCCGTTGGTATAACCGTTGGTCGAGAAGCGCGACGAGAGTTGAAGCTGCAAGTCGGTCGCCTTGTTGCCGGAAGTCACGAGGCTGATAGTCTGCGGATAGGCCTTGTCGGGAGCTCCCGTACCTTTGCCGAAGATGTTGTTCCAATAGTGTCCGTTCTTGTCGGCTCCAACGGTCTTGTTACCCTGACCCGACACGTTGTTCTGACCATAGTCGATGTAGAATGTGCGTTCCACCGTCTGTGCTTGGGCACAGAGAACGCTTGCCATTAAAGCAACTGTCAACAATGTCTTTTTACTTTTCATACCAATTACTGTTATTGTGTTTCGTGACTATTCGTTATCCAGTCTGCAGGGCACCTGCAAGCGCAGCTTGCGGTGTTGGGAAACCCGCTGGCACGATGATTGCAGAGTTTACTTATTATCTTGCGGCAAAGGTAGCGCTATTTCCGATTTTATGCAAACTTTCATGGGGGAAAGCTTATTTTACCCTGAACTTCTCTCCTGCTGTGTTCGACTGGAACTCTGGTGCATAGAGACAAGTCAGACGTGCAGGAGGCAGGAGGAAGTTGCCGTTGCGGCTGACGAGCCAGTCCTCTTCGATGACGTATGTGCCGCGTGGCAAACGGTCCATGAAGTACTCCGTGCTGGCATCGTGCATGGCTTGATAGAAGCCGATGCCGTTCTGCCAACGATAGCCGGAGAGCTGTTGGGCAGGCTCTGCCGTAGCGGGACGAGGCGCACGCAGGCAGACATATTCGTAGTCGCGGTCTGCCGTAATCGTGTAGCGGACGTGGACGCGGTCGCCCATTGACCATTGACCATTGACCATTGAGCCATTCCTATTCTCTATAGATACTTCTCTGCGGATGGTCATTCCTTCGCGATGATGCTCCACTTCAGCAGCAGGAAGCTGGTATTGAGCAAAGACAGAACCCCAGGCCAAGCTGCCCTCACCG
>OMSJ01000119.1 GCA_900313705.1 uncultured Prevotellaceae bacterium
CATCAAGGCCGTCAACGTCCGCTGGGTTCCCGGCAAGCTCTTCAAGGACCTCCGCAGCGAAGCAGAGTTCCAGCTCGTACCCACCCGCCTGGCACAGGCCGAAGCAGAGAAGGTCATCAAGAACCAGGAAACAATTCAAGGCTTGGAATAACCAAGCCTTGAATTGAAAAGTGAAAAAGTGAAAAGTGAAAAATGCTTCGCCGCAGGCGATTTCAACCACAGATTGAACGGATTGAACGGATGGGAATTAGATAGAGAGGTTACTTTGATTCTTCACTTTTCACTCTTCACTTTTCACTTCGCCGAAGGCGACTGCAACAGATTACACAGATTTAATAATTCATAAATGAATTATATTTCTGTCATTTCCTTTATTTCTGCGGGACATTAAACAACAACGAATTAAAACGAATTAAACGAATTGCACGAAGTGATTTAGCTTACTTTGATTTTTCACTTTTCACTTTTCACTTGCGAAGCATTTTTCACTCTTCACTCTTCGTTCTTCACTTGCGAAGCATTTTTCACTTTTCACTTAATTAGTGACTCCGCTGGGATTCTAACCCAGGACCTTCAGAACCGGAATCTGACGCTCTATACAGCTAAGCTACGGAGCCATAGATTAATTCATAATTCATAATTCATAATTAAGGCTACGCCCTTGCTATTCTCGGAAGGAATGAATTATGAATTATGAATTAAGAATTGCTTAAAATGGCAGGTCGTCTGTTGCCGAGGGTGCCTCGAAGGGTGCTGCGTCCATTGGGGGCAGGGGTGCTACCTGAGCTTGGGGGGCTGCCTGTGCTTGGGGAGCGGCTTGAGGTGTAGCGGCGGGAGCGCCTTCTTGCATGGGCTGGGGAGCAGCCTGGCCGCGGTCGATGCGGAAGGCACGGACATCGTTGAACCAACGGCCATTGTACTCGTGGGCGTCGATGTCGAAGTGTACGGTCAGCAGTTCGCCTATCTGAATGTTGAATGCCTGCAGGCGGTCAACGCCGAAGACGTCGAACACAAACTTCCTGGGGAAGTCGCCGGGCACTTCCATTACGTATGACTTTGCTTTCCACTCGTTGCCTGTCCTATTGCTCACACCGCCGCGCTCGTTGAACTCGGCGATAATCTTTCCTGTTAATTCCATGTTTTTATGTCTGTTTTTATAGTTTTGGCTGCAAAGGTAATAAAAAAAGATTAAAGAATAAAGATAAGGATTAAAGTTTTTAGCTTCGTGTGATTTTTTTTTGTGTTTTCTTTGTGGAAGGATGAAAAAAGCATATCTTTGTGGGGCAAAATACAAACATAACTGCAAAACGATATGAATTTCAAAGTTTCAAGCACGGCTTTCTATGGCCGTCTGACTGCTGCCAGCAAGGTGATGGCCAGCAAGAACTCTATGCCTATTTTGGATTGTTTCCTGCTCGATGTGACGGATGGCACGATTACCATCACGGCTTCGGACAGCGAGAAGTATTTCATCACGACTGTTCCTACTGTCGAGCAGAGCGGCAATGCCCGCTTCTGTATCCCTGCGAAGACCATCATGGAGTCGATGAAGGAACTGGCTGAGCAGCCCCTCAACGTGGGCTACAATCCCGACACTCAGGAAGTGAAGGTCGTACACAACTCCGGTTCGTTTGTCGTCATGGCAATGGATGCTGCCCCGTATCCCATGGCAAAGACTGTGAACGAAGATGCCACGCGCATCGATATGCCAGCCAGCGTGCTGCTGAACGGCATCAACCGTTGCCTCTTCGCTACGGCTAACGATGAAATCCGTCTGGTGATGAACGGCATCTATGTTGACATCAAGCCCGACTGCATCATCTTCGCAGGTACTGACGGACGTAAGCTGGTGCGCAACACGAATCGTACCGTGCAGAGTGGACTTACGGCTGGCTTCATCCTGCAGAAGAAGGTTTCCGCCATCCTGAAGGCTGTGCTGACGAAGGATGAAGAAAACATCAGCATTGCTTTCGACTCCGAAAAGGCTACCATTTCTTCTGCCGACATGGTGATGCACTTCCGCCTCATCGAGGGCCGCTATCCCAACTACAATGCCGTTATTCCCGAGAACAATCCCTTCACCGCCACTGTTGACCGTCAGGCTCTGACAAGTGCCCTGAAGCGTGTCAGCGTCTTCTGCAACCAAAGCAGCGGACTCGTGAAGCTCGAACTGGCCAACAACACCATCAAGCTGACGGGTCAGGACAACGAATACTCGACGCGTGCCGAGGAGTTCATCGTCTGCGACTACACCAGCAACCCCATCAGCATCGGCTTCAGTTGCACGTTCCTGCTCGAGATAGCTGGCATCATGGACAACGAAACGCTGCGGATTGAAGTGGCTGACCCAAGTCGTCCCGGCGTGATACGTCCTGCCGACGACAATCCAGACGACGAGGTGCTGATGCTCCTCATGCCCATGCGCGTGGAGGACTAACAATGAAACTCAAACTTGAGAGGCCCATCATCTTCTTCGACCTGGAGACGACAGGTCTGACGATAGGCAAGGACCACATCGTAGAGCTATGCTACATCCGCCTTGAACCCAACGGATGTGAGCGGGCAGAGACGCTGCGCTTCAATCCCGGCATCCCTATCTCAAAGGAAGCAAGCGAAGTCACAGGCATAACGGACAACGATGTCAAGGATTGCCCCACCTTCGCAGAGAAGGCTGCAGAGCTGGCAAAGGTCTTCGACGGATGCGACCTTGCCGGCTATAACAGCAACAAGTTCGACGTGCCCATGCTGGCTGAAGAGTTCGCAGTCTGCGGCATCGACATCCATGTCAACGAGAAGAAGTTGGTCGATGTGCAGAACATCTTCCACAAGATGGAACAACGCACCCTCGTGGCTGCCTATAAGTTCTATTGCGGGAAGAATCTGGAGAATGCGCACAGTGCCTTGGCCGATACAAGAGCCACGCTTGAAGTCCTCGAAGCTCAGCTCGACCGCTACCAGGACACATTGAAGAATGATGTGGCCTTCCTTGCCGACTTCACCCAGATATCGAAGGGCGTGGACTTAGCCTGCCGCTTCGTCTATGACGAAAAGGGAGTGGAGATAGTGAACTTCGGCAAGTACAAGGGACAGGCCGTCAAAGACGTGCTGCGCAAAGACCCCAACTACAAGCACTGGATGCTACAGGGCGACTTCACGATGAACACGAAACAGACGCTTGAACGTCTTGCACTCAAGTATGCTGGAAAATAAGAAGATAGTACTCGGCATTACAGGAAGCATAGCTGCCTATAAAGCATGCATCTTGGCTCGCCTTCTCATCAAGAAAGGAGCTGAGGTGCAGGTCGTGATGACTCCCGCTGCCAAGGAGTTCATTACCCCCCTGACCCTCGCCACCTTGACGCAGAAACCTGTCGTCAGCGAGTTCTTCGACCGCAGAGATGGCAGTTGGCATTCCCATGTCAACCTCGGACTTTGGGCCGACGCCATGCTCATTGCCCCTGCCTCGGCAAGCACCATAGGGAAGATGGCAAATGGCATAGCCGACAACATGCTTGTCACCACCTACCTGAGCATGAAGCAAAGCCCGACGAGCGAAGGGAAAGTCAAGACGCCTGTCTTTGTGGCTCCAGCTATGGACCTCGACATGTATGCCCATCCCTCTACGCAAGCCAACCTGCAGAAGCTACAGAGCTACGGCAACCACATCATCGAGCCTGCTACAGGTTTCCTTGCCTCCAAGCTCGAAGGCAAAGGACGCATGGAAGAGCCGGAGAAGATAGTCGAAGTCCTGGAGCAGTTCTTCGCAAAGCAACAGAAACTTGCAGGCAAGAAGGTCCTCATCACGGCAGGCCCTACCTACGAGAAGATAGACCCAGTCCGCTTCATCGGCAACTACAGCAGCGGCAAGATGGGCTTTGCCCTTGCCGAGGTTTGCGCAGAGCAGGGGGCAGAGGTGACGCTCGTCAGCGGTCCTGTCATGTTGCAGACAAAGCATCCAGGCATCAAGCGCATCGACGTGGAGAGTGCTCAGCAGATGTACGAAGCAGCGACAAAGCATTTCCCCAAAGCCGACATCGCCATCCTTTGTGCTGCCGTGGCAGACTTCACACCCAAGACGACAGCAGACAAGAAGATAAAGAGGAAGGGCGATAACCTGAAGCTGGAATTGCAGCCAACGAAGGACATTGCCGCTGCCCTGGGTGCCGTCAAGAAAAAGAAGCAAGTGCTCGTAGGCTTTGCTCTCGAGACAGACAACGAGCAGAAGAATGCAAAGGAAAAGATGGAGCGTAAGAACTTCGACTTCATCGTCTTGAACAGCCTTCAGGACAAAGGAGCAGGCTTCCGCGTGGATACCAACAAAGTGACCATCATCGGTCGCCACAATGACCTTACCGCCTACGACATCAAGTCGAAGAGGGAAGTGGCAGAGGACATTGTTGAATTCATAATTCATAATTCATAATTCATGGTTTTATGAAGAAGCTTTTGTCATTTATCTTCTTTTATCTCCTTCTATCTTCCTCTATCTTCTTGGCAAAAGCCCAGGAGCTGGAAGCCCGCGTCACTATCAACCACACACAGATTGAGACCACCCGGACAGAGGTGTTCGATGCCTTGCAGACGAAGCTGACAGACTTCCTCAACAACCACAAATGGACGGAGATTCCTTTTCGCGAGAATGAGAAGATTCAGTGCAACTTCAACATCACCGTCAACAAATACACGCAGGACGAGAATGCCTTCGAGTGCTCGCTGCTGATGAACAGCAGCCGCCCTGTCTATGGCAGTACGTACAATACTGTCGCCTATTCCGTGAACGACAAGGACTTCACCTTTACCTTCGGCGAGTTCGACCAACTGGAGTATCAGGAGAATCAGATAGACAACAACCTCGTAGCCCTGCTTGCCTACTATGCCTATATGATAATAGGTATGGACCTCGACACGATGGCTCCGATGGGTGGCACAGATTGCTTCCATATAGCTCAAGACATAGCAACGGCTGGTGATAACCTCGGGTTTCCTGGTTGGAAGCCCTTTGGCGACAGCGGCAATCGCTTTGGACTGCTCAACGACTACATGGACGGTGCCATGGAGGGGATGCGTGAGTTCAACTACATCTATCATCGTAAGGGACTGGACCGTATGACAGAAGCTCCCGACAGCGCTCGTGCCACTATTGCCGAAGCTTTGGACATGCTCCACGATGCTAACAAGGCAAAGAACATGACCAAGGTGGCACAGCTCTTCACAGAGTACAAGCGCGATGAACTGGTCAACATCTTCTCGAAGAAGGGAACAAAAGAAGAGAAGGACAAGGCTTATGAAATTCTCTTTGCCATCGATGCCTCGCAGAACAACACCTGGGAGAAGATAAAGAAGTAAGGCACAGGATTGAGCATGTCGCCTCTCAACACTTGAACATGCTCCACACTAAAGAAAATTAATATATATATAAGTATCATGACAGCATTACAACTGAATGCCGAACTCTATCGCGCTATGGGGAAAATAGCCGACGACGAGACGCTGATGAAGAAAGTGCTGAAGTACGTGAAGCGCCTGGCTACCAAGAAAGAAGACCCAACGCTGATGACAAAAGAGGAGTTCTTCAAGAGGATAGATGAGTCCCGGGCTCAATATGAGCGTGGAGAATACACACGTATTAATTCCGAAGCAGAATTAAAAGCATTCCTAAATAGCTTTTGATAATGTACACATTGGATTATACTCCAGAAGCTCGTTCTGGCATGGATAAGCTACACAAGAGTGAGCCCAAGGCGTTTGCCAAACTAGGCCAGCTTCTTTACGAGTTGATGCAGCATCCCCGTACAGGCACGGGCCATCCAGAGCCATTGACGGGCGAACGTAGCGGACAGTGGAGTCGTCGTATCACCAAGAAGCACCGACTTGTCTATGAGATTCACGACACTGAAGTCGTGGTTCTCGTCCTCACAGCTTACGGCCACTACGAGGACAAATAACATCTAACTGAAGTTTCGGGAATTCTGCTGAAGACGGCCTGAAAGGCCAGCAAGCTCCCAGCCCAGGGCATTGCCCTGGGTAAGTGTGTTGCATAGGATAGGCCGCCCT
>OMSJ01000055.1 GCA_900313705.1 uncultured Prevotellaceae bacterium
GCTGAGGTGCTTCACGCTCTTGTCCTGACGCTTGTAGGTGAGCGAGCTGTAGCGGTTCTCAAAGTCGGCTCCCTTCTCCTGCTGCAAGACGGTGGCCTTCCAGTCGAGGAGCAAGGCAGACTGTCCAGGCATCGTCATGCCTTCCAAGCCCTGCGACGTGATGTCCATGTCGAGCATATAGGCATCGGGACGAAGCGAGTAGCGCACCTGCAACTGCTTTCCCTCTTGGCTGACGGCGAAGGTGACAGAGTTGCCTGTCTGCTCGGTGACGTCGAAGGTGAGGTCGGCGAGGCAGAGGTTCTCCTGCTTGAGGGGTAGGGTCAGCTTCATCGAAGCGTCTTCTTTGCCGAGAATCACGACGTCGCCCTCTCTGCGGCGGCTCTTGTAGCCGATGATTTCAGCATCCTCCACGACGGCGCCTTTGCTGTTGAGGTTCACCTTGACCTTATTGTTCTTGAGCGTGATGCGCTGCCCTTCGCCGTTACGTCTGGCGAAGAAGAGGGTGGTGCTGTCGGGAGACCCCTCTAAATCTCCCCTTGAAGGGGAGACTTCCTGCTTTGAGTCCTCTCCTTTTAAGGGAGAGTTAGAGAGGGTCTTTTCCTTTTCTACGGCAGCAATGCTGTCCTGGCGCGCCATTGCCTCCAGTTCCTCCTTGCTGGGCTGGCTGTACCAACTGAAGCCGATGACAACGAGGGCAATGAGCACAAATCCTGTAACTGTGTTCTTATCCATAAGGTTTTAATAGTTTTTGGGCACAAAGATACAAAAAAAAGTTCATAGTTCATAGCTTCACAGCCCAATGTTTTTTCTTTTTCGCAAGATATACCATAATTATGAATTAGGAATTGTGATTTGTGAATTAAATGTGCTACCTTTGCAGAAATTTATAGAATATGAAACGCCTTACAATACTATTCTTCCTCTACATTTCCATTTGGGGAGTCAACAACACCATAAATGCCCAGGATGACGTGACGGCTACACCAGAGACCGAAGAGACGGACTCTGCCTCCCTGCTGGACAGCTACCTGCAAGTCCTCGAATCCCTGACGCGGGAGCGCGACTCGCTGAACACCGTCGAGACGCGTCCGGCACCTAATGCCTACTACTGGCAGATTCTCACTCAGCCCACGCTCTTCGCTTCGCCGCTGCACCAGATGATGAGCCCCTCCTACTCCACCTCGGGCGACCTGCAGATGCAACGTCTCTTCTCCACACGCAAGGTTCTCTCGTCCTTCTACACGGCAACGCCCTGGCTGGTGACGCAGACAGAGTCCGACCTCACGGGGCAGGCTGCCATCCGCAGCGACGTGAACGACATCCTGAAGAGCCACGACAAGCTCGCCGAGAAGGTGGCTGCCGCCAAACTGACCCCGACGATAGACGAACCCGTGGAGGTCATCACGCGCCGCCCTAACTTCTGGAAGTTCTCGGGCAACACATCGTTGCAGTTCACCCAGAACCACTTCTCGGCAAACTGGTACAAGGGAGGCGAATCCAACTTCGCCGGCAACTTCACGCTCACCCTCCGCGCCAACTACAACGACCAACGCAAAATCAGTTGGGAGAACACGCTGGATGCACAATTAGGCTTCCAGACAACCGAGAGCGACAAGGCACGCTCGTTCCGACCAACCAGCAACGTGCTCCGCTATACCACGAATGCCGGCTACCGCGCATGGAAGAACCTCTTCTACTCCCTGCAGGTCATCCTGCAGACTCAGATAGCGCCCAACTATCAGAAGAACACCGACTTCGTCTCCTCCACCTTCCTCTCCCCCCTCGAAGTAACCGTTGCCCCCGGTATGAAGTACGAAATAGCATGGGGCAAGAAGAAGCAGTTCACGGGTACGCTCAACGTGGCACCCCTTGCCATGAAGGTCCTCTACGTGCACCGCGACACTCTGGTCACCAACTATGGCATAGAGAAGGGAAGCCACCAGAAGACCACCTTCGGTCCCAACATCACGCTGAACACCAGATGGCAGCTATGCAAACAGATCGCTTGGACCAGCCGCGTCTATTGGATGACCAACTTCGACTATGACATCTGGGAATGGGAGAACACCTTCGACTTCAGCATCACGAAGATCATCACAGCTAAGTTGTACCTCTATCCCCGATACGACGACAGCAACCCGAAGTACCGCTCCGGAGAGGAACACGACGGCACCTTCATGATGTTCAAGGAATGGTTCAGCCTCGGACTGGCATATAGTTTCTAAGGTCCATGAGGCCTATGAGCCCTATGAGCCCCATGAGCCCCATGAGCCCCATGAGCCCCATTAGTCCCATGAGCCCCATTAGCCCCATTAGCCAATGATAAAGACAGCCGAATACACTATCAGCAGCGCCCGCGTGGAGCAGTGTCCCGCAGGCAACCTGCCGGAGTTTGCCTTCATCGGGCGAAGCAACGTTGGCAAGAGCAGCCTCATCAACATGCTCACAGGCAAGTCGCACCTTGCCAAGACGTCTGCCACCCCGGGCAAGACCGTCCTGATAAATCATTTCCTGGTAAACGGGCAAGGAGCAAAGGGCAGGGGAGAAAAGAATACCAAAGCAGGCAACAATCCTCTTGCCCCTTGCTCCTTGCCCCTTGCCCCTAAAGATGCCTGGTACCTCGTTGACCTGCCCGGATACGGCTACGCCAAACGTGGCCAGCAGCAGAGGGACGAGCTGCAGCGCATGATTTCGGGATACATCCTGCGCCGCGAACAGATGATGAACCTCTTCCTGCTCATCGATGTGCGCCACGAACCGCAGCGCATCGACATGGAGTTCATCCAGTGGCTCGGCGAGAACGGCATCCCATTCAGCATCGTCTTCACCAAGGCCGACAAGCTCTCAAAGGGGAAACTTGCCGCTAATGTCAAGTTCTACCTCGACGAGCTCTCGAAGGAATGGGAGGAGCTGCCTCCGTACTTCGTCACCAGCAGCGAGACCAGACAAGGCCGTGACGAACTGCTCGACTACATCGAAAGCATCATCCAGTAACATTCAGGCCGGACGCTTGCCAATAAGGCAGCTCAGGGCATTTACATTGAGGGAGACGGGGGAAAGACCGTGCTCCGTCAGTCAACTACGCCTGTTCCGTTGTTTGATTGTTCATGTACTTGCAATTGCATGTTCATGTATATGCAATTGCAAGTACATGAACAATCAAACTCCCCTACGTGTAGGAGTGAAGAAAAGGACAGGGTTAACTGACCTGCGGACCCAGGCGAGAGAGGGACAAAAGAAAGCCTCGAAGCGGTCAGTACCAATCGACGTTGCTGCTGTAGGAGCTTTGCTTCTTCCAACGGAGCGCATCTGCCAGGGTGCCTGCCTTGGCTGCAAAGAGAAAGTTGAAGCTGGTGTAGGGCGTGATGACCATGCTGCACGACATGGCAAAGCAATGCAGGTCGCGTGCAAGAGATACGGTGGTCATGCTCAGCTTGTTGTAGTTGAAGTCGTAGCCAGAGGAGAAGCTGATGTTCCAGCCCTCGGCTATGGCGACATTTCCCGAGAAGTTGAGTGAATGGGTGAACTTATAGGGATAGCGCATCCGCTTGGGATTGATGGGTGCGCTGGTGTCCTCGCGCATGTTTACGCCGTAGCTGACGTTCAGGCTCCACGGCATCTGGAACTTGAGGTAGCCGTCTTCGTCTATATCGGCCTTCGCTCTCCGCTTGGCTCCTGTCATGCCTTTTCTGCGGTCAGGGTCAACGTTCTGCATACTGGGATCTGCCTCGTCTTCGTACTCGTCATCGTCCTCATCCTCATCGTCCGTATCGCTTCTGCTGCCGAAGCGGTTCGAGAGCTTGTCCCTCAGTCCCAGCAGCTTCTTGAGCGTCTGGTTGTTGAAGGTATAGGAGAGGTTCTGGCTCATGCCCTGGAAACGTCCGAAGCGTCCCTGCGAATACTCCGTATGGTCGCCGACGATGACATTGCCGTTCTCGTCGAACTCATAGGCGTAGGTGGCGAAGACGGCAGACATGGAGAAGGTGTAGCTCTTGGTGAGTTTGATGCGGAGACGTGTGTTGAGGTCGCTCCAGGGCTTCTTCTTGGCAGCCATGTTGTAGCTCATGGACATACCCAGTTCGTCGATGAGGCTGACCTTCTTCTCGCCCGTCGAGTCACGCTTGGAGCGCAACTTCATCTCGAGGTTGTTGGAGATATCGAGCTGGATGCTGCCCATCATGCCGTTGGGCGCTGTCCCGTATGTCCCGTTGGAGAAGGGAGAGTAGGTGACGGTGGAGACATTGCCCTTTCTGTCCACGCGCTCGTACGTGTCATAGAAGCCCCAGAAGGGTGTGCTGAAGTCGGGCGCATAACTGAAGGTCAGGGTGGGAGTCATCATGTGGCGGATGGCCTTTATCTTCTTCCCGCCGAACCAGGGCATGGGCGTATAGAAGCCGTAGAGCTTGGTGTTCGCGCCGATGCTCGTGGTGAAGTTATAGACGTTGTAGAAGCCGTACACGGTGTCGCGCTTCACGGCCTGTTTCTCGCTGTCCCACGACTGCATAATCTTGTTGGAATACATGCGGTCGGTGAAGGTGATGCCGGGCGTGATGTTGATGTACTTGAAGATGGGGAAGCTGGCATTGATGGGTATCTGGTGGCGCATACCGTTTCGCCAGTCCTTGACGAGGTTGCTCTTGAAGAGCTTGTCCTCCTTGGTGTTGATGCTGTTGGTGAGGGAGCCGCTGTAGCTCATGCCTATCTTCTCGTACCACCGCTCCTTGCCTGCCATCTTCTTACGCTTGAAGGGGTAGAAACGGTTGAGCTGGATGGTGAGGTTTGGCAGCGTGACGGAGATGCTGCTGTCGCGCACCTGTTGGGCGAGGTTGAAGGTTCCGCTCAGGGTCAGGCCGATGTCGGGGAACGACTTGCTGTAGGAGATACTGCTGGTACGAGTGCTCTGCGTATAGCTGGCGGGATTGTACATGCTCGTCAGGTTGTTGCGCTCGTAGCTGCTTGTGGCGAAGTTCACGCTGGCCGTAAAGCTTTGCGTCGGATTGGCCTTCGGGTCCTGCCTGTGCGTCCACGTCAGCTTGAAGCTCTTTGAGGTAGCGAAGTCGGGCATGTTCTTCTCGCCCGTCTGCGTATATTGATAGCTGAGGTAGAGATTGCCACTGTAGCGGTATCGCTTCTTGTAGTTGGACTGCGCGGAGAGGGTCCACGAGCCCTTCGTGTAGATGTCTCCCAGCACCTTGGCATCGATGTAGTCGTTGAAGGCAAAGTAGTAGCCGCCTTCGCGCAGGTAGAAGCCTCGTGAGGTCTCGTCGCCATAGCTGGGCATGATGAAGCCGCTGCTGTACTTGTCCTTGAAGGGGAAGAAGCCGTAGGGAATGGCCAGTGGCAACGGGACATCGCAGACGACGAGGTAGGTCGGACCGAACACGACATCCTTGCCGGGTCGCATCTTGGCGCGTGTCATGTTAAGGTAGAAATGTGGGTTATCGGCATCGCAGGTCGAATAGAAGGCCTTCTTGACGTACATCGTTCCCACGCTGTCGCGCTTACCGTCGAGGCTCTTCATGTAGCCCTCGCCCTGCTGGGTATAGACGTTGGAGATGAATGCCTTGCGCGTCTTGAAGTTATAGCTGATGCTGTCTGGCTCGTACTCGTCGCTTCCCTGACGGAAGAGCGGCTTGCCCGTGACGTTGCCCAACGAGTCTGCCCGGCCTGTAGCATGGACCAGACTGCTGTCGATGGCGATATTGATGATGTCGGCCTCCAGCTCCAGGTTCTGGTATTGCACCTTGCTGCCGCCATAGAGGTTGGCACGGGAACGGACATAGTCGAAGGTGATGGAGTCCTCTGCTGAATAGTTGACAGGCATGTCCAGGGCATTCTTGCTCGTGGGGGTCGTGTCGGCAGGCACCGTGTCCTGCGGCGCCACCACCGTATCGGGCAAGATGGTGTAGGCTCGGGGCACCATCCTCTGTGCCCGAGTCGAGTCCTGCAAACTGTCCGTAAGGAGCGAGTCGGCACTCTCCCGCAGAGGAATGCCTCTACCTACGGGACGTGCTGCCAGCGCTGCCAGTACATAACAGGCCGTCAGTATTGTGAATATCCTTGCCTTCAAACGCTATACAATTATCCAAGTTGCAAAGGTACAACAAAAAGTTGAAAAAGTTAAAAGGTTAAATGGTTAAAATGTGAACTCTTGGATATTTTTAACTCCTAAGCCCTTCCACCCTTTCAACTTTTATACATTTGAACTTTTTCACCTTTTCAACTTTTCACCTTTTCAACTTTTCAACTTTTTCATTCAAACCTTTCCATCCAAGTCCTGAAGATGCCAAGACCCTCGCTACCGAACTTCTCCAAGCTGCGCAGGGCCTGCTCCGGTGTCTTCTCAACGTCGAGACGCGTCTTGGAATAGAACTTGTCGGCATAGCAGACAATCTGTTCCTCGATGCTCTCGGGTGTGAAGTCCTGACAGGGCAGGGGCAGGTTCTGCCGCTCTATCTCGATGGCCGTAAGTCCTGTCCCCGTGTGCCGCTCCGCCACGCGGGCATGACGGGGCAGCCCCTCGCCGCGCAGGATTTCCCCACCCAAGAGGCCATGACGGATATAGGGCTCCGTACCATAACAGTAAATGCTCGGGGCATCGACGCGACAGATGCCGATGTCGTGCAGCATAGCCGCCTCCCAGAGGAACGTCTCGTCAGCACCCAATTCGGGGTGCGCCTTGGCTATCTTCAGCGCCCGCCGCGCCACGTCCTCGCTGTGCCTGAGCAGAACTTGTTCCAACGGCTCATTGCCTTCGCAATACTTATGAATCAACTCGTTTACCATTTAATCCTTTACCATTTACCATTTGAATGCACAAAAGTACAAATTATTCTTCATTCTTCATTCCTCATTCTTCATTTTTTTGTACCTTTGCAGGCGAAACAGGAAGAAAGTCTGTCTCATTGATGCATTAACTTACTACATCTAATAGCTTGACCTCTCCACGAGGTCAAGATAGTTGCCAAGCAATAGTTATTGACTTACAATTTATTTTTTGCCGAATGATTGGAACTTTCGCCTTTTTTGCGTAATTTTGCAGCGATTTACAGCCTGAACCCATGACAGCAACAAGACAAAGACATATCATCCAAGCCATTGCGGAAAAGGCAAAAGCTGTTGCGCCGAAAGGGAGCGAGATTATTCTTTTCGGATCACAGGCTCGTGGCGATGCACGAGAGAATTCCGATTGGGACATCCTTGTGCTACTTGACAAGGAAAGGGTTTCGCCCGCAGACATTGACGAAGTGGCATATCCTCTTAGGGAACTTGGCTGGGACTTTGGCGAAACAATCAACACTATCCTTTTTACCAAAGAAGAATGGAACCGTGATGTTGCCAGCCCATTCTATCAGAACGTAACGAGGGAGGGTATAACATTATGAATTTGGTTGAAGACAACAGAAAAGACATCGTGGCATATCGCATAGAGAGAGCATATACAGCTCTTGAGCAAGCCAAGCTGAACTTAAAGCTCAATTGTCTGGAAGTTACGGCAAATAGGCTTTACTATGCTGCGTATTATGTCGTGTCTGCTCTGCTGATTGCAAACAAAATTCCTGCACACTCACATGAAGGAAATGTAACGCAGTTCGGCCTGCATTTCGTGAAGACGGGCAAGGTGGATAGAGAAGAGGGAAAACTGTTGAGCCATCTGCTTACCATGAGGCTGAAGGGTGATTATAGTGACCGCTTCGGTCTGACAGAAGCAGATGTCCTTCCATACATCGAACCTACCGAGGCATTCATCAAGAAGATTGCTGAATTGGCAGAGCTTTCTTTAACTGTAAAACGGTAATAGGATAACGATTAAATAGTAAATGAGGTTATGAAGTACGGATTCGACAACGACAAATACATCTCCATCCAGTCGCAGCACATTCAGGAGCGCATCGCACAGTTCTCTGGCAAACTTTACCTCGAACTCGGCGGCAAGCTCTTCGACGACCACCACGCCAGCCGCGTACTGCCCGGCTTCCAGCCCGACAGCAAGCTCAGGATGTTCCAGCAACTCAGTTCATCGGCTGAGATAATCATCGTCATCAGTGCCCTCGACATCGAGAAGAACAAGGTCCGACAGGACTTGGGCATCACCTACGACGAAGACGTGCTGCGCCTGCGCACCGAGTTCCAGAAGCGAGGCTTCCTGGTCAGCGGCGTCGTCATCACTCACTTCAACGGCCAAAGCAGCGCCGCCATCTACCGCCGACGCCTCGAGCACATCGGCATCCGTGCCTATTACCATTATAATATAGAAGGCTATCCCAACAACGTGCAACTGATTGACTCGGAAGAAGGCTTCGGACGCAACGACTACGTCGAGACCACCCGTCCGCTGGTCATCGTCACAGCCCCCGGACCCGGCAGCGGCAAGATGGCCGTCTGCCTCAGCCAGCTCTACCAGGAGCACAAGCGCGGCATCGAAGCCGGCTATGCCAAGTTCGAGACCTTCCCCGTCTGGAACCTCCCTCTGAAGCACCCCGTCAACATCGCCTACGAAGCCGCAACCGCAGACCTCGGCGACGTGAACATGATAGACCCCTTCCATCTGGATGCCTACGACAAAGTGGCCGTCAACTACAACCGCGACGTAGAAATCTTCCCCGTACTCAACACACTCTTCGAAGGCATCTACGGCCAGTGCCCCTACAAGTCCCCCACAGACATGGGCGTGAACATGGTGGGCTTCTGCATCTGCGACGACAAGGTCTGCCAGCAAGCAGGTAAGGATGAAGTCATACGCCGGTACTACACAGCCCTGAACCAAATGGCAGACGATGCCTGCAACGAAGCAGAAGTGAACAAGATAGCCCTGCTGCTCAAGCAAGCTAAGATAAGCACCGACGACCGGCGCGTCACCGTCGAAGCACGCCTTCGCAAAGAAGAGTCCGGCGTACCATCATCTGCCATGGAGCTCGAAGACGGCACCATCATCACAGCAGCCTCCTCACCCCTGCTCGGCACAGCAGCATCGCTCCTCCTCAACGTCACAAAACACCTGGCAGGCATCGACCACGAGCTGAAGCTCATCTCGCAGGACTTCATAGAGCCCATCCAGCGCACAAAGATAGAATACCTCGGCGGCCACAACCCCCGCCTCCACACCGACGAAGTGCTCGTAGCACTCAGCGTCCTGAGCCGCCAGGATGAGAACTGCCGCCGTGCCCTCGCACAACTCCCCGCCCTCGCAGGACTGCAAGCGCACACCACCATCATGCTCGGCGAAGTGGACCGCAAGATATTCAAAAAGCTCGGCGTGGACCTCACCTGCGACCCCGTCAAGAAGAACTGACCCCGACGAAGTCAGGAAGAGTCAACCCCGATGAAGTCATAAAAAGAAGCACGCATCCCTATCAGCATAAGGACGCGTGCTTCTTATTTCTATACAAAGGGCAGAAGTAAGAAAGGCCTATTTGAAAACTACCTTCTTAGTTGTTCCGTCTCCCTTGTGGATGATGCTCACACCACGCTGCGGAGCAGGGATACGCTGGCCTGCGATGTTATAGATAGCGTCCTTATGTTCATTAGAGTCAATAAGAACCTTAATATCGGTTGGTTCGTCAATGAAGCTTATCTTTAGCCTTCGTGCACCTGCCGTTTCTCTGCTCGGTATACGCAAGTATGCCTTACCTGCTGCAAGCGTGCTGTCCTCATCGGCAAGGAAGAAGCCTGGTTCATCATCGCGGGTTGAAAGCAAATAGTTGTCGTAGCCGTCTGCCGTCTGTGCTATCACGGTAGCCTCTGGCGTGCCTACAAGCAGGTTTGCATAGAAGGAATGCGACTGGAGGACAGGCACTTCGTATGTTCCGGGTTCGCCTGTCAGCAACAAGCCTTCACCTGCTGGCACGTCATCCACTCGCATCATCCACACGTTGCCAGACAACCGATGGAAGCCAGCCGCAGTGTATGCCTTTAGGCCGGATACGCCGCTGAAGTCCAGGTCTTTTTCACATGAGAAGGTTTCTAAGGGAGAACTCAAAGTAATGCTCACCATTGGTGCTTTCACCTCGAATGCCGCCGTTCCCTCAGCTAGCCATTGTCCCTTGCTGTCGAGCAGTATTACATGCAAGTCGTGCATACCGATGGAAAGGTCCTCTGCCTCTATCACGATGTCATCGTCGGTCAGGGCGAAGGTCTGCGCTTCATCCTCCTTGTCGTCAATCCATACTTGGCACGACAACAAAGCATGTTGCAGCTCGTTCATATAGAAATAGGCTGTCTGTACGGGCGAAGCCTCGCCACTGGCATTGAACGTTTGGTAGTGTACGGCATGTATGCCTATTTCCATGTGGCTGATGTCGAGATTGATAAGGCCGTTCAATGTAGGAGCCACCTGTGCAGTCTTCTCGTCGTTGTCGAACCAATAGCGGGCAGTGGCGCTTTCCCTGTCACATTTCCAAAGAAAGAAATACGCTGTCCGCACGGGCGAAGCCTCGCCTGCAGCATTGAACATATGATAGTGTATCACATGTGCTCCATTATCCAAACAACTGATATCTAGTTCTATGAGACCATTCGCGGTAGGAACCGTATGTGCGGTTGTCTCTTCATAGTCGTACCAGTAGCGAGCAGTTACGCCCTGAGTATCTCTTTCCTTACTTAAGAAGAAGTACTGCGTACGCACTGTCCCCCACTTGTTCCTTGCATCCAGTCCCTGCAGGTGAAGGGCATGAATAGAGCCTTTCGCCAGAGTACCGATGTCAAGTTCTATAGTCGTCTCGCCATTGGCCGAACCTTCCTGCAGTGTGGAGAGGTCGTCATCGTACCAGTAGCGATAGCTATAGGACGTTTGTCCCCTTGCCGAGCTTAGCAAGGCAAGAAGCACGATGAATCCTATAATTCTGCGCTTCATGGCTTTTTACTCTACGTTAATCTTTATGTTGAGCTTGCCGTCCTTGTGTGAGCCGACAACATCGAGCTTCTTCACCAGAGGATAGTCGGGCGTTGTGTCGTAGGGATACATTCCCCCATAGATGCCCACCTCTGTACCGTCTGTGCCAATGTAGGTCGCGGCTGCACTCTCGGTAAGATGGTAGTCATCTGCAAAAACACCATCCATAGAATTGACAGACCAAGAATCGGAGAAACCCGTACTATTACCCATCACTAAGCAATGGCTGGCTTTATTTGTTTCGTCCAAGGAATAACTACCTCCCGAAAATATCGTATTCTTAACGGTCGAGTATCTGATAATGCAATTAGGAGGATAGGTGACAATACAATTCTGTGCATCAAATGAACCATTACTGTCAAACCACCCATCTTGACATCTCATACTATACAATATACTGTTAATACAGGTTACATGGGAACCATTCAAAGCATACGCACTGTTTTGGGAAGAGGACTGTATGATGGTCGCATTACAATTCTTGAATCCGATATTAGCTCCGTTTCCTAGGTCGAAGCGGCATTTCGTTATGACCACCTGTTCCGTACCGTCCTTGCCGCTAAAGGTCATAGTATGACTTGAGTTGGAAGGATAACTTATGAGCAATCCCTCAAGGGTCAGGGGATGCTTACAGCCCTCTGGAATTACAGGGGATAAGTCATTCTTGATTATTGTCTTGCTCATCCCCTCTCCCCTGATAGTAAGGGCCTTGTTGATAATGCAGCCATTGAACTCTCCTGCTGACAGCGTGATGACATCACCATCTACGGCAGCATTATGTGCATCGCTCAATGCATTTTCGCCATAGAAAGCCTGAATCCCAGATTCATGTTGCAAGGTAGCTACACGATTGTCCTGTGCCATCAAACACATCCCGTTGGCAATGGCAGCAATTAATAAAAGAAAAATCTTTTTCATGGTTAATAAGGTTTTTTGCCTGCAAACACCCCAAGCCGGCATCATTTAAGGGAAACTTTTAAGTTTTAACTGATATACAAAAAAGGCGCAGGTGTTTGCTTCTATTGCGAAGGCGTCTTTTTCATATATAAGACCGTCCGCTACCCACAGGTGAGCTAAAGCGCGATGATGCAAAGTTACAAATAAATGTAATACAACCAAAACTTTTGAGGAATTTGTTCTATGCTCCTTACTTTTTTTATATAAAAAAGCCTCCCCTACACAGAGGGAAGGCTAATATAAGCATGAGTTTTACAACCCTTATTATTCAAACTCTTTGAGATACAAAGCAATCTTTTCTCGAATCTGGTGGAGATCCACGGAGATGGCTTCCCATACGAGGTCTTCTACGTTATGATAACCGTGAATCAGGAAATTCCGCATGTTCGTTATCTGTCGCCATTGCAAATCTGCATGCGTTTCCCTGAACTCAAAAGTGAGCATATTTGCAGCTTCACCAATAATCATGATATTGTAAATGACTGCATGATATGACTTTTTATCGGCAACATATGCTTCCATGTCACGCCCGTCCACATAATTGAAAATGGTGTCAATGGCACACAGGATGTCTTTTAGGCGTCTGGGGTCATTACGCGACTCTCTCATATATAAGTATCTTATCGCGGTCTGCACTTTCGCGAGCGAATGGCAACAAGCCGCCTTCTGTAATCAAATCTACTTCGCATCCGAGAATTTCCTTCAAATCCTCGTACATCCCGCTCAGAGTAAACAAACTAAAATGCTGTGACTTGTCGGGCAAGATAAGCAAGTCCACATCGCTGTCCTTTCGCTGCTCACCGCGCGAATACGAGCCAAAGAGCCACACCTTCAGCACAGGCTGTGTCTTGAAGTATTCTGCTATCTTTTGTCTCAGCTGGTGTACATTCATACGTCTGCTTATGCTTTTCCCTGTGCAAAATTACAATTTATTACTGTTATCTCAAAAGAAAACTCGGAAAAAGTGTTTCCTTCCCATATACATTAAACACTAAAACAACGGATTAAACAGATTTCGCGGACTAAAGCATCGCTGATAATCAGCAATAACATAATACGTCAAATCTGTTTAATCCGTTGTTATTAATGGAGGTAAGTCCTTTTACCGCAGGACTATCGATGTGAAGCCTGCTTACTCGCTAACGGTCCAGATATCGTTTGTCTCGAGGAGCTCGGCGAAGTTGTGGTATTTCTTCTTCGACTTGACTTCCTCAATCTGCTGCCAGACGCAGTCGTCGTAAGTGGGAGCCTCCACGTCGCGGATGACGCCGAGGGCTACAGGCCACTCCATTTCGGCAAGCTTCAACTGCAAGGTGTTGTCCTCGCACTTGGCGTCGTGAACAAGAACGTCGTCCATTGACCATTGACCATTGACCATTGACACGGGCTTGATGTTGAAGCCTTCCTGAACGATGCCGTACTCGTTGTTCTCGCCGAAGAGCATCTTCTCGCCGTGGCGGAGGTAGATGGCATTCTTGGCGCGACCTTCCTTCGAATAGACGGCGTCGTGCGTGCCGTTGTTGAAGATGACGCAGTTCTGCAGTATCTCGCA
>OMSJ01000085.1 GCA_900313705.1 uncultured Prevotellaceae bacterium
TTCAGATAAGCATGAAGTGCACCGTAAAGATTGCCCAGACAAAGCGCCAGATGGACGACTTCGTAAGGCTCCCTCGGAAGATTTACAAGGGCAATCCATGCTATGTACCTGACATGGAGGCTGACGTGCGCCGATGGTTCGACCCTAAGCACAACCCCGGACTGCAGCACAGCGAGGTCCTTCCCTTCGTGGCATACAGCGAGGAGGGAGAACCTGTGGGCCGCATCGTGGGCATCATCAACCATAAGGCCAACCAGATATGGAAGGGCAGTTGCGTACGTTTCGGCTGGATAGAGTTCATCGACGACCCGGACGTCTCTTTCGCCCTGTTGAAAGCCGTAGAGGATTGGGGCAAGGGCAAAGGCATGGACTCCATACAAGGGCCTTTGGGCATCTCCGACTTCGACAAGGAGGGAATGCTTATCTCCGACTTCGACAAGGTGGGGTCTGCCATCAGCATCTATAACCCCGCCTACTACCCCGAGCACATGGTGCAGCACCGGCAAGGAAGTGGACTGGGTGCAAGTGCGCCTGACCATCCCCGAGCAGGTGCCAGCCCGTTTCGCCCGTGCTCGTGACTTAGTGGGCAACATGTACGGGCTGAAGGTAAAGAAGCTGACCCCAAAGGAGGTCTTTCAGGAAGGATACGGACGCAAGATCTTCCATCTGCTCAATGCTGCCTACAGCCAGCTCTTCGGCTATACGCCGCATACCGACGAAGAGGCCGATGCCTTCGTCTCGCAGTACATCCGCATGTTGGACCTCCAGATGCTCCCGATGGTTGAGGATAAAGAAGGCAACCTCATCGCTTGCAGCATCACCATGCCCAACCTGTCCCATGCCCTACAGGAAGCTCGCGGACGCCTGTTCCCCTTCGGATGGTATCACCTGCTCCGTGCCCTCAAGTTCAGTCACGGAGAGGAAGTAGAGCTGCTGCTCATTGCCGTTCATCCCGAATGGCAGGCCCTGGGCATCAACTCGCTGGTCTTCGCCGACCTCATTCCCATCTTCAATAAGAAAGGCTACCGCTATGCTGAGACAGGGCCGATGCTCGAAGACAACATGAAGGTGCTGACGCAGTGGAAGGAATTCGACCACGTGATTCACAAACGCCGCCGCTGCTTCAGTAAGGAAATAAAGACCACCTGAACCCCCTTCACAGGAAAGAAACACAAGAGGAAAAAGAAAAGAATATATTGAACATCGTAAATTGCTAAACAGTAAATGAATAGAGTAGTAATAACAGGCATGGGCATATGGTCCTGCATAGGAACAAGCCTTGAAGAAGTGCGCGATGCACTGTATCAGGGCAAGAGTGGTATCATCTTCAGCCAGGAGCGCAAGGATGCAGGCTTCCGCTCGGCACTCGTAGGCAATGTTCCCAAAGTTGACCTCAAACCCTACGTCCCCCGCAATCTCCGTAACTTCATGCCCGAAGAGGCACAATATGGCTATATCGCAACAAAGCAGGCACTCGATAATGCCGGCATCGACGAAGACTTCCTCAACACACACGAGGTAGGCATCATCTACGGCAACGACTCCGTAGCAGAAGCTACCATGCAGAGCCTCGACAAGTTCCGTCAGGCAAACAGCACCGTGGCCTGCGGCAGCGGCGCCATCTTCCAGAGCATGAACTCCAATATCACCATGAACCTGGCATGTCTCTTCAAGCTGCGCGGCATCAACCTCACCGCCTCAGCAGCCTGTGCCTCCGGCTCGCAGAGCATCGGACTGGCAGCACTCCTCATATCGCAGGGACTCCAGGACTGCGTCGTTTGCGGCGGAGCAGAAGAGAACAACATGTACGGCATCGCATCCTTCGACGGCATCCAGGCCTTCTCCATCCGTGAGAACGAGCCGGAGAAAGCCAGCCGACCCTTCGACGCCAGCCGCGACGGCCTCGTACCCAGCGGCGGAGGTGCAACAGTAGTGCTCGAAAGCTACGAACATGCCGTCAAGCGCGGAGCAAACATCATCGCAGAAATTGTCAGCTGGGGCTTCTCGGGCAACGGCGACCACATCTCCACACCCAACGTGGCAGGTCCGGCACGCTCGCTTGAACTCTGCCTTCGCAACGGCGGCGTGGACCCCAAGCAGGTTGGATACATCAATGCACATGCCACCAGCACCGTCATCGGAGACCGTCGCGAAGCACAAGCCATCGCACAGCTCTTTGGTGAACGCACCGTGCCCGTCACCTCGACCAAGAGCCAGACAGGACACGAGATGTGGATGGCAGGAGCCAGCGAAATCATCTACTCCACACTCATGATGAAGAACGACTTCATTGCCGGCAACATCAACTTCGAGAAACCGGACGAAGAGACAGCCTGCATCAACGTACTGCCCGAAACGAAGGAGACACACTTCGACATGTTCCTCTCCAACAGCTTCGGCTTCGGTGGAACAAACTCCACCATCATCGTCAAGAACATATAATACATATTTAATATATAAAGAGTATTTATCATTAACAAAACAGAATAATATGACAAGAGAAGAAATCATTGCTGAGATTAATGCCGAACTGGCAGAAGAGTTTGAAATCGATGAGGCTGCCATCACTCCCGATGCTCCCATCTACCAGACACTTGAACTCGATAGCCTGAGCCTTGTGGACCTCATCGGCATTGTGCAGACGAAGTATGGCGTACTCATCTCTAAGGCTGAGCTTCCCACCATCAAGACCTTCGCACAGCTCTACGACTACATCGAGCAGCACCAGAAATAATTCATAATGCACAATTCATAATTCACAATTGAGCTGACCATGCCAAAGGTAAGCATGATAATAATTATGAATTATGAATTTATAATTATGAATTGAATGAACGATGTCCTGATTATCGGAAGTGGACTGGGCGGCCTTGAGTGCGGAGCATTGCTTGCACAGAAAGGCCTTCGGACACTTGTGCTGGAAGGCTCTCATCAGCCTGGGGGCTGTATGCAGAGCTTCCGCAGAGGCGGACTGCACTACGATACGGGACTGCACTATGTGGGCGGACTGGCTCCAGGGCAGACGATGCACAAGGCCTTTGGCCAACTGGGACTGCTGGACTTGCCATGGGAAAGGATGGACGAAGCCTTCGACCGCGTCATCATCGCGGGACGTCGTTTTGCCTTCCATCAGGGATACCAAGCCTTCGTCGATGGACTGGCAAAGGACTTCCCCCATCAGCGAGAAGCACTACAGAGCTATGTGTGGCGCTTGCAGCATGTCACGGAAGAAGACATGGAAGTCAATGCCTACGACTACCTGAGCAAGACCTTCTCCGACGAGATGCTGCTCAACGTAGTCAGCGCCGCTGCCATGAAGACAGAACTCAAGCGGGAATCGCTGCCCCTCTTCAACTTTGCACATACCTGCTCCGGCTACATCGAGAGCAGTTGGCGGCTCAGAGGCGACGGCAACCTGTTGGTGAATAAGCTTATTGACACCATCCGCAAGGCAGGCGGTGAGGTGCGTACAGACAGTAGGGTAGTGCGCCTGACGGAAACGGACGGGCACATCTCGAAGGCCGTTTGTGCTGACGGTAGCACCTATGAGGCAGGTTATTTCATCTCCGACATCCATCCTGCAGTGCTATGTCAGATGCTCGAAGATTGCCCGTCGGTGCGAAAAGCCTTCCGACGGCGGATGGCCTCGGCAGAGAACACGACAGGCATGTTCACGGCACAGCTCAGCATCAAGCCAGGAGCGTTACGCTATCTCGCCCACAACGTCTTCGTCTATGACAAACCCAACGTATGGACGATGACCGAAGAGAATGACCCCGTGAAGGGCGTCATGGTCAGTGCAAGGGTACCGGAGGATGGGTCGGACATGCTTCGACAGATAGACCTCCTCACCCCCATGCCCTGGCAAGAATGTAAGGAGTGGGAAGACACCAAGGTCGGCCACCGAGGTGAAGACTACAAGGCATTCTGCAAGCAAAAGACAGAGCAGTGCCTTACATTGGCCGAACAATACATTCCCGGACTGCGCGACATGGTGGAGCACTGCTATACCAGCACACCACTTACCTACCGCGACTATCTGGGAAGTCCAGAAGGGGGAGCTTTCGGTATGCGCAAGGATTGCCGTGCACCGATGCTCAGCTTCCACTCTGTGAGCACGCCTCTCCCCAATCTGCTGCTCACCGGACAAAGCATCATCCTGCCTGGCATCGAGGGCGTTACCATGACAGCCTTTGAGACATGCAGCAGGATTATAAACGGATTAGGGATTAAAGATTAGAGATTAAGGATTTAATGATTAAGGCTTAATGCCCTTTACATAATATGAGAAGAAAGCTTTTTGCGACCCTTGTCCTGCTATTGGCATTCACCCAGATTGCCTTGGGGCAGAAGATCACCGGTGTCATCCTTGATGCCTCCACTGGTGACAGCCTTTCTCTGGCAGGCGTAAGCTACAAGGAACGCAAAGTCTCCACCATAGCCGACCTCGACGGCAAGTTCACCATAGCACGTATAAACGGAGCTACACTCTCCTTCTCCTGTATGGGATTCAAGGAGGAAAAGGTGAACATCACCAAGGCAACACCCAGCCGACTGACCATCAAGCTCAAGCCCGACACAAAGGAGCTCGGCGAGGTCGTCATCAAGGCTGAACGCAAACGCTATGTCCGCAAGGACAACCCGGCAGTGGAACTTATGAAGCGCGTGATAGAAGCCAAGAAGGAATCCAGGCTCGAGAACCACGACTACTTCATGTACAACAAGTACCAGAAGCTCTCCATGTCGTTGAACGACTTTAAGGTTAAGGATATGGACAGCATCGAAACGGGCAAGGTAAAGTTCAGGCAAATGGCTGAGATTAGCCCGTACAACCACAAGATGGTGGTGCCTATCTCCCTTGACGAGACGGTCACGCAGCACATCTACCGCAAGGACCCGAGGTCGGAGAAGGACATCATCCAGGGCGAGCAGAGCACCGGCCTGAACCAGCTCATTGCAACCGGCGAGATGGTCAACACGACGCTCAAGGAGGTCTTCAAGGATGTTGACATATACGACAACTACATCAAGCTGCTCAAGTTCCCTTTCCTGAGCCCCATCGGGTCCGGTGCCACTTCGTTCTATAGGTACTATATCGTAGATACGGTACTCGTGGATCGTGACTCCTGCTATCACTTGCAGTTCACACCAAACAATCCGCAGGACATAGGGTTCAATGGCGAAATCTACATCCTGAAGGATTCGACGCTGCACGTCAAGAAGTGCCAGCTCTCCATCCCGCCAAAGAGCGATGTCAACTTTGTCAGCTCCCTGCACATTAACCAGGTTTACAGCAAGCTACCCAACGAAGAGTGGGCACTGACCACCGACGACATGTGGGCAGAGATGACGCTCCTGGGTAAGAGTGTGCTTGTGGTGCGCAATACTCGCCTTTCCGACTATAGCTTCGAGCCGCTGCACAAGAACCTGTTCAAGGGAACAGCTAAAGTGAAGCGAATGGCAGATGCACGTAACCAGGACGAGGAGTTCTGGAACCAGTATCGTGCCGTTGAGCTCTCGCAGAAGGAGGGCGGACTGGGCGACTTTATGACGGCCATGTCCAAGTCGAAGAACATGCGTATCCCCTTGCTTATCGTCAAGACTCTCTTCGAGAACTTCATCGAGACGTCCAAGCCAGGCAACCCCAGCAAGTTCGACATTGGTCCCGTCATCAGCACGTTCTCGAGCAACTTCCACGACGGCTTCCGTATGCGTGTCGGCGGCAAGACGACGGGAGCCTTCAACAAGCACCTCTTCATGGAGGGCTACTATACGCACGGCTTCAAGTCCGGGGGCAACTACTATGGCTTTACTGCCAACTATTGCTTCAACAAGAAGAAGAACTCCTCCTTCGAGTTCCCTCAGCGCATGATTACCTTCGAGACTTCCTACGACGTCACTTCTGTTTCCGACAAGTTCTTGAAGAACAGCAAGGACAACCTCTTCGTCAACTTCAAGACAGAGACGGTCAACATGCTCTACAAGAACAACAAGCAGAAGCTGGGCTTTGTATGGGAGACGGACTACGGACTGAACTTCAATACAAACCTCATTATGGAGAGCAACAGGCCGACCGGCGACTTGCACTTCATTCATGTCAAGGACGACACCGAAGACTTCAGAATGCGCACCACGGAGTGGAACGCTGAGGTTCGCTTCTGTCCGGGTCAGACCTACATCAACACGAAGCAGGACCGCTGGCCTATTGACAAGGACAGGCCGGAGTTCACTGTTCGCCATGCCTCATGTTTCAATGGCATACTTGGAGGCCAATATACGTCCAACCAGACGGAGGTAAGTATCTTCAAGCGCCAATGGTTAGGCAGTTGGGGACGTATCGACCTCTATGCCTCTGCCTCTATGCAGTGGAACAAGGTTCCTTTCCCTCTCCTTATCACTCCGCCCACCTGTATCTCCTACGTCGAGCAGGAGGGAACCCTCAACATGCTGCGCAACATGGAGTTCTTCATGGACCGCCGCATCTTCTGGTCGGTGGCTTGGAACATGAACGGAAAGATATTCAACCGCATCCCGCTCTTAAAGAAGCTCAAGCTGCGTGAGTACGTTGCTTTCCGTGGTGTATGGGGTTCGCTTACGGACAAGAACAATCCGGAGATGAATGCGAACGACGATATGCTCTACAGGTTCCCCGAGGGCTCTTATGCCATCGACGGGAGCAGGCCATACATGGAGCTGGCTGTCGGCATCCGTAACATCTTCAAGATCTTTGGCGTGGACTATGTGCGCCGCCTTAACTACCATGAACACGGAGCAAAGAAGAACGGTGTCCGCTTCAACCTGACTTTCTCCTTCTGAGCCCCCTTATATATTATATATAATGTATAATCACACTCGCTTCATATCCGTGCGCTTGCTTTTGGCAGTTCTCTTGCTCCTTGCACCTTGCACTTTGACTTTTGCCATCGACATACCCAAGGAGCATGTCTTCTATTTCGAACGTAGCACGAACGAGAACTATGTCTGCTACGACATCAACCTCAAGGATGGTGCCCTTTGTCAGAAGGAGCCCCTCAAGGCCTATTGGGTGCTGGGAGGCGGGAAGAGGATAGAGGGCCTGACCTTCCTGGACCGTAAGATGGCGTTTGGGATAAAGGTGATTAAGTCAACGAAGGACGAGGCATCGGTCTATATGACAGCCAACAAGGACCTGAGCATCCGCATCTGTAAGCGCAAGGGCAAGTGGGTAGGCATTATCAAAGTGAATGGGCGTGAGATTGTCCTTCAGAAGATGTTTGCCCAGATGAAGCCGCCTTTCTCCGTGAAGTGTGAGTACATCGATATCTTCGGTACAGACCCTTTGACGGGCGAAAAGCTGTGTGAACGGCTGGTGCCGTAATTGCCCGATAGAGCTCTCACAGGAGCTTTTCTATTGCTTCCTCTAAGTTTGTGATGTTTTCCTGCCTTGCCTGTAGGTCGCAGTTGCGGTCTATGAGGAAGTAGCATGGCAGTTGCTGCACGTTGTAGAGTTGCAGCATGTCGCTTTCCAATCCGTCTTCACAATAGACACATACCCAGGGCAGTGCTTCGCAGCGCTGCTTCCACAGGTGCTGGCTTGGGTCGAGGCTTACCTGGTAAATCTCCAGACCTCGACTGTGGTACTTGTTGTAGAGTTCGCGCATGAGCAGGGTTCGCTCCGTGCTGCCGTCCATCGAGAAAGCCATGAAGTCGAGCATGACGACCTTTCCGCGCAGGCTGCTGAGGGTTCTGTCCTGTCCGTCGATGTCGGGGAAGGTCATGTCGATGATGCCCAGTTCGCGCACTTTGTCGCCGTCGAGGTCAAGCACTATCTCGCGTGGCTTTGCTTGACGGCGGCGGCATTCCTCTATGATGTTGCAGAGGTTTTCGGTGCGCTGGCTCATCGGGTATTTGTCGTTCCATGCGTTGGCGACGGCTCGCATCCAGTTCAGGTCGCTCTTGTCGTTGACGGGGTCGAAGATGAGCTGTGTGCCGAGGGTCTGGAAGCAGGCATAGTAGCTGTAGGCTGAGCCGTAGTTGAGATGTATGTAGTCCCCTTTTATATCCCTCTTGTATTCTGCCACGATGCTGTTTATCAGGCTGTCTCGCTCCTGCAGGGTGTAGCTGCGGTCGGTGGAGATGCGTCGTGCCTTGCGTTCCAGGTCGGCGAGTTTGAGGCAGAGGAGCCGGATGGTGTCGCAGGTGCCGCTTCCTTCCACTCGGTAACCGAACGACATGCTGTCCAGGCTTGCCGTCACGCGTACTGTCTCCGTGCTGTCTATGCCGAGGTTGATGCCCTGTCCGCCAATGCGGAGACGGTAGAACTCAGGGTTGCCGACGCGGTTCTTCGTGAAGCGGAATGCGCCGTCCTCCTTCAGCCGTATGCTGTCGATGGCTACTGCCCCTTCGCCCAGGGTCAGGTGTTCCAGGTAGAGCATCGTGTCGGCGGCACCGCTGATGTTGCCCTCGATGCAGAATGTGTCCCTCTGCCGGCATCCGCTCAGCGCAGCCAGCGCAAGGAGCAGGGCCAGGATAGTCTTGGTCTTGAATGCAGTCTTGTCGTACATGCCTTTGTCTGTTTCCTTGAGTTGTTACTTCGTTAAGCGTCGGCAAAGACCTTACCGTTTTCGAGTGTGACGTGGAGCTTGGTGTATTCCGAATGGAAGTCGTTCTCGAGTCGGTCCAGGTAGCGTCTGCATTCCCATTTGCACATGGGCAGGTCGTGGAGCAGGTAGTTGCCGCAGGTCTCTGGCGTGGTGGCTGGCACTTCCTTCTGCTTGAGCATCCACCGGAGGCACTCGATGGTCAGGCGGCGCATGTCTTCTACGGAGTAGCTGCCCGTCATGATGATGTACATGCCTGTGAGACATCCCATGGGGCCTACGTAAACGACGTCTTCCTTGGCTTCGCTGTTGCGGAACCATGTGGCCATCAGGTGCTCTATGCTGTGCATGGCAGCCGGAGCGACGGCAGGTTCCTGGTTGGGCTCCGTAATGCGCAGGTCGAATGTGGTGAATCCCTTGTCTATGCGGGAGACGTAGATGCCTGGCTTCAGGTGAGTGTGGTCGATGGTGAAACTCTGAATGACTTCCATAATGAATGCTTTTTCTGTTTTTGCCTGCAAAGTTACGAAATAATAATCAAATAAAGAAGTTTCGGGAGTAAAAGTAGTTCAAGGAGCTGATTGGCGTCTGTCAAGTCTGTGTCTTGCTCCTGCCTCGCCGTGACTTGCCAGGTGTTTCGTACGCGTACTAAGGCCCGTCTTGTTCCCAACTTTGGCTGTGAGCTTTTCAAAGTAGGCAGGCTTTGTAGTTTGATTGTTCATGTACTTGCAATTGCATATACATGAACATGCAATTGCAAGTACATGAACAATCAAACTCCCCTCCTCGTAGCGTTTGGTATTTACCTTTGGCGAGACGACCCGATACATGGCATCCGTTGACTCCCGTTCTGCTCCATTCTGAGGACCTCGAAACTTCCATGAATTCTTGAAGATTAAGGCAGATGCACTTGAAGATTGGGTATTAAAGGCTTAGGGAAACTACAAAAAGCGTGCATAAACAGCATAATTTTTTACCATTCACTTTCCTTTTTTCATTTTTATTCGTACCTTTGCGCGATTTTATATTATATATAAGACGTAAAAGAAACAATAAGTTAAACAAATCAAGATGAACGTAATTACAAAGACAGTCGAGTTGCCTGATGGAAGAACCATCAGCATCGAGACCGGGAAACTTGCCAAGCAAGCCGATGGAGCTGT
>OMSJ01000060.1 GCA_900313705.1 uncultured Prevotellaceae bacterium
CCAGCCCGAGGCCATTCGTCGCGTAGAGAAAATCATCGGCCACAAGGTCATCTTCATCGAGGCTGACATCCGCGACCGTGCTGCTATGGACAAGGTCTTCACTGACCACAAGATTGATGCCGTCATCAACTTCGCTGGTCTCAAGGCTGTAGGCGAGTCAGTAGAGAAGCCGCTTCTGTATTACGAAACAAACATGAACGGCGTGTTCGTGCTTGTAGATGTCATGCGTCAACATGGCTGCAAGAACATCATCTTCTCCTCCAGCGCTACCGTCTATGGCGACCCTGCCATCATCCCCATCACCGAGGAATGCCCCAAGGGACAATGTACCAATCCTTACGGCTGGACGAAGTCGATGCTGGAGCAGGTGCTGATGGATGTCCAGAAGGCCGACCCAGAATGGAACGTCGTGCTGCTGCGCTACTTCAACCCCATCGGCGCTCACGAATCGGGTCTCATCGGCGAGAACCCCAACGGCATACCCAACAACCTGATGCCCTACATCACACAGACCGCCATCGGCATCCGCAAGGAGCTTGGCGTCTTTGGCAACGACTACGACACACACGACGGCACAGGCGTTCGCGACTACATCCATGTCGTTGACCTCGCCAACGGCCACGTCTGCGCACTCAAAGCCATCCAGGAGAACAAGGGCCTTGCCATCTACAACCTCGGCACAGGACACGGATACTCCGTTCTCGACGTTGTCAAGGCCTTCGAGAAAGCCAACGGCCTGAAGGTGCCCTACGCCATCAAGCCTCGCCGCCCGGGTGACATCGCCACATGCTACTGCGACCCTGCCAAGGCAAAGCGCGAGCTCGGATGGGAGGCTAAGTTCGGCATCGAAGAGATGTGCCGCGACTCATGGAACTTCCAGAAGAACAACCCCAACGGCTACGAAGCTTGAATCTGCATAAGACAGCATACAGAATTTCATAACCACGAATTGCACGAATTGGCTATGCCCTTGGCGGTAAAGACGAATTTGTGCAATTCGTTTTTTATACTGAGTGCTTTGCCTTTTTGTTACAGAATTGGCGTTTTTGCTTACACGCTCGTTTTGAACAAGTCGATCAGAATCGCTTAAAATGGTCTCGGGCATGGTATGGGCTATTTTCGAGGAGAAATGCGCTCAAATCAAGTACGTACTGAAACACAATACGTTACAATTAAAGATTAAGAAATAAAAATTCAGAATTGATACCTGCACCTTACAAAAGAGGTGCTTTTTCTACGTTTTTGCACACTTTTTGGATGGATAAGTTCACCATAAATCGCGGGAGATATTTAGAAAGAGGCCAGTACTTATTGCCATAAGTACGTGCCTAGTTGGCGATAAGTACTTGCCTAATTGAGAATCGTTCCGCGTCTCGCAGCAAAATTCGACGTTTTTCGTGTTGTTTTTAGCTTTGTTCCGATGTGTGCAAAAACGACAAAAGGGAAGCAGGAAATGCTTTTTGGGCTACATTATGTCAAAACAGCACTACACTTTCAGCCTGTTCACACCTTTACGTTTTTGCTGGGGAAATACGGGAAGAAGCTAAATTATTAGCTTATTATCTTGTTTCGTTGCCTAAAAAAACGTACATTTGCATCGGAAAACTAACAGATTACTTAAATTCCCATAACAAGATGAAAAAACTTTTCCTACCCCTTTGTGCTCTCTTATTTGCGTTAACGGCGATGGCAGAACCTGTCGGCAAACAGACTGCACTCTATACAGCACAGTCATACATGCTTGCCAAAGGCAAAGTCGTCAATACCGCACGCAAGCCCTTCAAGGCAGCGAGGAAAGACGCAGCCTCGGTAACCGGCGAAGAGGAGACGCCCTATTACTATGTCTTCAATGCAGAAGGCAACGGCGGCTATGTCATCGTATCCGGCGACGACCGCACGGAGCCTGTCCTCGGCTATGTGGAGCAGGGCACCTTCGACCCCGAGAACATCCCCGAGAACATGCGCTCATGGCTACAGCTCTATGCCGACCAGATTAAGTACATCATCGACAATGACCTGCAGCCAAACTCGCCGCTTCTCAAGAAGAGGAACAAGGTAAGCGGCACAAGGCACAGCATACCCGAGCTGCTGACCACACGTTGGAACCAGGGAAGACCATACAACATCACCTGTCCGGACTACTATCTGGAGGATGACGAAAAAGAAGCGACGGCTCTTCCCCTGAGGTCAGGACCTGCCACAGGCTGCACAGCCACCGCTATGGCTCAGGTGATGAGGTTCTACCGCTTCCCCGAAAAGACGAAGGCCATCATTCCCGGATATACCATCACCTACACTTCTAAGAAGAATGGGTCGAGGAAGACCACTACACAAAAATCTATTCCTCGCAACACGCCTATTGACTGGGACAACATGCAGGACACTTACAACTGGGAAGACAATCATGTAGCCAATGCACAGGATTCTGCTGTTGCCAACCTGATGCACTATTGCGGTCAGGCTGTCAACATGCATTACGGACCTTCTTCGGGTGCCAACTTCAGCGCCGAAGCCTACATCAAGTACTTTGGCTACGACAACAGTTGCTACGTAGGCGAGCGCTACGACTACAGCATCGACGACTGGTTCGACATGTTGTATAACGAGATTGAGCAGGGCTATCCTGTCCTCTTCTCCGGCTACTCCTCAGGAGGCGGCCATGCCTTTGTGCTCGACGGTTTCGACGGTGACAACCTCTTCCACCTCAACTGGGGATGGGGAGGCGGCAGCAACGGCTGGTTCCTTGTCGGCATCCTCAATCCTGGCGACAACAGCGGCATCGGAGCGAGCAGCAGCAGCGACGGCTACAGCATGGGCCAGCGCGCGCTCTTCAATCTTCGACTGCCAGACAACAACAATGCAGACACCTACCTCTTCATCAAGGATGTTTCCGTCACCGGCACATCCATCAAGGCCACGTTCGAGAACAGGACTGGCGCTTCTGGAAGCTTCCATGCCGCCATCGTAAGAGAGAATGAAGAAGGCGGTCTCTCCGTCGTCGGCACTCAGCAAACCCTATCCAGCTTAGCTGCCAACAGCTCCCAGACAAAGACCTTTGCCATCAAAGGCAAGCTGCCCGAAGGCACCTACAAGCTCTCACCTGCCAGCAAGGCAACGAAGAACACCGTCTGGCATCCGAAGTACAACATGGACAACCACTACATAGAAGCTGTTGTCGATAGCACAGGCGCTGTAACCCTGACACCTGTCGATATCAACAACGGGAACTCCATCAGCATCGACACCATCGTCTTCCCAGGCCTTTGCATTGCAGGGCAGCAGCAAGAGGTGAGAGTAACCTTCCGCAACAACGGCAATGAATACTTTAGAGAGATACACTTATTCGCCAGCCTGACGCAGGAAATGATTTACACAGAGAACAGATCGATGGTCGCTGTGCGCAAGGGCGAAACGGTTGAAGTTTCCTACTTCTTCACACCGGAAGAGACTGGCACATACAACCTCTGGTTCTGTACCGGAAGAGATGGTAGCGGACTGGTAGGAACAGGCACAATGGAAATCGTAGAAGAGTCGCAGGCCGTCAGACCAAACCTTGCTGTAAGTTCCTATTCCATCAGCAACCTTGCCGACGGCTCTGCCTACGGCAAACGCCTCATCGGCAAGGCCAGCATCAGGAACAATGGCAGAGTAGAGTTCATGGGAGCAATTCGCCTGCAAGTATGGCGACAGCCGAATGGTTCCGGCTCAGCATGGGGCGGCTCAAGCCATACCTATAGCGTAGAATTAGCACCAGGAAAGATAGCCAGCATCGACTTTGAGTTTGACGACCTCAACGAAGGAGACAAATACTACATAGCTGCATCCTACGTCAACCAAGGCGGTGAGCTGGGTAACGGCGGTGTCTGGGACTTAGGCGGCTGGATGATGAGGAGCGGCACCCTCTCATGGAAGAACGATGGCACACCCACAGGCAAAGCATATAGCGCCAACATGTCAACGCTTGCCACAGTCTGCGGTGTCTTTGCCGATTGCAGCAAAAACATCGTCCGCATGACGCCGAACAAGAACCCGAACACCATCTATGCGTTTAGCGAAAGCATGGACGTCCCCACCACCCTCAATGCTTCCAATGCCGTATCAGGCAAACATGCAAGCAGCATCTACCTGGTTAGCGACTACCCATTCTACACGCCTGTCAGTTTCCAGGCAGACAGTGCTTCCTTCACCTATACCTTCCCCGAGACAGAGAACGGCACGCAATGGCACGCCTTCACCATGCCTTTCGTAATAGACTCCATCTTCGTCGATAGCATTCCCGTCAGTCTCAACGACAGCCTCAAGCACTTCTGGATTTACGAGTTTATTGCCCAGGGAGATAACGGCGAAGTCATCTTTGCACCGGCAACTGTGCTACGAGGCTACACACCATACATCATTGCAGCCGACTCCACGATGGCCGGGCGTTCCATCGTCTTCAGCTCACTCAATGTCCCATTCTACAAGACAGGCTCCGACAAGATGGTCATTACTTCGCAGGACTACAAGTTCCACGGCAACACGTACGCTCCAAAGCTGAAGAACTGCTACATCCTGAATGAAGAAGGAACAGCCTTTGAGTATGTCACGACAACCAAGGCACTGCCTGCCATGGCCTCCTACTTCACCACCACCTTGCCTGAAGAAACGCTCCCGCTCTCCATCGTGCTGCCTGAAATCCCGAAAGCACCGATGGGAAAGACAGGAGACCTGAACGGAGACGGGAAGACCGACATCGCCGATGCTGTCAGCGTCCTCAACATCATGGCTGAAGGAGGCTATAGCGAAGCTGCCGACATCAATGGAGACAAGTCCGTTGACATCGCCGACTTCGTCAGCATCCTCAACCTGATGGCAGAGCAATAGCACATCTTTATAACACTTCCAACATATAACACATCTATTAGCTGAAACATGAAACGAATAACTATCCTTGCCCTGACACTCAGCTTCGCCCTCGCAGCGAAAGCAGAGCCTGTCAGCAAGCAAGCCGCACACTTCACGGCTCAGACCTACATGCTCTCAAAGGGCAAAACAATAGAAGCCAACCCCGTCCCCACCAAAGGGAACCGCAAGAAAGCACCATCCCTCGCCGGAAATGACTGGGGGGAAGCATTCTATGTCTTCAATGCCGGAGATGACGGCGGCTATGTCATTGTGTCTGGCGACGACCGCGTAGAACCAATCCTCGGTTATGTGGAGCAGGGCTCTTTCGACCCTGACAACATCCCCGAGAACATGCGCTCCTGGCTTCAGCTCTATGCCGACCAGATTAAGTACATCGTTGATAATGACCTGCAACCGGAATCTCCCGAACTGAAGAGGCGTAACAAGGTCATTGCCACAAAGCACAGCATACCAGAACTGCTAGCTACCCGCTGGAACCAGGGACATCCCTACAACCTCACATGTCCTAACTACTATACCGATAAGGACAACGACGAGCACCGGTATCCGGCTTCCGGCTGTGTGGCTACGGCAATGGCACAGGTCGTTTATCACTACAAATTCCCAGAAAAGACAAAAGCCGTCATTCCTTCACACAGCAACAACTATACCTTGAAGAACGGTACAAAGAAGACTGTCACGGTAAAGGCTGTGCCTCGCGGAACCAAGATTGACTGGGAGAACATGCGCGAGACCTACAACTGCAACGACAGTCACGCCCACGACATTCAGGATACGGCTGTTGCCAATCTGATGCTCTACTGCGGACAGGGTGTCAAGATGGGCTGGGGAGCTTCCTCCGGCGCTTCCACATCAAGGGCACGCGACTTCTTCGTCAACAACTTCGGCTTCGATGAACGTGCCTATTGGGGAGGCCGTGGCAGCTACTCCATCGATGAATGGTTCGACATGCTCTACCACGAAATTGAGCAGGGCTATCCTGTCCTCTACGCAGGCCATTCCTCTGGTGGTGGACATGCCTTTGTGCTCGATGGCTTCGACGGCGACAATCTCTTCCATGTCAACTGGGGCTGGGGAGGCGGCAGCAACGGCTGGTTCCTCGTAAGCATCCTCAATCCGGGCGACAACACTGGCATCGGAGCCAGCAGCAGCAGCGACGGATACAGCATGAGCCAGGGTGCTCTCTTCAATCTCCGCACACCAAGCACACCGAAGGATGAACCTTACCTCTATATCAGTGATGTGTCTGTCGTCAGTGGCTCAAGCATCAAGGCCACCTTCACAAACAAGACAGGAGCAACAGCCTCCTTCCACTCCGGTATCGTAATGGTTGGAGATGATGGGTCGCTCGAGCTTGTCGGCACCAGACAAACCATTCCCAGCTTGGCCAACGGTTCTTCCCAAACCAAGACTTTCCTCATCAGAAACAAGCTTACAGAAGGCACATACAGACTCTCGCCTGCCAGCAAGTCGATGAGAAGCGACGAATGGCATCCGAAGTACGACATGCAGCACCAGTACATCGAGGCTGTGGTTGACAGCCTCGGCACGTTGGATTTGCATTTCAACACACCCACGTATGAAGACATCAAAATCGACACCATCGTCTTCCCTGGCACTCGCATCATGAAGAAAGAGCAAGAAGTGAAGGTGACCTTCCGCAACGACGGTGCCGAGTACTTCAAGACCATCTACCTCTTCGCTGGCACGACGAGCAAGAAGGTCTATACAGACAGCAAATCGATGGTTGCTGTCCATTCGGGCGAGACCATTGACGTCTCCTACTTCTTTACGCCTGACACGACAGGCACATACAATCTCTGGTTCTGCACCGACGATAAAGGCAACAACGTGATGGGCACTGGCACAATGGAGGTCATCACGGAAGCTGAGGCCACCAAGGCCAACCTTGCCATTACCTCCTACTCCATCACCAACGGCACAGGGGAGACTGCCTACGGAAAGCGTCTGGTTGGCAAGGCTGGCATCAGGAACAACGGGACTCAGGACTACCACGGGCGCGTCAAGCTGCAGATATGGAGCCAGAAGATAGGATCGAGCACAGCATACAGCGGCTCAACCCGTTCATTCTATGTTGACATCCCGCGTGGCAAGACAACCAGCATAGAATTTGACTTCGACAATCTCAGCGATGGCTACTACTACCGCTTCAAGGCCATGTATGGGAATCAGGACGGAACGCTGACCAGCGGTGGCTTATGGGACCACAAATTCGAGGTGAAAGCCGGCACCCTGACATGGAAGAACAACGGCACTATCGCAGGCCAGGCTTACCGTTCCGTGCTCACAGCAGCCAGCACCATTTGCGGACTCTATGCCGATTGCGACAAGATTACCCGCCTGACACCCAACAAGAATCCCAACACCATCTATGCCTTTGCCTCTGGCATGGCGGTTCCGGCCAACCTCGAACCGTTCAATGCCGTGGATGGAGGACATGCCAACCACATCAATCTGGTAAACGACATGCCCTTCTACGTCCCCGCCAGCTTTGAGGCAGACAGTGCTTCATTCTCCTACACCTTCCCCGAGACGGAGGACGGCACTCGCTGGCACACGTTCACCATGCCCTTTGAAGCCGACTCCATCTTCGTCGATAGCATTCCCGTCAGCCTCAACGACAGCCTCAAGCACTTCTGGATTTACCAGTTTGCTGCCCAGGGAGACAACGGCATGGTCATCTTCGCCCCTGCCACCACCCTTCGTGCTGAGACACCCTACATCATTGCTGCCGACTCCACCATGGCAGGACGCTCGCTCACCTTCCGCTCGCTCAACGTTCCGTTCTACAAGGCGGGCAGCGGCAAGATGGTCGTCACATCGCCCGACTATAAGTACTTCGGCACGACGATAGCGCCTGTCGTCAAGGATTGCTACGTCCTGAATGAGGAAGGGACTGCCTTCGAGTACGTGACGGTGAACCATTCGCTCGCTGCCCTCGGTTCCTACTTCACCACCACCCTGCCGGAAGAATTGCGACTGCAAAGCATCGTATTGCCAGAGATTCCGAAAGTACCGGCAGAAAAGACAGGAGACCTGAATGGAGACGGGAAGACTGACATTGCCGATGCAGTCAGCGTCCTCAACCTGATGGCTGAAGGAAGCTATAGCGAAGCCGCCGACATCAACGGAGACAAGAACATAGACATCGCCGACTTCGTCAGCATTCTCAATCTGATGGCAGAGCAGTAATCTCGCCATGCATAAGTACACGAAACACCTGCAGGCATTGTTTGCTTCCTCATCGGGAAGCGGACAATGCCTGCTTTCATATTCCCTCTCATCACGAAGAACTCACGTTAACTACTACACCCCCGTTTCCCTGTACATCCTACGGCACAAAGAATGCTCTTTTTTCGAGGAAAGATGAATAATTTTTCGCCATTCACTTTATTCTTTTCTTATTTTTTCGTAACTTTGCACCATTATGAAGCATAAACTACTTATCATACTGCTCCTTGCAGCAGCTACAATGATGGGACAGAATCCCAAGAGAGAGTTCCGCGGAGCCTGGATACAGGCCGTCAACGGACAGTTCCAGAACATCGGGCGCGACCGTATGCAGTCCATGCTCCTCAGCCAACTGGACGACCTGCAGAAGGACGGCATCAACGCCATCTTCTTCCAGGTACGCGTGGAAGGCGATGCACTCTACCCCACTCTCTTAGAGCCATGGAGCCGCTACCTGACGGGGCAGCAGGGACTCGCACCAGACCCCTATTGGGACCCTCTGCAATGGATGATAGAACAATGCCATGCCCGACAAATGGAGCTTCATGCCTGGATCAATCCCTTCCGAGCCAAGACGAAGAGCACGACGGCCCTGGCTGCCAATCACGAGTATTCGCGCCACCCCGACCGCTTCTTCAACTACGACGGCCTCTTCATCTTCGATCCGGGACGCCCGGAAAACCGCGACTACATCTGCCAGGTAGTGAGGGAAATCGTGAGCCGCTACGACGTGGACGGCATACACATTGACGACTACTTCTATCCATATCCCGTTGAGGGAGTTGACATCCCCGACGACACCTCGTACTACACCTACGGAAGCAGCATGAACCGTGCTGACTGGCGCCGACAGAACGTCAACATGTTCATGCAGCAGATGTGCCAGACGATCCGCCAGGAAAAGCCCTGGGTGAAGTTCGGAGTGTCACCCTTCGGCATCTATCGCAACCAGCAGTCAGACCCCAAAGGCAGCGCCACATACGGACTACAGAACTACGACGACCTCTATGCCGACGTACTGGAATGGGTGCGCAAGGGTTGGGTGGACTACAACATACCACAGATCTACTGGGAAATCGGCAACAAGGCTGCCGACTATGAAACCATCATACACTGGTGGAGCGCCAATGCAGGCTCCCGACCCGTCTATATCGGGCAGGACGTCAACCGCACGGTCAAGTTCCCCGACCCGACGGCACCGAATCAGCACCAGATGCACCGCAAGTACCAGTTGCAGCGCAATCTGCCCGGCATCTATGGCAGTTGCCAATGGTACGCTGCCGCCGTCTGCGAGAACCCCGGCAACTATCAGGAAGTACTGCGGCAGATGTACCATAGCACCCCCGCCCTGCAGCCTCTGATGCCCTGGATAGACAACAAAGCACCAGGCAAACCCCGCAAGACGACCATTCTCTGGACCGAGGACGGACCGGTCCTCTTCTGGACAGCACCCGATGCCAGGACCGAGATGGACAGAGCACACCAGTACGTCGTCTATCGCTTTACTGCCGGCGAAAAGGTTGATTTGAACGATGCCTCCCACATCCTATGCATCACAAGGAATACGATGCTCCCGCTGGACTATCAGGGAGGCAACACGAAGTACACCTATGTCGTCACAGCCCTCGACCGTCTGCAGAACGAGTCAAAACCCGTCAAGAAGAAAGTGAGACTGTAGGTAGCACAACCTGTTGAAGCAGCTCACAGATGCCCGTTAGAACCCGATTCGCGGTTTAGCCTGTGGCACTTCAATGGGAGTAATGTCAGCAGGCGTGAGCGTGAGTAGCTTTTCACCTTCGGCGGTATTCTCCTTCACGCAACGCAGGGCATGCTTGATGTAGATGCGTTCCAGTTGGTTACTTACGAATCGGGCATTGCCCCACGAATCCTTGTCGCGACTTTTATAGGCTGTCGTCAGCATGTTTTTGTACTTCTGCCAGGCTTGGCGCGTGAAGCGATACTTGTATTCTCCGATGCGGCGACGCGTAATTTCCATGAGCTCATCAACCGTAAAGTCGCAGAACTCGAAGCGGTTGGGGAAGCGCGAATCGAGTCCGATGTTGGACTTAATCAGTTGTGACAACGGCTCCTTGTAACCGCAGAGCACTATGGCGATGTCGCGTTGGCTCTCATCTGCCAGCACCTGCATCAGCAACGGAATGACCAGTTTTCCCGGGTCGCTTTCGTGCTTGCCGTTCAGTAGGTAAGCCTCGTCAATCATCAGCACACCACCTTGTGCAATCTCCAGAACTTGTCGGACGCTACGTTCCTCATCGCCCCAAAGCGTTCCGATGAAAGTCCCTCGGTCGGCCACCACGACATGACCCTTCGACAGAGCACCAGCCTCGTGCAGCAGCGAACCGAATATCTTGCAGACGGTAGTCTTGCCTGTTCCTGGTCGGCCATAGAAGACACTATGTAAAGAGACTTCGTGAAGTTTAGCGTCAGGGAAGGCCCTGCGAATCATCTTGTTGTAGCGGGTCATCGCTAACAGTTCGTCGATGCGATTCCTGATGTCCTGACACCCCACCAGCTTGTCCAGTTCGGCTCTTGGATTTTCCATTGGTGGCAGTATCTTTACTTTGACGCAGAGGTTGTTGTTCTGCTCAATAATGTCCGATGGCAGTTCTAAGTTTGAAGAGTTGTCGCTGGGGAGGTCATCCGCCTGTTTATCCTCTTCTGCTTCATCAGCCTCCTCCTTATTCTCATTCTCCTTAGTGCCGGCAACATTGCTGCTCATAAATTCGTCCAGCATTTTCATAAACTCTTGCTCCGCCTCAGATTTTTGTTCAGGTCGTTTCATAAGATCCTTTAACGCAACCATGACCATCGTTCCATTGAGATTGTCATCATCCTCGTTCACACAGATTGTCTCGCTCGAAAGCATCTCCATTTTGTCAATGACCGTAACGTTCATCTCCTCCCAGATCTCCTTCATGTCGCCGGCGTTGATGAAACTGCTCTTCGAGAGAAGCACGCCCCTCATGTGGAGGCTTATGTTGGATTCAGCAAGTTTCTCTTCTATCTGCTTCATTGTCTGGGAGAGCAGCCAGACAGGGCTGATGCGAAAGGAGTTTTCCGTAAAGTAGAGTGGAGGATCGCCGTTGAACCGCTCCTCGTCGGCCAGCTCGTCTTTGCGTTCGATGCAGTCTAAGCAGACCACGACTATGCACCAATGGTCGATGTATAGATAGATGTCATTGCTCTTCAGGTGTGGGGCGATGCCCTTCAGGTGCTTGGAAAATACGACAGGGTCGTCTGCCATTGTGTCGAGGTGGCTTAGGACCGTCTGTCTGTTTTGTCTCTTAAATCCTGATATCAGTCTTTGTATCTTACTAATGTTTCTCATAATAGATCCCTTTCTTATTTATAATCAAAATCAATCAAATGCAATAATGCCCTTCAGTTCAGGGCGCAAGAAGGTACAGGCAGATGCCCATGGCAAGTGCCCGCAGGTAACTATATAGAGACTTCTATTTTGAATTCTCTATCACAAAAACACGCAGAAATGGCACAATAAGTCAAAGAACACACATCTCAATCCTGTCCTTCCTCCCACAATGGAGCAAGTCCAAGTCCAATCAGCAAAGCATTAACTTTGCAACAGAACTGCCCGGCAGCGGACCAAAGATAAGATGCTTCTTTTCATGTACCTTAATAAATCGTTCTTGTGACAGATTTTTATTTCTCGTATGCAAATGTACGACCTTTTTACATATTGCACCAAACTTTTCCCCTAAATCTTTTTGTTTTTAACTTTTGTAAAGACTTCAAGTCCTCGCTACAGCCATCTCCTTGCCAACCAAATGTTGTTGGCTTCACATTATTATGTCTGAATTATAGTATTGCTCCTGGAACATCACCTGTTCCATAATTATGCCTCATTCCATTTCGTAAGTCCTTATTTACTTGAATCTGTGACTCCATATACCTCTTCTATCATACATCTGACATCTTTCAACTATATTTCGTTTGCAAAGTTAATTAATTATTTCGAAATGATTACCAGAATGAAGCGAACCCAGAAAGTTGGACACAACATCGTCCCCGTGATTCCTAGGCATCTTTTCTATATCCATATGTCAGAGACCTGAAGTGACAAAGTGCCTGCCCATAAAACAATGATGATTCGTACTTTATACTATTATTTCATTTATCGGTTTCCAAATATCGTGATTAAACATGTTTTCTGTCCATTCAGTATTGCTTATATACAACT
>OMSJ01000066.1 GCA_900313705.1 uncultured Prevotellaceae bacterium
TATGTCACACTTTAACGAACATACGCTGGAGATGGCCATCATGGAACTGTTTGAACAACAGGGCTACAGCTACGTGAATGGCGAGACGATACACAAGGAGCAGACGGAGGTGCTGCTGCGTGATGATTTGCGGATGTATCTGATGGGCAGATATGCCCAAGAGGGAATCACGCCCTTGGAGGTGGAGCGAGTCATTGCAAAGCTGACGGCAGACAATGGCGCTCCGCTCTATGAACAGAACGCGCAGACGTATCGACTGATGACGGAGGGCTTCGCCATCAAGCGTGAGGATGCTTCGCTGCCAGACTTGTTCGTGGAAGTGATAGACTTTAATGATGTTGACAGGAATATCTTCAAGATTGTCAACCAACTGGAGATAAAGGGAACAGAGAAGCGTATTCCCCGTAGTGGTATTGGAGTTCAAGAGTGCCGTGAAGGAAGATACCACCATCATGAATGCCTATACACAGTTGACGGTGCGCTACCGCAGAGATATTCCAGAGTCGTTCCGTTATAATGCATTCGTCGTCATTAGCGATGGCGTGAATAATAAATATGGTACGCTATTCTCGCCTTACGAGTTCTTCTATGCCTGGCGCAAGGTGGAGCGAACAGACAAGGCAAACGACGGCATTGACTCCTTGCACACGATGATGGAAGGACTATTCAGACGGGAGAGACTGCTGAGTGTGATGAAGGACTTCATATTCTTCCCTGACACCTCGAAGAGTGAAAGGAAGATAGTTTGTCGCTATCCGCAGTTCTTCGCCACACACAGGCTTTACGAAAACATCTTGGAGCATTCGCATATCAACCTGCATGGCGACGGAAAGGGCGGCACATATTTTGGAGCTACAGGTTGTGGAAAGAGCCTCACGATGCTGTTCCTTACTCGTATGCTGATGCGTAGTCGCCACATGGCAAGTCCTACTATTGTATTGATAACCGACCGCACAGATTTGGACGACCAGTTATCGGCACAGTTCGTGAATGCCAAACAGTTCATAGGTGATGAGACAGTAGTAAACGTAGAGACTCGTGAAGAGTTGGGCAAGAAGCTGAGAGGAAGAAAGAGCGGAGGCGTGTTCCTTACTACCATTCAGAAGTTCAGCGAGGACATCAATCTGCTGTCTGACCGCGCCAACATCATCTGCATCTCCGACGAAGCCCATCGTTCGCAGACAAATGTGGAACAGAATGTGACCATTACTGATAAAGGCGTAAAGCGCAGCTATGGCTTTGCCAAGTATCTGCACGACTCACTGCCCAATGCTACCTACGTTGGCTTCACAGGAACGCCTATTGATGCAACGATAGATGTGTTTGGCGATGTGGTGGATAGCTACACCATGACAGAATCGGTGGCAGACGGCATCACTCGTCGTATCGTTTATGAAGGAAGAGCAGCCAAGGTATTTGCCGACCACAAGCAACTGGAGGCGATAGAGGTTTACTATAAGCAATGTGAAGAACAAGGCGCCAATGAATACCAGATAGAGGAAAGCAAGAAGGCGGTGACGCAGATGAACAAGATTCTGGGTGATCCGAACCGTTTGGCTGTGGTGGCAAAGGATTTTATTGAACACTATGAAAAGCGAATAGAGGAAGGAAGCACCGTTTGCGGTAAGGCAATGTTTGTGTGCTCAAGTCGCGAAATAGCCTACGACCTGTATAAACAGATTATTGCCTTGCGCCCCGAATGGGAGGAGAAGATTGGCTCGGAAGACCAGACGCCAGTAGAGCGCATCCGATTGGTGATGACTCGTGAGAAGGACGATAATCCGAAACTTCGCGAACTGATTGGTTCGGACGAAGATAGAAAAGCACTTGATGTGCTCTTCAAGAATCCAGACTCTAACTTCAAGATTGCTATCGTCGTGTCTATGTGGATAACAGGCTTTGACGTGCCTTGTCTCGACACGATGTATATAGACAAGCCTTTACAGAAACACACGCTGGTACAGACCATTTCGAGAGTGAACCGTGTGTATGAGGGTAAGGATAAAGGCCTGGTGGTTGACTACATCGGCATCAAGAGCAATATGAACAATGCCCTGAAGCAATATGCCGGTGGTGGTGACATGGGCGACAACGTGGAAACCATCGAACAGAGTGTGACGATGGTGAAAGACGAGTTGGACATCCTGCGCCGAATGTTCCATACCTTCGATTACAGCAAGTTCTCAACGGGTACACCATTGGAACAGTTGGAATGCTTGAAACATGCGGCTGAATTTGTACAGGTTACGGAGAAAACGCAAAATCAGTTCATGGGACATGCCAAGAAACTGAAATCTGCCTTCAACCTCTGCTCCAATCATGAGGCAATCAGCGATAAGGATCGTGAGGACATACACTTCTTTACAGGTGTAAGGTCTATCATCTTCAAACTGACAAAGGGTGATGCTCCCGATGCTTCACAGATGAATCGGAAGGTGAGCCAGATGATAGCAGAAGCATTAAAGTCGGACGGAGTGGAGGAAGTAGCTCAGGTGAATGCGAACACAAAGGACCTGGACTTGCTGAGTGAAGACTATATGACGAGGCTGGAGAAACTGAAGTTGCCTAATACGAAGGTAAAACTGATGGAGAAACTGCTTCGGACTGTTATTACCGACTTCAAGAAGGTCAATAAGATGAAGGGCGGCTCAATGAAGTAGCCAAGCAGATGGCAGAGTTGTTGAAGGAGGTGAACAAAGAGAAGAAATCATTCAAGGACTTAGGAATCACCTACGAGGAGAAAGCTTTCTATGATATCCTGAAAGAGATAGCCCATAAGTTCGGCTTTGAATATCCAGAAAACAAACTTCTGACATTGGCAGCTGCTGTGAAGAAGATGGTGGATGACAAGTCGAAATATACCGATTGGGCCAATCGTTCTGACATCAAAGCAGAACTGCAGATGGACTTGATCCTGATATTGGCAGAGCATGGCTATCCTCCAGTTCCGCAGGATGAGGTGTTCAAGGAAATTTTTGAGCAGGCGGAGAACTTCAAGAAATACGAGCAAACAGATGACGAAGAGACGGAAAAAACAGCTCCAGTCATCTCTATGTATCCTCAATTTGAGGAAGAAGAAGGAATGATGATGGCTGCAGAACCATTTGAGTGCTATAAATGGAATCGCTTTGATCAGAACATTATAGATTTCTTCGGTGGAGATAAAACCATTCTTGTTGGATGTACCAAGAATAAGAAACAGAAAGACTGGATTCTCACGCATAATATATATAATGTAAGGTTGGGTAAGACTAAGGGATCTATGGAAGAGCATAGAGAGATGTTTGAAAGAACGTCCCTGTTAGTCCTATATGAATTTGGTAAACCTGACAAGCTGTCTGCCTATACTATTACAGGACATAAGGAGATGGGGAAGGAAGAACTGAAAGCGATGGACTATCCCAACAAGAATCCTCGCAGAAGTTACATGACTTTCTCAATAGAACCACTCGACATAGATTTAAGCCTTATGGCTAATCATCGTCTAATTGAGAAGCTGATAGAGATAAATTCTGGCAATGAAAAAGGAACGCCTGTGTTTATTGAACCATAAATAAGAATGTAGATAAGTTTTTTACACATTAATGGAGTGAATATGCCTTGTTTGAGGTAGTGGTAATATTATCAACAAAAACAACTGAAACCGATGAAGCAGATAGTTACTCCTGCTTCGTCTGTTGCTGCGCTGCCTTAAACTTACGCCAAGTTGAAGCAAAACCTTGCTGCTTGACCAACTCATCATAACCATCAAGGGTGATAAAGAGTTTCGGGTCGAGTTCCTTTACAATCTCACGGGTCATCTGATGTTGGGCCGCGATGGTTTGCAAATCTTCATTATATGCTTTCAGACGATTCACATTGACAACCTCATAGATGGTGAAGATGGTGAACATAAACGTCAAAATGATGCTTATCCAGGCATAGACATTACGATACCATTTGTTGCTTGGTTCATAGAACACAATATGGATGTGCTCTTTTATTTTGTGCCAACGGTGTATAAGCTGATTCTTCAAAGAGTTTGGCACATGATTATTATCATCTGGAATGGCGCAAGTCTTCTTGTAAATCGCCTGAAGCATTTCCCTATTGGAAAGTTCCCCTTTTTCGTGTAACTCCTGGATATAAGCATCTTCTTGTTCTTGGTTATAGATCCCCAAACCTTTATAGAGGAGGATGACCTTCTCACGGAACTCTTCTTCTGTCTTGAAATGCAGGCCTTTGACCAGAATGTTCACTTTGGGTACAGCCGGTTCGCATGGTTCTTTCTGTAAAGCTCCGATTGAAGCAGCCAGATTATCAAGTTTGGTGCTTATGTCATCGAGCGACATCACGGGTTCGTCCTTTAATGGAGTAGGTTTATTCTTTGCCATAGTTATCTCTTACGTTTACGTGGTGTATAATATAAGTTTTCACATAGAGGTGCGCAACAGAAACGAGTGGCAGCCTCTTATATGGCAAATGCCAATGGAATTGAAGTCACACAAAGACGAAAAAGACGAAGGTAAGGGGTGGTTCACCAACATCTGTTGCTACTGGTGCCGATATTACCATTTCCGTGACTTCCTAGATGATTATGGTAATGTGGGGTTGCCTGACGATGTGAGTCCCCAAATGAAGACAGACCCAAATGAAGACAGAACTATCTGACTATGAGATGGGGCAGGGTGAGAGTTTAAGAAATTTCTTAAGCCACTCATAGCGGTTTTCGGCGATTTGTGGAGAATTTGTTCGGTGGTTTGTTGCCGCCTATTATGATTTCCATCGAAAATCAGAAACGATGTCGCGAATCGCGACGCCCTTTTTAGCGTACCAGCCCGCTACCGCAAGAGTGGTCCGAGTGCGAACCGCTCTTGGGTAGCTGAGGTGGTGTTGCCGAGTGTGTGCTTCTGTTTCAGAAGAGTCTTTGTGCGAACATGGTGAGGTAGATACGCCAGTTGCGCCAGATGTGGCCGCCTTCGCTTTCGTAGTATTCGTAGGGGTATTGCATCTTGTCGAGGTAGCTTCGCAGGGCGACGTTCTGCTGGAAGAGGAAGTCGTCCTTGCCGATGGCTATCCAGTAGAGGTGTGGCTTGGAGTCGAAGAGGGCTTTCAGTTGTCCTGCTGCTTCGGGGTGGTCGTTGAGCTGCTCTTCGAAGCTCTTCTGTGAGCGGTCCAGGCGGACGGCTGCGGAGTAGAGGCCGATGTAGCCGAAGGTGCCGGGGTTGAGCATACTGATGCGGAAGGTGTGGTAGCCGCCCATCGAGAGTCCGCAGAGGGCTGTGTTGTCGGCTCCTTTCTTTATCTTATAGTGCGACTTCACGTAGTTCATAATGTCGGTGAAGCTCTCTTCGTATGACTTTTTGGGCCATTCCTTCTTTGTCAGGCCTGTTTCCAGCGGTCCTGCGTCGTCCGAGGCGTTGCCGTTGGGAGTCACCACAATCATGGGCTTTGCCTTGCCCAGCGCGATGAGGTTGTCCATGACCTGTGCCATGCGTCCCAGCGTGAGCCATGCTTCTTCGTCTCCTCCGGCGCCGTGGAGCAGGTAGAGGACGGGGTAGGCCTTACCTTTGTCGTAGCCTGGTGGGGTGTAGATGCTCATGCGGCGCTTCATGCCGAGTGTAGGACTGTCGTACCAGACGTGTGCCACGTCTCCGTGCTCCACGTTGTGGTTCTGGTAGAGCCAGCCGCAGTCGCCTTTTTCTTTGCTAACTGTGAAGGTGCTCATGAAGGAGCGTACGTCGCGGCTACGCTCGATGTTTCCGGCATCCTGCACCTCAGCGCCGTCCACGTAGAAGCGGTAGTTGTAGAGTTCAGGCGGGAGGACTGCTGTGGTGTAGCTCCAGACGCCGTCCTGGTTCGTCATGTCCTGGCGTCCGTCCTTGATGCAGTCGCCGATGACGCTTACTTTCTGTGCGTCGGGTGCCTTGATGCGAAGGGTGACGGTGCCGTCGTCGTTGAACTGCGGCGAACGTGTGTCGTGTCTCTCGAAGATGGCCTGTTGGGCCTGGGCAGCCAAAGCTGTGAGCAGCATGGATGCCAGCAGATACATTTTTTTCATAGGTCGTAGGTTATTGAGCATTAAACATTGTACTTTCTGCGTATTGAGAGGCGGCAAAAACTCTTCTTCGTTCTCCATTTCTCAGCTTTTTTGTCAAATCTCTTAGCAAATGTAGGTATTTTTTTGGAATATGCTTTCTTCTTTGCAAAAAAAAGTGTAAATTCGCAGCATATTTATAAATAAAGAACCATATGAGGAGGTTAATTTTGCCATTAGTGGCATTGTTTATGATATTGCAGAGTGCGACGGGAAGCGACTTGAAGGGATTCCGCGTTTGCCGAATGACAGAGCCCGCCGGCATCGTCCGTACGGCTCAGTTCTCGTGGCAGATAGAGAGCAAGAAGCTCAACGTGATGCAGACGGCTTACCGGCTCCGTGTGGCGACCTCGATGTCAGACCTTAAGGCAGGGCGCAACCTGCTGTGGGACAGCGAGCAAACCAACTCCAGCGAGAGCGTGGCTGTGCCCTATCAGGGGCGGCGCTTGCCCTATCAGAGCCAGGTGTACTGGCAGGTGGAGGTATGGCTCAGCACAGGAGAATGCCTGAAAAGCCCTGTGCAAAGTTTCCTGACGGGCCTCAAGCATTTCCTTCCCGAAGCACAATGGATAGGAAGCGAGGAAACGCTAAATGGCAAATCGTCAGACGGAGAGTGTTATGACCTGCCTGCCCGCTATCTCCGTCGTGCTTTCTCCGTCGATGGAAAAGTGCGCCGCGCCACACTCTACGTCAGCGGCATGGGCTACAGTACCACATACATCAACGGCAAGCCCGTCAGCAAAGACGTCTTCGGTACGCTGCAGACGGACTATACCAGGACAGTCTATTACAACACATACGACGTCACGTCCCTCCTGCGTCGCGGGAACAATGCCATAGGCACGGTACTGGGCAACGGCTACGTGCTTGGCTTCAACAAGAACTGCACCTCCTACGGACTGCCTCGGCTGAAGGCACAGCTCGTCGTCGAGACTGACCGCGACACCATCACCCTTGTTACCGGCACGGACTGGAAGGTCACGACTCAAGGCCCCATACAGCGCAACCACCTCTATGACGGCGAGCGCTACGAGGCAGCCCGCGAGATGAAAGGCTGGAACACGGCAGCCTTCGATGACTCCGGCTGGCAGCAGGCACAGCGCATGAAGGCTCCCACCGGCATCGAGCAGCCTCAGCCCTGTCCCGGGATGCGCGTCCAGAAGGAACTGAAGCCCCAAAGCATCCGCCGCACCGCCGACGGGCGCTACATCATCGACATGGGGCAGAACATGGTGGGACAGCTCCGCGTCTCTCTTTTCGGAAAGAAGAACGTGCCCGTCGTCATCCGCCATGCCGAACTGCTCGAGCCAAACAATCCCGACCAGCTCTACGTCGCCAACCTGCGCTCAGCCAAGTGTACCGACACCTACATTCCTGCTGCCGACGGCATGTTCACCTATCAGCCCGAACTCACTTATCAGGGCTTCCGCTTCGTCGAGGTGTCCGGCATAGAGAAAGAGCCCAGGGCAGCAGACATCACCGGCTGCGTCATCTATGACTTCATGGCAGACCGAGGCACCTTCTGGTGCGACAACGAACTGCTCAACCAGTTGCACAAGAATGCCTACTGGGGCATCATCGGCAACTATCACGGTATGCCTACCGACTGTCCGCAACGCGATGAGCGCATGGGCTGGATGGGCGACCATGTGATGGGATGCTTTGGTGAGAACATGCTGGTCGATAACGGTGCACTCTACTACAAGTGGCTGCAGGACGTCTTCGACACGCAGGACGACGATGGCCTTATCGCAGACGTGGCACCGGCCTTCTGGGTGGTTCGCCAGAAGGACATCGCGTGGGAGGCTCTCTCCGTCTATGCTACCTATATGCTTTACCGTCGCTATAACGACATCAACGCAGTTCTCAAGTACTATCCCTACCTGCAGAGCTACATGCGCTACCTGGACCGCAACCTCAAGGACGGCGTCGTGGCTACCAACTGCTGGGGCGACTGGTGTATGCCCCCAGAGAGGCCCGAGCTCATCCACAGCGAAGACCCCGCCCGCAAGACGGACGGCAGTCTCATCTCGACAGCCATGTACTACAGTATGCTCACCATGATGGGCGACATGGCCATGAGGCTTGGCATAGAGAGCGACATGTTTGCCTTCGACAAGCAGCAGCAAGCTCTCAAAGCAGCCTACAACCGTCACTTCTATCACCCAGAGACTGGCAGCTACGCTAACAATACTGTCACCGCCAACCTCCTCTCGCTGGAGTTCGGCCTTGTGCCCGATGGCGAAGAGGAACGCGTCCTGCAGAACATCGTGGACGTCACGAAGGATACTTATCAGGACCACGTGAGCTGCGGCGTACTCGGTATGCAGCACCTCATGACAGGCCTGACGCGTCGCGGCCACCTCGACCAGGCCATGCGTATCATCCTGCAGAAGGACTATCCGAGCTTCGGCTATATGATAGAGAAGGGAGCCACCACCATCTGGGAACTCTGGAACGGCGATACGGCAGACCCAGCCATGAACAGCGCCAATCACGTCATGCTGCTGGGCGACGTGCTCGTGTGGATGTACGGCGACCTGGCTGGCATCCGTCAGGCAACGGGCAGCCTTGCCTACAAGGAACTGGACATGCACATCAACATGCCCGAGCAGTTGAACCATGTCCGTGCCACGCACGATACGCCCTATGGCACCGTCGGCAGCGAATGGTGGCGCACGGAGGAAGGCGTCACGTGGGTGGTTGATATTCCTGCCAATGCCACCGCCCGTGTCCATGTCCCAAGCGGCTATACCGTGCAGGGAATGCATAGTCTGCGATGGGCAAGCGCAGAGGTGGAGGGCAACGACATCTGCCTCCTCGTCGGCTCCGGCTCCTACACCATCAATGCCCACAAGGTCTTCACTCCTCCCACGCAGACCATCTTCCGACGCATGACAAATACCATCAAGAATATCCCTGAGTTCATCAAGAACTTCTAAGGTGAACAAATTTCTAATAATCCATGATACAGAATGACCTGCAACGCCTCCGCTGGATGATTCTGGACGAGGCTCTTCGCGATCCCGAAATGGAATACTTCATGGGAGAGCGAACCAAAACAAACGAGACCGGCAATACGCGTAGCCTGATTCACTATGTCAATGTGCGCCTCAAGGCTGTCAATCGCGAGTTCAGTTGCAGCAAGCGTATGCTGCAGAACGACCTGGCCTACTTCGTTCAGAAGGGGGCGAAGCTCGAGCCGCGCTTCCGTCGTGGCCACAAGCGCATCCTGCGTTACACCAACCTGCAATGGAAGAACCCGCTCCTGAAAGCCGCCGCCTTCCTCAACTATGGCGGGGAACCGGCCCAGATGCCTGCCTTGCCCGCAGGGACTCCTGAACCCGTCACCCTTCGCATTACGGGAAACGAGGAGGCTGTCCGCACGAGGCTGGGCAACCCGGAAGTCCTGCAGCGCAGCAGCGACATGAAGACGAACTCCGTGACCATCCAGGTGGAGCTGCCCATGAGCCGCGAACTCGGGAATCTGCTCCTGAGCTTCGGAACGGATGTCGAGGTGCTGGCGCCCGAAAACCTGCGCGACGACATCCGTCAGACTGTGGCGGCCTTGCAGAAACTCTACAAGAAGGAGACCGCTTCTGCCAAGAAAGCTGTGCAGGGCGACCTGTTCGATGGGTTGTTCTGACAGGGAGTATAGTTTGATTGTTCATGTATATGCAATTGAATATACATGAACATGCAATTGCATATACATGAACAATCAAACTACTAGGCGTGTTGCGTTGAGCAACGAGCCTCGTCGAGGGGCACGATGCGCAACGTCAAAAGGAGTTGGACTAAACGTTATAATATATAATATAGTATAGAAGATATGAAACATTTCAGCAAGCTGCTCATGGCAGCAACCCTTTTGCTCGGTTTGAGCAGCAGCGTAAAGGCAGCGGACCTCCCCCGCAGCGAGTACCCGCGTCCGCAGTTCGAGCGGGAATATTGGGTGAACCTCAACGGCACTTGGACCTATAGCTTCGACTTCGGTCAGACGGGAGCCGATAGAAACTTCCGCAACAGCAAGGGCTTCGACGGCAAGATAACCGTCCCCTTCTGCCCAGAGAGCAGTCTCTCAGGCGTGAAGCATACCGACTTCATCCCCTGTATCTGGTACCAGCGCACCATCACCGTGCCCGAAACTTGGGGCGGAAAGAACATCCTGCTCAACTTTGGTGCCGTCGATTATGACGCCACCATCTTCATCGACGGAAAGAAGGTCGGTCGCCACTGCGGCGCTGGCTCTTCCTTCTCCCTCGACATCACGAAGTTCGTGAAGGCTGGCAGCAGCGCCAACCTCGTCATTCAGGTGAAGGACAACCTGCGTGGCGGCAAGCAGCCCGGCGGCAAGCAGAGCACAGGCTACTACAGCGCAGGCTGCAACTACACCCGCGTCACAGGCATCTGGCAGACGGTCTGGATGGAAGCGGTCTGCCCGGAGGCTTTGAAGCAAGTCTTCGCCACGCCCGACATCGACCAGCAGCAGCTCGTCGTCCGTCCCGAGTTCTACGAGGAAGGCAACGGCTGTATGCTGACCGTTCAGGTGTTCGACGAGAAGCAGAAGCTCGTTTCGACCAAGACGGCTCCGGCAACTAACAACACCGTCATCGTGCTGCCCATCAAGAACCCCAAGCTGTGGACTCCCGAGACTCCCAACCTCTATGACGTCATCTACACGGTTCGCGACGCCAAGGGCAACGTGCTGGACAAAGTGAAATCATACGCCGGTATGCGCAAGATACACCTGGCCGGCGGCTACTTCTACCTTAACAATAAGCCTTACTACCAGCGTCTTGTGCTCGACCAGGGCTTCTATCCCGACGGCATCTGGACGGCTCCCACCGACGAGGCTCTCAAGCATGACATCGAGATGAGCAAGGCCGTGGGCTTCAACGGCGCACGTCTGCACCAGAAGGTCTTCGAAGAGCGCTACTTCTACTGGGCCGACAAGCTGGGCTACATCACTTGGGCTGAGCAGGCAAGCTGGGGTTTGGACGTCAACAACGAAGAGGCCGTCCGCAACTTCCTGACGGAGTGGGCGGACGAAGTGGTGCGCGACCGCAACCACCCGAGCATCGTCACCTGGACGCCTCTCAACGAGACTTGGGGCGCACGCGACGGCGTCTATGTCCGTTTCGTCAACGACCTCTATAACCTCACCAAAGCCATCGACCCCACACGTCCCGTCAACGATGCCAGCGGAGATGCCCATGTCAAGACAGACATCTGGAGCGTACACGACTACAGCCGCGAATATGAAAAGCTGGTCGAGAACCACACCTTCAGGGACGGCGCACCTCACTATCGCAACATGGGCGGCAAGGACTACCTGGCAGATTGGCAAGGACAACCCTACATGATTGACGAGTTCGGCGGCCTGGGCTGGATTCCCAAAGAAGAGCGAGCCAACTCCTGGGGCTACGGCGCACAGATAGAGACCGAGGACGAGTTCTTCAGGATACTGGAGAAGGAAGTCGATGCCATCAAAGCCTGCAAGGGTGTGGTAGGCTTCTGCTATACCCAGATAACCGACGTCGAGCAGGAGAAGAACGGCGTCTATTACTACGACCGCCGTCCCAAGTTCGATGCTGCCAAGTGGAGAGCCATCTTCGAGAAGATACCCAGCATCATCGAAGACCCCCAGGACCTAAGCAGCAGAAAGTAACCCATAAGCCCCATAGGCCCCATTAGCCCCATTAGCCCCATTAGCCCCATAGGCCTCATAAGCCCCATGAGCCTCATAGGCCCCATAAGCCCCATTAGCCTCATAATTCCAAAAACCTCATAAACCAATTTCAAATGAAGAAAATCTTTTTCTTTGCTGCTACGGCAGCTATGCTTCTGGCCTCTTGCTGCCAGAACAAGTGTAAGTGTACTTGCGAGTGCGACGCTTGCAAGAATTGTGTGGAGAAGCAGGACCCTAATGCTCCTCAGGACAGCGCAACCATCGTTGACAACGAGCAGTACGACCTCTCTCTGCTGAAGGTCGATGCCGATGGCTACTATGTCCTCTACGACGGCACGAGCCTCGACGGATGGCGCGGCTACGGTCAGGATGCTGTTCCCACCAGTTGGGAGAGCGCCGACGGCTGCATCCACCTCGTTGGTAGCGGCACAGGCGAAGCCCAAGTGGAAGGCGGCGGCGACCTCCTGTTTGCCCACAAGTTCAAGAACTTCACCTTCGAGTGCGAGTACAAGATCAGCAAAGGTGGCAACTCCGGCATCTTCTATCTGGCTCAGGAAGCCAAAGGCAAGGACGGCAACTACCTCCCCATCTGGCAGAGCTGCTCTGAGTATCAGGTGCTCGACAATGCCAACCACGAGGATGCCAACCAGGGCAAGGACGGCAACCGTCAGGCTGCTTCGCTCTACGACATGATTCCCGCTGTGCCTCAGAATGCTAAGCCCTTCGGCGAATGGAACACCGTGAAGATCCGCGTCTTCAAAGGCTCTGTTTGGCACTATCAGAACGGCGAGGAAGTGCTGGAGTATCACCTCTGGACTCCGAAGTGGAAGGAAATGCTGGACGGCAGCAAGTTCTGCAAGGGTGGCGAGTTCCCTGCTGCCTACGACCTGATGATTGTCGAGGGTCAGAAGGACGGTGGCTACATCGCTTTCCAAGACCATGGCGACGACGTTTGGTATCGCAACGTCCGCATCAAGCTCGACGAATAAGCGCTTGAAACAAATTATTGGTGTCCGGTAAATAAGCACCGAACCAAAGGTCGACGAAGTCAAGGTGCAAAAGAGCACAGACGGGGGTTTTAACCCCCGGTACAAGCGCATTAACAAAACTAAGCCCTGAAAGGGCGACAGAGTACATAACCTGTTTAATACCAAATTGCTTATATCTCTGTCGTCCCTTCGGGACTTTTCTTGTTTTTGCGCAATTACCGGGGGTTAAAACCCCCGTCTGTGCTCTTTCGTCCCTTCGGGACTTTAGAGTAAACCCCCATGAGGTGCTTTTGTCAAGAAAGCCGAATTATAGGCGCATAAGTAGAGGTGCTCGTGATTTTCCGCGGACAGCAATAGAAACAAAAACAAAAGGCTGAGTTAAATCTCAGCCTTTTGTTTTTCAACCACGCTTTCTTTGAGGGTTTACAGTTGAATTGAATCCCAGTTGGCAATCTCCTCGCTGATGTAGCCCGTCTTGCCGTTGACGTTCACCTTGTACCACCATTTGTAGAAGCCGTTGGGTTCCTTGTGCGAGACGAACCCAAGGCAGGGATAGCCTTCGGGCAGCTCGCCGTCGTTGTCCAGAGTGAACAGCACTTTGCTCTTCATCGACGGCTCCCGACGGACGTTTGCCCTGCGGATGTCGCTGTTCAGATAGACGAATCCCTGTCCTTTTGTTGCCTCGCGAAACTCCACCTTTGCTTCGGCTTTGGGCACGAGGCCGTAGTCCTGTGCCTCGACGAAGTAGTTGTCGCCCGAGTCAGCTATGTAGCGCATCTCGGAGCCGTCCTTTGTGACGACCACCCGCCCCTGGTTGCTCATGCCGCGCACGCCGCCTTTCAGCAGGTAGAGCGGCTCGATGTGCAGGTTCTCCGTCGGGGCGAAGTTGGTGCCGTGCCATTCCAGGACGTTCCCCTCCATGAGCGGTGCGAAGAGGCATTGGCTGTAGCCCCAGTAGTCGGACTGCAGTTGGTAGATGTCGCCGATGCCCTCGAGCTTGAAGGGTGCCCCGAGGAACAGGCTGTCGTTCATAATGATTTCGCGGTCCGTTTCAGACTTAATCCGCAAGGTGAAGTCATCGACCTGTCCGCCCCGCCAGCGAGTGATGGGTGTCAGCCAATAGGAAAGCTCGTAGTCGCGCCCTACACCCCAGCTCATCCGGTAGCGGTAGGTGTGGCGCACGCGGTTCTCTCCCTTGCGGAACGGCGCGTCGAAGTAGTAGGCATAGGCATAGGTACGGAACGAGTCGGGCAGCGCAGGGTTGACGAGCACGTCGTCCATCGGCAGCAGACTGTCAGCCACCTCGCCATAGCCCTTCCACTCATTTGGGTCGAGAGGCACGAGGCAGTCCTTCCTGCTTCCCTTCTCGTCGGCGGATGAATTGATGGTATGAGCCTCCACCAATGCGTTGCGGTACGTCAGCTTCTCCCCGTTGAAAAGCACCGTGAAGTCCTCGATGAACGGATGGCTGCCTTGTCGGTTGATGGGGACCCATGCGTTGTAGGGTGCCGCAGCCTCGAAAGCCATCGTCACCCTCTTGTCCTCACTATTATTATATAATGTATAGTCCACCGTCACGGTGGCGAAGCTGTCCCTGCAGAGCGTAATCTCCAGCACCTCCTTCTTCACCGCGATGTCCGTCTCCCTGAGTGGCACCAGGAAGTTGCCGCTGGTGTAATAGACACCGTCATTGGCCATGACATTGACCATTGACCATTGAAGATTGAAGATTGAAAGTTGGGCATTGAACAACAAAAGCAGCAGGATGGTGAACTTCTTCATGGGGCTCTCTGGCTTAATCTTTCGTTATAAAGGAATCACGTCATAACGTTATAACGAGATCACGTCATTTTTCACTTTTCACTTTTCACTTTTCACTTTTCACTTTCCTCTCGTCCTGCCAGGTGAAGAAGCCGGCCAGCAGCGTGCCGGAGATGCTATGGTAGGCACACGAGATGGCGCATGGAATGACGGCCAGGGCAGCCATCGGGTTCATGGCAATCATGGCAGGCGAGGCGAAGAAGTTGCGCGACAGCACCGTTGCCATGCCCGCGTTCTGCATCCCCACCTCGATGGAGAGCGTGCGGCGCTTCGCCGTGTTGAAGCCAAACGCTTTGCCCACCAGATAGCCCAACAGGTAGCCCGTTCCGTTGTGGAGCGTCACGACGGCCAGCGTCAGCAGGATGAGATTCAGACCGTTTGCCTCCAGTTGCGGATGAACCGTGAAGATGACGCCGCCCACGATGCAGGCCAGGCACAGGACACTCAGGCCGGGCATGATGCCTTGTATCATCTTGAAGTCATCCCTCTTGCCCAGGAAGTAGTTGAACGCCACGCCCAGTGTCACAGGCAGTAACGTCACCAGCAGAATGTTCTGGAACATCCCCCAGGCATCCACATCAATCTCAGCGCCAGCCAGCCACAGCACCAGCAGCGGCGTCACGAAGGGCGACAGACAAGTGCTAACCGTTGTCATGCCAACGCTGTACGCCACGTCGCCCTTGCACAGGAAGCTCATGATGTTGCTGCTCACACCGCCCGGGCAGCAGCCCACCAGTATGATGCCAGCCGTCATGAAGCTGTTCAGGTGGAAGAAATTTGCCAAGGTCCATGCCACAAGCGGCATGATGGTGTATTGCGCCACAGCACCGATGAGGATGTCAACGGGACGGGCGAGCAGGATGCGGAAGTCCTCCATGGAGAGCGTGCAGCCCATCGTCAGCATGATGAGGCCCAGAATAATCGACGCCCGCTGCCCCTGCTGCACCCAACCGAAAGCGTCAGGCACGAAGAAGGCAATGATGGCGATGAGGATGATGAAAGGACTCGTGTATCGAGCCAGCCAGCGGCTCAAGGTAAGTAAAGTTGTCATAGCAAGTATTTTGTTTCAAATTGACTGCAAAGGTATAAAATAATCCGCAAACCACCGCAAGGAAATCAAGAATTATTTATGGACAGCGTCCATATCCCTTCAGAAAGCATCCAAAAAACCTTGACGCTGCCGAGAAACGCCGCCAGAAAGCTATAAGATGCGAAAAGCATTGACAAAAGCCTCATTTTCCATCCATTTTTGAGTCACATTGTCCAACTCAACACTCAAAATCGGTCAAGCAACCACAAAACAACGCAAAAACACGCACATAACATGCCCGAACAGCGAGAACGGTGAGATTCAGCTCTACGACCTGAGCGGACGTAAGGTCAGCAAGGTTCGTAACGGTGAGATTTACATTATGAATGGCAGAAAGGTAATGTTTAACAAGTAAGAAGATACAACAATGAAAAAGATATATAACAGCCCATCCATGCTCTGCGTAAAGCTCAA